>NZ_JBHJZH010000005.1:0-282417 GCF_042270935.1 Pseudarthrobacter sp. NPDC055928
GCGCTGCTCCTCGGACAACGTACTTCTTCCATGCATAGAACTGCTCCCCGAAAGTCAGAACTGATTTCTCAGTCCAACTTTCGGGGAGCAGTTCAGAGTGGGCTGCCACCGGCAGCGTGACCATTGCGACGCCGGCAGACCTCGGCGAAGCGGTGGACGGTGGAGACTGGTGGCCCACCACCCTCGAACCGATGGTCCGGGAGATGTTCAACGATTGGGTTGCCGCGGGCGAACCCGCCTCCCAGAAGTAATATCGCCGTCGAAATCCGGGACGTGGCCACAAGCGTCAGGCCACGTCCCTGGTCACGTCCGAGACGGCATGCCGCCCGGATTCCAGTTCCGCTTCGAGATGGAACGGCAGAATGAGCGGCGAGCCCGGCCGCGCCTGGAGATAGGGCACCAAAAGCTGAAAGTCCACCGAGACGGCATGCGCGCCAGCGGCGAGCCGGCCACTGCCAGCCACAACGAGGCGGTCCTGGACGAACCACCAGCCGTGCTCTTCCGGCAATGAGCCCGCCAGCACGTCCCGCACCCCAAGATGCACCGCAAGATCCTCCGGACCGAACCGCACGCCGTCGACCTCGACGGCAAGGCCGTACACGCTGGACAGCGGCATGGAGCGGATCCAGGGCAGTCCAATCCGCAGTTCAAAGCCGTCCGCAGTGGTGGTGAGCGCATCATCGCGCAGAGCTGTTTGCAGCATGACTTCCATCCTTTATCCTAAAAGTGACATAAGTTTGTCATTAACACGCATATTTGAAAAGGTGCCCCTTGACCACTGGAATTCCTCAAACCTGGACCCTCTGCGCAAGTGCCTTCAATTGGACTCCTGACATCACGGCGGCACGCCGACCGGCCCAGGACATAGTCACCGGCATCGTCGCCGACGGCGTGGCCGATACGGTCGAACTGGAGCCCGGACTGCTGTGGCGGTCCTTTCCGGAGCCCCGGGATGCCGAGGTGGACGAGTTTCGCGATGCCCTGGACCAGGTGGGTGGAAGGGTCAGCATTGTGGGCGCGAGCCTGGATGACTTCCTCTCAGCTACCCAGCAACGGTCCACCCAGGAGCGGCTGGACTTCCTGGTTCCCCAGCTCCAAGCGGCCCGGCGGGTGGGGGCTGCCGGTGTCCGGTTGCCGATCGGCCAGGCCGGCGCCGAGCTGCTGGCCCTGGTGCAGCCGCTGCTGCACGAGCTCGACCTGGTGCTGTACGAGGAGATTCAAGGGCAGCAGGCTCCTGACAGCCCTGCCATAGCCCCGGCCTTGGAAACGATCGCAGGGCTGGCGGACGATCATGTGCGGGTCCTCGTGGACATCAGCATGCTCATGCCGGCCCTGCCCGCCAGCTACCTTGAGGAACTCCGCCGCGGCGGCGTACCCGGTGAGCTGGTAACCCGGCTGGCGGACGAATGGCGGAACCCTGCCACGCTCGACGCCGTGAAGGCCCTGCTCCAGTCCGGAAACGTGCCGCCACGCGTCCACACGCTCTTCATGAACCTGGTCATCCGCTTCGGCCGCAGCGACGCCTCAGACCTCCGGAGCATCCTTCCGCTGGTTGGCGGCTTCCACCTGAAGTTCTGGGATCTGGAAGACGCTGACGGACGCGTATCGCAGCCGCTCCGCGACCTGGGCGGACTCCTTGGCGGCAACGGCTTTGCCGGTACTCTGACCAGTGAATGGGGCGGACACGAGTGGCTCCAGGATGACCCCACCGACATCACCCGACGGCACCTTGCCCTCGCCACCACCGCGCTGGCTGCCGGTGCTTCGGGTGCCCGTGCTTCGGGTGCCCGTGCTTCGGGTGCCGGTGCGCTGGGTAAGGGAGCCGCCGCCTGACCGAAGCCGTGCCCGGCGCGCAAACACAGCAAAGCGGCCGGCCCCGGCTTACCGGGACCGGCCGCTGACCTGTTTTTGATTACTTCGTGCTGAATGCCGCGTCGAAAGCGGCGACGGAGGGCTCGTAGCTGGAGAGCCTGCGGATGAACCCCAGGGCCTCCGGCGCTCCAACGAGCCGGTCCATGCCCGCATCCTCCCACTCGACGGACAACGGGCCGACGTACTCGATGGAGTTGAGCATGCGGAAGGCATCCTCCCACGGCACGTCGCCGTGCCCCGTGGAGATGAAATCCCAGCCACGGCGCGGATCGGCCCACGGCAAGTGGGATGACAGACGACCATTGCGGCCGTTGGACAGGCGCTTCTTCGTGTCCTTGCAGTGCACGTGGTAGACACGGTCCCGGAAATCCCAGAGGAAGCCTACCGGGTCGATGTCCTGCCAAACCATGTGGCTCGGGTCCCAGTTCAGGCCGAAAGCCTTGCGGTGCCCGACGGCTTCGAGGGTACGGACCGTCGTCCAGTAGTCGTAGGCGATTTCCGACGGATGCACCTCATGGGCGAAGCGCACGCCGCACTCGTCGAAGACGTCCAGGATCGGGTTCCACCGGTCCGCGAAGTCCTGGTAGCCTGCCTCCACCATCGCCTCTGTGGCGGGCGGGAACATGGCAACGTACTTCCAGATCGATGAGCCGGTAAACCCGGTCACAGTCTCCACGCCCAGCTTGGCGGCCAGCCTCGCGGTGTTCTTCATTTCCTCGGCGGCCCGGCGTCGGACACCTTCAGGGTCGCCGTCGCCCCAAACGATGTCCGGCAGGATGCCACGGTGCCGTTCGTCAATGGGGTCATCGCACACGGCCTGGCCCTTGAGGTGGTTGGCAATTGTCCATACTTTCAAGCCGTTGCGTTCCAACACGTCCAGCTTGCCCTGCACGTACGCGTCGTCGTTCCAGCGCCAGGGATCAAGGTGGTCACCCCAGCAGGCGATTTCCAGTCCGTCGTAGCCCCACTCGCCGGCGAGCCGGGCCACTTCCTCGAACGGCAGGTCGGCCCACTGGCCGGTAAACAAGGTAATCGGTCGAGCCATGTTCTTTCCCTCCTTAGCGAGCCGGCACTGCAGCGTCGGCGCCGACACTGGTCCAGGCAGAGTCATTCTCGGAGCTGCGCTCGACGGCGTCGAGCACGCGCTGCACCCGCAGTCCCTCAGCAAACGTTGAATGCGGGTCAGTGCCGCCCACGATGCCTTCAACCAGGTCCTTGACCTGGTGCGAGAACCCGTGCTCGTAGCCGAGCATGTGGCCTGCGGGCCACCAGGCGGAGACATAGGGATGCTCGGCTTCAGTGACCAGGATCTTCCGGAAACCCTGCCGGTCCGCTGGGACTGTGCGGTCGTAGAACTGGATGCTGTTGAGGTCTTCAAGGTCGAAGGCCAGGGCTCCCTTGTCACCTGAGACCTCAATTGCCAGTGCATTCTTGCGTCCGGTCGCAAACCGTGATGCCTCGAACGACGCCAGCGCTCCGGATTCGAACCGGCCGGTGAAGATGGCGATGTCGTCCACAGTGACTGGCCCGTACCCTGCGCCGGCTATGCCCGACAGGCCTGAACCGGAATCCAGCACAGGCCGCTCCTTAATGATCGTATCGACGACCCCTGAGACCTTCTGGAGGTTCTGCCCGGTGACGAACTGGGCCAGGTCGATCGCGTGGGCGCCTATATCCCCGAGCGCCCCGGAGCCGGCGTGCTCCTTCTGCAGGCGCCAGGCCAGCGGCATCTCCGGGTCCACGAGCCAATCCTGCCTGTACGAAGCCCGCACATGGCTGATCCTGCCCACCACGCCCTCGGCGATGAGGTCGCGAAGGAACGTCACCGCCGGAACGCGCCGGTAGGTAAACCCCACCATGGCCCGTATGCCCCGGGCGGCGGCGGTGGCGGCGGCGTCGGCCATCGCCTCGGCCTCCGCCACCGTGTTGGCCAGCGGCTTCTCGCACAGCACGTGCTTTCCGGCCTCGAGCGCCGCGATGGCTATCTCGGCGTGGGAGTCACCGGGGGTGACGATATCGACAATGTCGATGTCTTCCCGGGCGATGACTTGCCGCCAGTCGGTTGCGGATTCGGCCCAGCCCCATTTTCGGGCTGCCTCACCGACAGCCTGGGCGTTGCGGCCCACGATAACCGCCATCTCCGTCTCGGCAGGCAGGCCGAATACGCGCGGGGCGGTGCGCCAGCCCTGGGAATGGGCGGCGCCCATAAAGCCGTAGCCAATCATGGCCACGCGCAGGGTGGTCATGCGAGCACGACTTTCCGTTCCACGGCGACGCGGTTGCCCACGTAACGCATGGGAGCGATCTGCATGTAGAGCAGGCGGAGGGTGAGGATGACTTCGACGTCGATCTCCTCGCCGGCCTCAGGGACGCGGTCCAGGGGAATGATCACATCGGGCCGGTCCGCGACGAACCACAGCGTCTCCCACTGCTCCGGGAGTTCGGCGATGGAATAGGACTGGCCCTGGAGCTCGAGGCGAAGGGATTCCTTGGGGATCTCCACGCCGTTGACTGTCGCGGCGACGTCGTCAACGGCGGACAGCCAAAGGCTGCGGTACCAGGGCAGTTGCACCGACACCGCAATGCCCTCTGGGTGCCTGCGGACATCGGTGTCCTTGAACAGGGAGTTGTGAGTTGCCATGGCTTTCCTTACTTGAACGTGTCGACGAAGGTGTCGTGGGGAACAGGAGGCGCGGGATCCAGCGTCTGCCGTGTTGATGGGCTGTAGGGGTGGTACTCCGTGGGCACGGGTTCATCGGCGGGAGGCATAAAGACCGGCTTGCCGTCGTCGCCGAAGTACATCAGGTCCAGGGCAAAGGCATGCTGGTTCTTTTCCGCGAAGCTGATCCAGTTTTCCTCGAATGGCGCCCGGAGGAGCTCGTAGCAGCGGAATTTCCAGATCTTCCACTCACCGTCCTGCCGTAGGAAGTCCACCGCGTACTTGCACCAGACCCAGTGGGCCCAGACCTTCTTGCCCTGTACCTCACCGGGCGAGTACATGTAGTCGGGGCTTTCCTTGGCCACTTCAGGGTCCGTGAGTCCTGACTCGTTGCCTGTGACGATCCAGACGCCCTTGGCCGTCTTGCCGTCGGCGGCTACCTCGATGACCGGAGTCGTGGTGTAGTGCAGGATCAGCTTGCCCACAGGGGACGGACGCCCCTTGTGGTAGCGGACCACACTCTCGTAATCCGTGTACTGCCCCGCGTTGGTGTACCTCGCCCGCACGCCCGGCGTTCCTGGCTTCACCCACAGCGGGATGATTTGTTCGTCCTCGAAGGCATTGTGCAGGTACATGTAGCGATTGAACAGATTCTCAAGGTCGCCCCTGTCGTTGGCCCGCCGGGCCAGGCGGAGAGCCTCGTCGAGTTCACGGCGCAACTGCTCAACCTCAGTGGTGACTTCGCCATTGGTGGCAGTCATGGGCGTTCTCCTTAGGCTGGGACGACGGATTCCTCGACGGCACGGCGCATCAGCGTGTGCTGCTTCTTGACCAGGTCGATCGGATCGGATTCGCCGAGGTCAGCGAACGCATGCCCCTCCCACTCGCTGGACAGGTAGCCCTTGTAGCCGCCCTTGACGAATTGCCGCACGATCCGCGGAATGTCCATGGCGGGCTCGTTGCCGTGCTCGTCGATGTCGTAGAACTTGGCATGAACGTGGAAGATCTGCGGCATGATGTCCAGCCACTCTTCCGGGGGAACCAGGCCGTGCATGTTGAACGCCAGGCGGGTGAACGGGCCCAGGCGTGCAGGATCAAAGTTGTTGGCGTTCAGATAGTCCTCGAACTCCTGGTTGCGCTCCTGCATGGGTAGGGGCTTGCGCCAGATTTCCTGCATGACAGCGAAGTGCTCTTTGGGCAGTCCCATCTGGGTCAGGGTACGGAACAGGGTGGGCGACAGGCTGTGCATGGTGGAGCTGAAGTCGGCGGTGAAGCCGAGCCGGTCGCTTCCGAGTTCCTCGTACATTTCCCGGATCTGCAGGATCTTGGGGTCGTTCGGGCCTTGGGGTGCGTGAATTTCGTAGCCGAGCTTCTGGTCGTACTTCTCAGCCAAGGGAAGCAGTTTCCGGAGCAGTTCCTTGCCGGCGGAGCGGATTACTACCCTGTGGAAACCGAGCCGGTTGGCCGTGTGCAGTTGCCTGGCGAAGAAGTCGTACTCCTCCTCGGGGGTCATGTCGCGTTCCTTGCGGCGGCCCATGTCCAGGTTGGTGCCCACTGCACTGGGGGTCAGGCCGTAGCGGTCCATGCTGTCGCGCCACAGGCGCACAAAGTCGTCGTCGACGTCGGGGTAGGTGCGCAGCATCTGCGCAATGTTGAACTCAACCCCGGGGCCGAGACCCTCGTCTGCAACTGCCTTGATCAACGTCTCCGGGGTGTAGAGCCCGGCGGCGAACTCAGAGGTGAGCGAATACAGGGTGATGCCAAGCTCGATTCCCGAGCCTGCGATGCCTTCTGACATGTCTTGTTCCTTCAGTTTCAGCCGCGGACGGGCTGGGCGAGGTGGCTGTTGAGGATGCGGCGGGCCTCGGCGGGATCGGTGATCATGGCAGAGCCGGCGTCGGCAGCTGCTGAACGCTGCACGGCCTGCTCGCCGCGGATGATCTCGAACGGATCCTGCCAGTTGTTCCAGTGCCAGCCTTCGTATTCGCTGGAGATCGCACCGGAATAGCCGTTTTCGACGAGCTGGCGGACCAGGCCACGCACGGGAACCGAGGGCTCCTCGCCGTGCTCGTCAATGCCGAAGAACTTGCCATGCACGTGGCGGACCCACGGCATGATTTCCAGCCAGGTATCGATGGGGGCCGGACCAAAAAGTCCGGTTCCATTAATGGCGAAGTCAATGCCGAGGTCCGGCCGGCCGCTGCGTGCGGCCAGGCCAATGAAGGCACCGAAGCGCTCACCATGGACCTTCTGGGTGTTGGGAGGCCCTTCGGCGTAGAAACCGTTCCAGAGTTCAACCACCTGGCGGAGCAGCTCCTCAGAAGCGCCGCGCCGGCGGTAGGCCTCCAGCAGCGAGGGGGCAAAGCCGGTGACGGTCGCGCCCCAGTCGGCGGTGAAACCAAGCAGTGGGGAGTCGAGCTTTTCGTAGCGGTCGCGGAGGGCCAGGACACGCTCGTGGGCGCCGTGCTGGTCCGCGTGGACCTCGAGAGCCAGGGTCACACCGTACTTCTCGGCTACGGGCAGCAGGCTTTCCATGGCGTCGGGAGTCAGCGAGATTTGCACCCGGGCGATCGGGAAGCCGAGCCGGGCGGCTACTTCGATCTGCTTGCGCATGTACTCGACGAGCTCGTCGTGGTTCATGAGCCGGTCGCGGCGGATGCCGGTATCGACGTTAACGGCAAGGGAGGTGGGGACCAGGTCCACTTCGGCGACCAGGTCGCGGAACTGCCCAACGAAGGTATCGTCGATGTGGTCCGGGAAGCCCCGGAGGCTGGAGAATCCGATGACCTCAAGCCCCGGGCCGAAGCCCTCGGCCGCCACCTTGCGGATGAGGCCGTCGAGGTCGTACTGCCGGGCGTGGAAGGCCCGGGTAAAGCTGTAAAGGGTGACGCCCTGGATCGGCGTGCCGAGGCTGGTCATCGCTGTGCCACCTTCATGGTCTTGGTGTCGTGTTCTTCGATGTGGAGCACCCCGTGGTCGGTGATGATGTAGGGGATATAGAGCTTCAGGTCCACCCGTACCTCGTGCTCGTCCTGGTCATCTGCCACAGGAAGGTCGCCGGACAGGACGGCCGAGTCCAGGGGAAACCACCATTCGCCGGTCTCATCGACGAGCTCCTGGAAGCTGAAGGTCCGGTTGTTCATGGTCCAGCGAAGTGAGTCCTCCGGGGCGCTCACTCCGTCGATTGTCAGCGCGGCACCTGCAATGCACGATCCCGGCAGGGCGCGGTACCACGGGATACGGACCTCTATGGCGGTGCGTCCGCCCTCGGTGGTGAGTGTTCCTTGCTCGATTATGCGGTCGGCGATCATCGAGACCTCCTTGTCTTTGCCTGGCGCTGAAATGCAACCATCGGCCACTTCTTCATTATTTAATCATTCTATTGTCTAATTCAGACATAAGTAAAGGACTGTTGAGGTCTTTGGCGACTTTTCGTGCGCCTTTGACCGCAAGGGCCACAGCCGTCAGCGTGGGATTGCACGCCGTGGACGTAGGGATGACGCCATTGCCGGCCACAAAGAGGCCGGGGACGTCCCAGACCTGGCTGTCGGGCGAACACACGCTCCCGCCGTCGTCCGCTGCGCCCATCCGGGTGGTTCCCTGATAGTGCAGCGACGCTCCCGGCGGGAGGACGAACGGACGTTCGTCGAGGGGTTCGCCCACCGCCTTGCCCAGTCGGACAATCTCCTGCTTGGCGCGCTCCAGCACGTCCCGGTCCCGCTCCGTCAGGCGGTAGTGGAGGCGCATGGCGGGCATCCCATAGGCGTCCAGGGACGCGTCGTCGAAGGCCACGCGGTCTTCCCTTTGGAGGTCCTTGGCGCAGAACAGCCCCAGTCCCACAATCGAGCCCGGGACAATGGGGTCGTCCTCGGCCACCGGAACAGGTGAGGCGTCCAGCTGCATGATCTGGCCATGGAAGGGCATCTCGTCGGTGTAGGGTACCCAGGCCACGCCGCTTTGCCCTTGGAGCGCACCGGCGGCACGCGCCAACCCGTTGCCAGCCGTAACATCGCGCAGCCTGCTGGCGAACACCACCTGCGACTGGTCATTGAGGTACCGGCCCAACGCGTCGGGCCGAATTCCGGAAGCCCACAGCAGCTGCGGCGTACGCAGCGCATCCGCGCCCACTACCACCACGCGGGCGGCCACCTGATGGGTTTCGCCTGTGCGCCGGCTCTTGACTTCGATGCCGGCAGCCCTGCCGTCCTCAAGCAGCACGCGCGTCACCAGCGACTCGTCGAAGAGCTCAAAGTTGGGGTTTTCGCGGGTTACGTCGCCAAGGACGACGTCGGCGCCGGACCACACGAGGCGGCCGTCCTTGCGCCGGTGGACGGCGAGGGGCATTGGCTGGACACGAAAGTCCGGCTCCCGCCCCTCGTCCACCGCGGCGGAGAGTCGCTCCAGGACGATTTCCGAGAACGGCGCGCCGTCGAAGGCGTGGGTGGTCACGCCAAGCAGCCGGCCGGCGTCGTCCAGGAGGCTGTCCAGATCCGGGAGGAAATCGATGCGTTCCCTCCCGCCCGGGCGGGGGCATGCCGCGGTCCAGTGTGCGGCCATGCCGCCCACATTGCTGGACATGGCCGCAACGGGAAGTCCATCTTCGCCCGGAAAGGCGAAGCCTTCCTGCAGGAGGAAAGTTCCCGGCCGGGCGAGCCGGTCACCGCTTTTCACGGCGCCGGGCGAGTTCACCGTCTTCGCACCGGCCCCGGGTCCTTCGGAGGCACGCTGGGCGAAGCTGAGTCGCTCCGCATCCTCGATGTTTTTCACGTGGGCGCCCGGCGGATTGCTGACGGTTGGACCCACTTCGAACATGGCGATGCTGGCGCCCGGCGCTTCCTCACTGAGGATCCTCGCGTAGGCTGACGCCGTCGGGCCGCTGCCGACAATGGCTACGTCGACGGAGCCGGGGTACCTCCTGTGGCTCACGATCCGGCCACCAGTTCCTGGATGTAGCGGACCGACTTTGCCGAGTCGATGGTGGGGTAGTACTCCAGCCCAATGGGGCCGGTGTAGCCACTGGTCCGCAGGTCAGCGAGCCGGGCAGGCCAGTCGATGGATCCGGAACCCGGCTCCCCGCGCCCCGGAGTGTCGGCGATCTGAACGTAGCGGATGAGGTCACCTGCGTTGGCGAGCTCGACGGCGACATCCTCGCCTTCGACGGTGGAGTGGTAGAGGTCGTAGAGTACGCCGAAGTTCGGCGAGTCAACTCCCCGGGCGATGTAGACCGCCTCGGAGGTCCGGTCAAGCAGGGCGCCGGGATGGTCCACGCGGACGTTAACCGGTTCGAGAACCAGGGTGATGCCGGACCCTTCGATGTGGGCCACCCCGCGGGTGAAAATCTCGATCAGTTCGTCGAGCTGGTCCTGCCGCTTGCGTCCGCCGAATCCGGTGCCGCTGCCCACCACAATGCGGGGGCAACCGAGCTGCTGGGCGACGGCGACGCCCGCGTCCAGCCCCTCGTAGAAGGGCTCGTGGTTCCGCGGCGGGATCATGAACTGCATGCGGGGCTCGGCGAGCTGGGCGGTGAGCTGGACGCCGGTCTCCTCCAGGGCGGCCTTGAGGGCCGGAATGTCCTTGCCCGTGGGGCCCCACATCTCGACGGCGTCAAAGCCTGCGGCTGCTGCCGCACGGACCCGATCCGCGGCACTTTCGCCCGCTTCGGCAAACAAAAGATCGATATTCGGCGAAAGTTGGAACATGGGTATCTCCTGGAATCTAGGGGTTTTAGGGTGTAGAAAATCGCCACGAAACGCTTCAAGCGATTCGCGGTTACCAGCCGTTGCGTCAGCCCTTCAGGCCGCCGGAGAAGCCTTGGATGAACCTTTTCTGCGCGAAAAGGAACAGCACCAGGATGGGGATCATGGACACGATCACAATCGCGAAGATCGAGTTCCACTCCGAGACCAGCGACCCGATGTAGTAGTACATCGCCACCGGCAGCGTCTGGTTGGCGGAGCCGCCCAGGAAGATCAGCGAAGTAAAGAAGTCATTCCACACGATGAGGCCCGCGAAGATGACCACTGTCCCCGTGGCGGGAGCCATCATGGGAAGCACCACCTTCGAGAAGATCTGCGACCTGCTGGCGCCGTCAATGGTTGCCGCTTCCTCATAGTCGGTACCCAACCCGCGGAAGAAGTTTGAATAAAGGAAGATGGACAACGGCAGGAGCATGCCGGTGTACAGGATAATCAGGCCCCACGCAGAGCCGGTGAGGCCCAGGGACCGTGCACCCATGTAAAGCGGCACCGCACCGAGCTGGCCGGGCAGGATGATCGCGATCAGGAAGAGGTAGTACATGCCTTTGCTCCAGCGGCGGGTGCTGCGGGAGATGACGTAGCCGGTGATCGAACCCAGGGCGATCAGCCCGACGATGCTTCCGGCGGTGATGATGATGCTGTTCACGAGGCCCATCACCACGTTGGAGTTGCCCTGGGCCGTCAGGACGGCCACGAAGTTGCTGAAGTCCGGGTTCTTCGGGAGCGCCAGTGGCGAGGTGGTGTACATCTCGCTGTCCGGCTTCAGGGCGGTGGTCACCAGGAAGTAAAACGGGGCGAGGAAGGTCAGCGCCAGGGCCCAGAGGCCAATCTCGCGGAGCAGTGTGAGTTTGGTGTAGCGGAACATTCTTAGTCCTCCGGGTTCGATCGCGTCAGCCGTTGCTGGATGACGGCGAAGAACAGGATGATGGCGGCCAGCACGAGGGCAAGGGCGGCACCGCCGCCGAAGTTGCCGAGCGCAAACGCCTGTTTGTAGACCTGGGTGGCCAGGGTTTCGGTTGCGCCGGCAGGTCCTCCGTTTGTCAGGGCCATGATGGGATCGAAGACCCGCAGCCCCTGGACGATTCCCAATGTTGTGGCAATGGCGATAGCGGGGCGGATGGCCGGCAGCGTGACGTTGGTAAAGCGCTGCCACAGGTTGGCGCCGTCGATGGCGGCTGCCTCCTCGACTTCCACCGGGACGCTGGCAAGTCCGGCCATGAAGATCACCATGGCAAAGCCGGTGGACCCCCAGACAAGCACTACCAGGACTGTCCAGATGGCCCACTCTGGGTCAGCGAGCCATGGCTTGGCGAGGTCGCCGGCGCCGATCGAGGTGAGGAAGACGTTGATGGGGCCGTCGAAGTCGAAGATGTACTTCCAGACGTAGGCAGTGGCCAGCGGGCTGAGCACCACGGGCATAAAGAAGAGGGTGCGGAGGATATACCGTGTCTTCAGCATTCGGTTGAGGCCGAGGGCGATAACAAGACCGCCGACGTTGCCGAGGAAGACCGACCCAAAGGCCAGAAACAGCGTGTTCGTCAGGGCGCCGAGTTTAGTGGGGTCCTTGAAGATGGCCTCGAAGTTCTGCCAGCCCACAATTTTGAACGAGCCGATGCCCGTCCAGTTGGTAAATGCGAAGAAGCCGCCGATACCCGTTGCCACGTAGTGGATGGCGATAACCAGGACAATCCCGGGCAACGCCCACCACCAATGTCCCAACTGCAGGCCCGCGCCCCGGGGACGGGTCTTCCCGCCCGTCCCCGGAACGCGCCTGCCTCGCAGGGGTGCTTTAGCTGCTTCGCTTTTCGGTTGCATCGTCGCAGTCATGGTAATCCTTGCTTGTCCCTTTGAGTGGTCGGAACTTTGGTGATCTGAAACTGTCACTGTCCCCAGGCTGCGTCCATGGCCTGAAGTACCTGGTCAGCGTTCTTCTGTCCGGTGATCAGACCCTGGACGCCGGTTGCGAGGGCGTCATAGACGGCGGAGTTGGGCCACTGGCTGTTCGGCAGCGGGCCGTAATTTCCGTCCTGGATGAGATCGCCGACGTTCTCGTAGGCACCTGCGCTGAAATCGTAGTTGTCCAGGCCGGTGACAGGCAGGGCACCGTCGATTTCCGCGAAGGCCTTGGTCTGCTCAGGCTCGGCAGCCCAGTCGAGGAACGCCTGGGCGGCATCCTTGTTCTTGGACGCTGCGTTGATGGAGAACGCGTAGTTCGCGCTGGCGTAAACGAAGCCCTTGTCCGAGCCGTTCTCCGCCGGGAGCGCGCGCACAGCGAAATCCGAGTCGGCGGCCGCGGTCTTCAACTGCTTCCAGCTGGGGCCCGGGATAAAGCCGGCAACCGATGTTCCACTGGCAAGGCCCTTGGTGATCGCGTCGAACCCGGCACCTGCAGCGCCCTTCTGGAAGCAGCCCGCATCATTGAGCTTGGTGACCGCCTCAAGGGAGGCTTTCCACCCAGCAGACCCGGCGAAGGTGGTTTCCTTGGCGGCACGCTTTTCGTTCCACTTCGGGTCCTCGGCGTAGACGCGGGACGCAGCCAGGGACATTGCCATCAGGCCGGTGTTTGGAGCAGCGGAGCCGGCGAGTGCGATGAACGACTTGCCGGCGGATGCGAGCGACCTGCATTCGTCCTCGAGGGCCGCGAAGTCTGACGGGAAGTCAGAAATGCCAGCTGCTTTGGCGGCTGTTTCGTTGGCCACCAAACCAACCACCGTGATTTCCGGTGCTTGGCCGTAGACTTTTCCATCCGTGCCGAAGAGGGCTTCGCTGCCCTCGGGCACGAGTGCCTTTGCGGCATCATCCAGAGGCTCCAGGAATCCGGCCTGAACCAGCGGCAGGATGCTGCGGCCGGTGCCCGAACCGGGAGAAGTCACTACAACGTCGGATGCATTGCCGGCTTGGAGCTGGGTCCGCAAGGTCTGGTCGTAGGAATCGTTCGGCTGCGGGTTGAAGGTGATCTTCACGTCCGGGTGGGTTTCCATGTACTTCTCGCCCAGCGTCTGGAACGGGCTCTCGATGGTGTTAGAGGTGGCAAAGGAGAGGGAAAACTCCTGGGCTCCCGCCGTGGCAGTGTTGCCTCCGGTGGAACCGGAGCATCCGGTAAGGATGAGGGCTGCGGCTGTGGGGACGGCGAGGGCGCCGACCTTCAGGCCCGAAAAGCGACTGTGCTGTGTCATGTCCAGCCTTTCTGACTTCGTTGTCGAAAATCCGGGAGCCGTGACCCCGGTCACTCATCAGTATGCAGGAGATGTGCCGAAAAAGCACATAAGTCTTTGCTATACGAGACATAAGTTCCGCCGAGGCGCGCATATCGGCAGGGAAGGAGCGGGGCGCGCCAAGTCGTGCCGCGGACTTCCCTCAGGCGCATCAAGAACAATGATGGAATTTCCTATGGATATCGACCGCACTGATAGACTGGCCTGACTGAATTTCCTCTTCGAAGGATCGCCGCGCCGTGACAAATTCCGCCCTTCTTTCCCGGCTGGACCTCAACCTACTCATTTCGCTTGATGCCCTGATTACTGAGCGCAGCGTCACGAGGGCGGCCGAACGGCTTCACCTCAGCCAGCCGGCCCTCAGCGCCTCGCTCGCACGGCTCCGTTCCCACTTCGGCGACCCCATCCTGGCCCGCCGCGGCAATGCCTACGAACTCACACCCTTTGCGCTGCGCCTGGCCGAACACACCACAACCGCGCTTGAGGCCGCCCGCCGGGTGTTCGAGAGCCAGGCCACGTGGGAGCCCACCGAGTCCGAACGCGAGTTCTCCATCTACGGCTCGGACTACGGCTTCACCACCATCGGCCGCGTCGCCTCCGAACTCGCTGCCGAGCGGGCCCCCGGCGTCCGGTTCAGGTACATGCTCCACAACCCAATGGTGGTCGAAGACGCCGCCAACCGCCTGCGCTCAGTGGACGGTATGGTGCTGCCCCACGGGTTCCTCACCGGACTCCCCTACCTGGACCTTTGGAGGGACGGCTGGGTGGCTGTCGTTTCCACGTCCAACGAGGCCGTCGGCGATCAGGTCACCATGGAAAACGTGGCAGAACTTCCCTGGGTCATGTCCTACCAGTCACGCTCGGCATTCACCTCGGCCGAACGCCAGATCCAGCAGCTGGGCATAGAACCCCGGGTTGAAGTGGTGGTGGAGAGCTTCCTCTCATTGCCCCACTTCGTCGTCGGAACACAGCGGATCGGACTCATCCAGGCGGCACTTGCTCCCTTCGCCCTTCAACTGGGCGGAATAAGGGTACTGCCGCTGCCCTTTGATGCGACCCCGTTGGTCAACGCCCTGTGGTGGCACCCCGTGCACAACCGGGATTCGGAACATGAGTGGATGCGTAGCCTCTTTGAAGAGGCGGCCGGAATCGTGGCTGCCGCAGCAGCAAAAAACGTGCCTTAAAACACTGATGCCCGGCTGGATTTCACCAGCCGGGCATCAGCCTTCCACCGGGCCATTACTGGCCAGGCGGGGCACTTAGGCACTCATGAGCGCAGCCCGCATGCTGCTGCGGATGAGGTCGTGCTGCTTCCGCACCAGCAGCAGCGGATCCACTTCACCAAGCTCGGCGAAGGCATGCCCTTCCCACTCGCTGGACCAGAAGCCCCGGTAGCCCCCTTCGACAAATACGCGGACCAGTTCCGGGTAGTCGATCGCGGGCTCATTGCCCTGCTCGTCAATGTCGTAGAACTTCGCGTGGACATGCATGATCTGGGGCATGATGTCCGCCCACTCCTTCGGGCTGACATGGCCATGCATATTGAAGGCCAAATGGGCGAAGGAACCAAGGCGGGCAGGATCAAAGTCCCGTCCGCGGAGATAACCGATGAAATCCTCCTGCCGCGCGCGCATCGGCGCGTCGGTGGCCCAGATCGCCTGTAGCGTTTGGACGGCTTCGTGGTCCAGGCCGGCCCGGCGGACAGCACGCAGGAGCGTGGGGGACATGCTGTGCATGGTGGAGGAGAAGTCAGCCACGAAGCCCAGGAGCGGGGAGTCGAGGTCGGCGTAGACATCGCGGACTTTCATGATCTCCGGCGAGTTGGGCCCCAGCGGCGCATGGATCTCATAGGCAAGCTTGAGCTCAAGGTCCTCGGCGAGCGGCAGGAGCCGTCGGAGCAGCTCAGGCTTGGCGCTCTGGATGCGAACAAGGGGGAAGCCCAACCTCTTGGCGCCGTGGAACAGCGTTTGGGTGAACTCGTATTCCTCATCCGGAGTCATGTCACGGTCGCGGCGGCGGCCCATGTCCAGGTTGGCTCCGAAAGAACTGGCCACGAAGCCATGCTTGTCGAAGGCCGCCTGCCACGAGCGGGCGAAGTCATCTGTCACCTTGGGATACGTGGGCAGGACCTGGGAGGCCACGATTTCGATCCCGGGACCGATGCCCAGCTCAGCCACACGGTTGAGCAGGCCGTCGAAGTCATACCAGCCGGCCCGGAATTCCGCGCTTGCCGAGTAGAGCGTGAGTCCCAGCGAGAAGGGATCATCCTCGGCTTTTGGTGGAGCCGGCGTGAGGGATGTCGTGAGTTCGGGCGCAGGCGCTGCGCTGTCCGTCACAGCGAGCTCCAGGGTCTGGTTGACGAAGTTCGGGACGTATATGCCGGGACCACCGTCCTGGCCCGGTGCAATCTGCATGTAGGGCAGCCGCAGTTCCCCCATGAGTTGAATCTGGTGCCGCTCACCGAGGGACAGCGGGGTGTCCCTCGGTGCGATGAGCAGCGGATGCTCCTGGAGGTACCAGAGCGTGTCGCTTTGGGCCGGCAGGTCCGCCAGCGCATAGCGGACGCCTCCAAGTTCCAGGGAAAGCTCCTCGGAAGGAACTTCGTGGCCATCGACCATGAGCCGGAGCGAGGACACCGAGGAGAGCCAGAGGCTGCGGTACCACGGGATGGTCAGTGCCAGGGCGAAGCCTTCGGGGTGCGTACGCAGGCTGGAATCGTCAAGAAGTCCGTTTGGCATGGTTTCTCTCTTTGCTGGTGGAGAGGTCGGGTGAGGTGGGTCAGGCAAGTTCGCCGGCGATGCGCCGGATCAGGGCATGTTGGCGGCGAACCTGCTCGATGGAGCGCCAAGGTGTGCGTTCGCCTTCGTATTCGCTGGAGAGGTAGCCGGTGTAGCCGGCGTCCTTGAGGCTTTGGAGGACGGGCCGCCAGGGGATCTGCTGGTCTTCGAGCTGGTCGTTAATGTCGTGGAACTTGGCTTGGATGAACACAACGTAGGGGGCGATGCCGGCGAAGTCGGCCGGATCAACACCGATACCGTCCAGGAAGGGCGGCCGAGTTTCGCGGGTCTCGCCCTCCCGCAGCGGAATCGGGCGGTCCTGGAAGATACCGGTGTCGATGAGCAGGCCAAAGTTCTTGGTGCCGGTCCGCTCGATGAGGCCGATGTAGTCCTCCACCACGGGGTGCCTGATGGGCGTCGGTGAGTGGATCTCGGGGCAAATGATGACTCCCAGCTCATGCGCCAGGTCAAGGGAGCGTTCCACGGATTCAGTCCAGATCGGGTCGGGCACCAAATCGCTGGAGACGACGCCGATCTTGGGACGCACGAAGCCGAAACCCAGCCGGTGGGCGAGCCGCAGGTCCCGCTGCAGCGCCTCGGCGCCCTCGGCAACAGTCATGGCCCTCCCCGGGTGCAGCCGGGTGTCAATCCAGGAACCGTAGTTCGTGGGCTCCAGGGAGTACTTTTCCAGGAGGCTGAACCAGTTGTCGATCCAGGCCGCAGAAGGCTCCGGGTACTGGGGAACGTGCCCCTCACCGAGGATTTCGACGCCGGTGGCGCCCACGTCCGCGACTGCTGCGAGCGCCGTTTCCAGGTCCATGACCGTTCCGTAATCGCCCATGAAGCTGTAGAGCGAGACGCCGTAGCGGAAAGTGCCGTCGCCGATTTCAGGCGAGAGCGTCACCTTACGGCTGGTGCGGTGCACTGTGGGCTGGTGCTCGAGGGGAATGTAGGACATGCGCAGGCGAAGTTCGATGGAAAGCTCATGGATGCCCTGCGGCAGGCCGCCCTCCAGGGGGACAGTGACCACTGCGGCCTCCTCCAGCGGCCAGCGGACGCCGTCGCTTCCCCAGAGTTGGTGCAGAGTGTAGGTCCGCTCCCCGAAGGTCCAGAGCGGAACGTCCGGTCCGACGTCGATGATGTCGCCCACACGAACCGCAACCCCGTCAATAAGGGAGGCGGCCATGCCCCGGTAGGACGGCATGCGGAGCCGGAACTGAAAACCGGTAACACGTCCGTCCTCGGTGACATTGCGGAATCCGACGGACTGGATGAGGTCTCGCTCGAGAAGCATCATTGCTCACTCTCTGTAGGGGCAAAATCCAGCGTAACAGCATTCTGTCACTTTCACACCTAAGTTTGTTGAGATTCTACTAAACCCGCTAACCGGGAAGGACCGCCGACCAGCCGCCGTCCACCATCAGGTTGGCGCCCGTCACGTACGACGCTTCGTCGGAGGCAAGGAACAGTGCGCATCTGGCGACCTCCTCCGGCGAACCGATCCGGCCCAACGGGATGCTGCCGGCGATAGTGCGCATGGGGTGGTCCGGGGCGAGGAGGTTGCCTTCGGTGGCCGCAGTGCGGATCATTCCGGGACTGACGGCATTTACCCGCAGCCCGTGCGGAGCCCCTTCGGCCGCCAGTTGCTTTGTCATCGCCACCACGGCTCCCTTGGTGGCCGTGTGGGCAAGCCGGCCATTGGTCATGGACCCGGTGACACCTGCTGTGGATCCCACCAGCACGATGGCGGCATCAGGCGTCTGGATCAGTTGGGGCCAGAAGTATTTGACCGGCAGGAACACCACGTCCATCTCATGCTCCACATTCCACTTCCAGTCGGCGAACGTGAGCTGATCCAGCGGGGCGAAGCGGGTGACTGCAGCGTTGGCATACAGGATATGGACCTGTCCGTGGGTTGCTGCCACGTCCTGCGCCCAGGAAGCGACGGCGGCCTCGTCCGTGAGGTCCACGCGGCTGCTGCTCATCCGGCCACCCGATGCGGTGACCGCCGCAACGGTGGCAGCGGCGCCGTCGTCGTCCATATCGCAGCCGACCACGTAGGCTCCCGCCTCGGCAAAGGCCAGCGCCGCGGCCCTGCCCTGGCCGCTGGCCGTTCCGGTGATGACGGCGGTCTTGCCAGCGAGGCGGAGTTGGGGAACAGGCACGGAGGTCCTTCCGGAAGGGCGTTTCTGTCGAGTTTCGCAGGGACGCTCCTTCCGAGGAACGGCAGATCGGTTCTACGTGGTATTTGCCCCGCGGATAGTCAGAAACAGCTGCGGTGTATCTGCCAGACAAATGCCAGATATCAGTAAACGCCTCTTCACCAAATACATGAGCTGGTTCACAGTGGTTACAGGACCTGCACCAAACCGACCGCAGCCAGCAACCCAGAAGGACTTCAACGTGGAAACTCCCCTCTCCCATCTTGCCCACCTCGAGATCACCAGCCCAGACGTCGAAGCGTCAGCCCGGTTCTACGAGGAAAAGTTCGGCATGCGCATCATTGACCGCGTGGACGGCAACGTCTACCTGCGCTGCTGGGGCGACTACTACCGCTACAGCCTTGTCATTACCGAAGGCCCTGAAGCATCCCTTGGCCGGATGGCCTGGCGGACAAACTCCCAGGCGGCCCTCGAGGCTGCGGCCCAGCGCGTCGAAGCGACAGGCGTGCAGGGCACCTGGACCGCCGGCGGCCACGGCTACGGCAAGGCCTACGAATTCACCGGCCCCTACGGCCACCGGATGCGCCTCTTCTATGACGTCGAGAAGTTCGTCGCCGAGCCCGGCTTCGAATCCACTTACCCCGACCGCCCCGAGCGCCGCAGCAGCCACGCCGCAGCACCCCGCTTCCTGGACCATGTGACCGTGGCTAGCTCCGATGTGCGGGGCTTCGCCAAGTGGTACAACGAGGCCCTGGGCTTTCGCGTCATGGCGTTCGTTGACTTGGACGAAGCACCAATCACTGTGTTCTCGGTACTGACCACGAACGAAAAGTCCCATGACCTCGGCGTAGTCCTGGACACCTCCAGCCGCGCCGGCCGCGTCAACCACATCGCCTTCTGGGTAGATGCCACCGAGGACCTGCTCCGGACCGCGGACGTCATGATGGAAAACGGCACCCCGATGGAATACGGCCCCTCCATCCACGGCGTGGGCGAGCAAAACTTCCTTTACTTCCGCGATCCCTCGGGCCTCCGGGTGGAGCTCAACTCCGGCGGCTACCGCAACTACGTCCCGGACTGGGAAGCCAACACCTGGAAGCCGTCCCTGGGCTCCAACAACTTCTACAAGAACGGCGCCATGCCGCACTCCATGACCGAGTCCTTCCCTCCGGCCGAAGGCTTCACCGCCACCGAAGAAGGGGCATCCCCGGAGATGAAGGAAGCGCTCCTGAACCCGTATGCCAAGCAGGGACGGGGCTAAAGGAATATGCCTGAAGCGACATATTCCCTCATCCGGTTCCAGGAATCCGGTGACAGCAAGGCCCGGGTCGGCCTGCTGGTGGGCGGCCGGGTCCTGCCGCTTGACGGCGACATCAACTCCCTGATCGAGCACTGGGACACCACCGAAGACCACTTGGACACCCTTGCCGCATCGGCAGGCGGGGACACCGGCCTGGCAGCCGCCGACGTCGAAATCCTTGCCCCGGTGGAACCCGTCCAGGTGCTTCAGACCGGAGCCAACTACCGCAAGCACGTGATCGACCTGGCAGCCGCGCACCGCGAACCGGGCCAGGACGAGGAGGAAGTGCGCGCCAAAACCGCCGCCATGATGGACAAGCGCGCGGGCCAGGGCACGCCGTACTTCTTCATCGGACTGCCGACGGCGATCGCGTCCGCCACTGACGATCTCACCTTGCCCTCTTACTCCACATCCCACGACTGGGAGCTGGAACTGGCAGCGGTCATCGGCAAGACGGCGTTCCGGGTCACTCCGGAGGAGGCACTGGACTACATCTTCGGCTACACCATGGTCAACGACATCACCACCCGCGAGTACGTCTTCCGCAAAGACATGCCCGCGATCGGCTCCGACTGGTACCGCGCCAAGAATGCCCCCGGCTTCCTTCCCACCGGACCCCTGCTGGTGCCCGCCAAGTTCTTCGGCGACCCACAGGACGTCCAGGTCACGCTGAAGCTCAACGGCAAGCCGATGCAGGACGAATCCACCTCAGACATGATCTTTGGGGTGGCCAAGCTGGTCAGCGAGGCCTCCCAGATCATGCCGCTTCGCCCGGGCGACCTGGTCCTCACCGGAAGCCCCGCCGGCAACGGCCAGCACTGGGGCCGGCTGCTCCAGGACGGCGACGTCATGGAAGGCACCATCACCGGCCTGGGCACCCAGCTGATCCACTGCAAGGACGAGGTCCAGTGACTTCGCAGCACACCGCTCAGGCGGACAAAACGGGCACCGGGGAATCAAACGATTCTCCGGTGATCCGGCGTGAAGACCCGCTGGGCAGCATTCGCGCCATGGCCGCAGCCCACAACAACTGGGGCCGTTGGGGTGTCGACGACGTGCTGGGAACACTGAACTTCATTGACGCCGCCAAGCGGATCGAAGCTGCGGCCCTCGTCACAAGCGGTGAGGCGTTCTCGCTGTCCCAGCCGTTCGACACCAACGGCCCACAGAAGGGCTGGCGGCGCCGCACCAACCCCGTCCACACCATGACGGACACTGGAGTGGACGCTGAACGCGGCAACCAGGGATTCCCGCACGGTTTCGGCGGCGCGGACGACGTCATCGCCATGCCGTTGCAGTGCTCCACGCAGTGGGACGGGCTGGGCCACATTTTCGACCAGGGCAAGGCCTGGAACGGCCGGGCCGCCGGCGACGTGGTCACCTCTGAGGGCGACCTGGTGACCGGCATCGAAACCGCGGCGGCCAAAATCGTCACGCGCGGCGTCCTGCTCGACGTCGGTCGGGCCCTCGGGCCGGAGCTCGGACGGAACGACGGCGAACTGCCGGACGGTTTCGCCATCACCCCGGAACACCTCGAGCGGACCATTGAACTGCAGGGACCCAGCTCGAAGGTGGGCCGCGGCGACATCGTGGTGATCCGCACCGGGCAGCACACCAGGGTGCGCCGCGACGGCTGGGGCGACTACGCCGGCGGGTCTGCCCCGGGCCTGTCCTTCAGCACCGCGCCGTGGCTGCACCGCAGCGAAATCGCCGGAATCGCCACCGACACCTGGGGCTTCGAAGTCCGTCCGAACGAGTTTGATGGTGCTTTCCAGCCACTCCACCAGATCGCCATCCCCAACCTGGGGCTGTTCCTGGGTGAAATGTGGGACCCGGACGGCCTGGCGGAAGCATGCGCATCGGATGGCAGGTACGACTTCCTGCTCACCGCCGCGCCGCTCCCCATCACCGGAGCCGTGGGCTCCCCAGTCAACCCGATCGCCGTCCGGTAAACACAGTCCGGTAGCTTTCAGTTAACAGCAGCAAACAAACACCAGCAGTAACGCCGTCAACACAAAGGAGTCAGCGATGGCAGCAGTACAGAACGTCGGAATCGTCGGAGCGGGAGCCGCGGGACTGACCGCCGCCATCCTGCTGGCCGACGCCGGAGTCCACGTCGAAATCCTCGAGAAGGCCGAAACCCCGCAGACCGTCGGCTCGGGAATCACGCTGCAGGGGAACGCCCTGCGAATCTTCCGCCAGCTCGGTGTTTGGGAGCAGATCGAGGCAAAGGGCTACCCGTTCAGCACCCTCGGCCTGCGCGCCCCGGACCCCGCCGGCACCGTCATCGCCGTACTGGAGGACATCCGTACTGGCGGCGACGACCTGCCGGCCACCCTGGGGATGTACCGCCCCGACCTCACCGCCATCCTCCGCGAACGGGCCGAGCAGGCCGGTGCCCGCATCAGCTACGGCAAAACCGTCACAGGGATAGCGGACGACGGCCGTTCCGTCACCGTAAGCACCGCCGACGGCGACACCGCCACTTACGACCTCCTGATTGGTGCCGACGGCCTGCACTCTGCCGTCCGCAAGGCCATTGGCATCGACGTCGAGCCCCAGCCCACCGGCATGGGCATCTGGCGCGCCTTCGTTGAGCGGCCCGCGGACGTGGTCCGCACCGACCTGACCTACGGCGGCCCCTGCTTCATCGCCGGTTATTGCCCTACAGGGCCGGACACCATCTACGCCTACCTGGTGGAGGAGGCCCAGGAGCGCAAGCACGAGGACGGCCCTCGCATCATGACCGAACTCGCCGCAGCGTACGGCGGCCCCTGGAACGAGATCCGCGCCAATCTGGACCACAGCGCCCGCATCAACTACACGTGGTTCACCACCCATCTGGTGGACGGCCGTTGGAACCGTGGCCGCACCGTCATCATCGGCGATGCC
The DNA here is from genome assembly GCF_042270935.1 of Pseudarthrobacter sp. NPDC055928. Taxonomy (NCBI): domain Bacteria; kingdom Bacillati; phylum Actinomycetota; class Actinomycetes; order Micrococcales; family Micrococcaceae; genus Pseudarthrobacter; species Pseudarthrobacter sp. NPDC055928. The sequence continues at coordinate 22,634 of NZ_JBHJZH010000005.1, forward strand.
GCGCACAGCTGCCCACCGACGGTGGCGCAGGGCGCAGCCATGGCCTTGGAGGACGCGGCCGTCCTGGCTGAACTGCTCATCAATGCCGAGGACGTCACCGAAACTCTCTGGAAGGAGTTCACCGACCGCCGTCTGGAACGTGCCAAAGCAGTGGTCAACGCCTCCGTCCAGCTGGGCCAGTGGATGCTCGACGGCGTCCGCGACGCCGATGTGCCCGGCCTCATGCACTCCTTGTCCACCATGCTGAAGGAACCCGCATGAGCGCGCATCCCGTTAGTGATCCGGCCCGCACCGTTGACGTCCACGCCCACATCCTCCTCCCGGCTCTGCAACAGCTGGTTGCCGAAGCCGACCCCGGCGGCTTCGGCGCCCAACAGGCCCTGGAAGTGCGGCGCAACGGACCCGAATCCCTGGCCGCTTCGGGCCGGATGATCAAGGAACGCTGGCCGCAGCTGACCGATCTGGACCGTCGGTTGGCGGACATGGACAGTCAGGGTGTGGACGTACAGCTCGTCTCACCGTCGCCGTCGCACTTCTACTACTTCGCCGGCGTCGAACTGTCCCTGCAGGTGGCCAGGCAAGCCAACCAAGCCGTCCGTGAGTTCGTGGACCGCGCCCCGGAACGGCTCAACGGCCTGGGTCTGGTCCCGCTGCAGCATCCTGCACTGATGGTCGAAGCGCTGGAGCACGCAGTCCTGGAATGCGGGCTGCTCGGCGTCGAGATCGGCTCGTTCGCCGCCACCCCGCACGATCCGGACCGCAGCACCGTTGAACTGTCCGATCCACGGCTGGAACCGTTCTGGAGCCGGGCCGAAGAGCTCGGCGCCCTTGTCTTCCTGCATCCTTTCGGTTGCTCGCTGGATGAACGGCTGGACCGCTACTACCTCGCCAACACCGTCTCGCAGCCAGCCGAAAATGCGGTGGCGCTCTCCCACCTGATCTTCAGCGGCGTCCTGGACCGCCACCCGGACCTGAAAGTGCTGGCCGCGCACGGCGGCGGCTACCTTCCCACCAGCCTTGGCCGGTCCGACCACGCCTGGAAGGTCCGGCCGGAAGCGCACGGCTGCGCCCACCCGCCGTCGTGGTACCTGAAGAAGTTGTATTTCGACTCCCTGGTCCACAGCGCGGCCGAACTCCGGGCACTGGTTGCGGCCGCCGGGCCGGAGCAGGTGCTGCTGGGCTCGGACTATCCGTTCGATATGGGCTCCGACAGCCCGGCGGCCGAAGTGCGTGCGGCGAGCCTGTCCGCGGCCGACGAAGCCAAGGTCCTGGCACGTAACGCCGCCGCGCTGGGCATCACGCCCGCGTCAGTCTTCACCGCCCATCCCACAGCCTAAGGAACACGCGAATGGTCAAGATCGCACGCTGGAACCACGACGGCGCGACGCAGTCCGGCTTCGTCGATGACGGACACTGCTACGCACTGCCCGCAGGCCAGGGCGTCAACACCCTGCTCGAAGCCGGGCTTGCCGAAACCCTGGCCCGTGCCAGGGAAACCATCGGTTCCGCCACGCCCGTCCCGCTGGCCGACGTGCAACTGGTCGCCCCCCTGGTCCCCGCCACCATCCGGGACTTTGTGGCGTTCGAGGAACACGTCGAAGGCGTTCGGAAGAGCATCGACGGCGTGGCCGGCGTTCTGCCCGAATGGTACGAGGCACCCACGTTCTACTTCACGAATCCGCACACGGTGACGGGCCCCGGCGAGGTGATCGGTATTCCGGCGGGCTGTGAGGAGCTGGACTTTGAAACGGAGGTAGCCGCCGTCGTCGGACGTGTTCCCGGCAGCGACGGCCGGAACCTGACGGCGGAAGGGGCACACGAGCACATCTTCGGGTACACCATCCTCAACGACTGGTCCGCACGCGACCTGCAGCGCCGCGAGATGAAGGTCAGCCTCGGCCCGTGCAAGGGCAAGGACTTCGCCAACACGCTGGGGCCCTGGATTGTCACCGCGGACGAGTTCGAGGACCGGCACGACGCCGAGGGATTCCTCCCTATCTCCATGGCCGTGGAAGTGAACGGCGAAACCATCGGGCAGGACCTGCTCTCCAACATGGGTTGGCCGTTCGCCGAACTCGTTGCCTACGCCTCCCAGGATTCCGTGGTGCGGCCAGGGGATGTCCTGGGATCCGGAACGTGCGGCAGCGGCTGCCTCGCCGAGCTCTGGGGGCGGAACGGCGCGAAGACTCCCCCGCCGCTGAAGACCGGCGACGTTGTCCGCATGACGATCGAAGGGATCGGCAGCATCGAGAACACCGTAGGCCCACGGCGTGAAGCTGTGACCCGCATTCCGGCCCGTCCCCGCCCACGCAACCGGGTTGCCTCTGCCGCTACGTCCGGGATTTAGCGTGCTATCCCTTCAGCTTGAGGGGCGGACGGTGGTTGTCACCGGCGCCGGGCAGGGCCAGGGTGCTGCCGAGGCCCGGTTGCTGGCGGAAGCCGGGGCGCTGGTCATCGCCACTGACCTCGCGGCGGAGATGCCGGCTGAGCTGGCCTTGCCTCCAGCCTCGGCGGGCGCGTTGCTGTACCGGCAACTTGACGTGTCCAATGCCTCGCATTGGGCCGGCCTCGCTGACTGGATCCGGTCCGAGGGGCGGCAGGTGGACGGACTGGTCAACAACGCCGGGATCACCCAGCGGAGCAGGCTGCTCGATGTCTTGGTGGCTGACCTGCAGCGGGTCCATGAAGTGAACGTCGCCGGAGCCCTACTCGGAATCCAGGCCCTCACGCCTCTGATGGCCAGCGGCTCTGCGATTGTGAACGTGGGCTCCGTTGCAGGCCTGACGGCGCATTATCCGGTGGCGTACACCGCCAGCAAGTGGGCCCTGCGGGGACTGTCCCATGTGGCGGCCATGGAACTTGGCCCGCGCGGCATCCGGGTAAACACCGTCCACCCGGGTTTCATCGAAACGCCCATGACGGCGAGCGCCAAGCTGGAATTCAAGCAGGCCACGCTGGCCGAGACCCCGCTGGGCCGGACTGGAAGCGTGGAGGAGGTAGCCGGCGTCGTGCTGTTTCTCCTGAGCCCGTTGTCGTCCTACGTGACGGGCGCAGAGATTCCGGTGGACGGCGGCCAGTCTGGCCACGGTGGCGCCAAGTCAGTCTCGGACGCGATGCGCTGACCCGTCCCCCCCAATCCCAACTAGGTAGCAGCAGATGTCGTTTTGGGCCCCCAAAACGACATCAACTGCTACCTAGTTGGGAGGGTGATGGGCACCGGGTGGGCCGTGACCGGGAAGAGTTCGTGCAGCCTGGAGCACGCACGCTGGACCACCGAGCGCAGCCAGACGCTTGCCGGGTCCTCCGTTTGGGACGGATGCCAGTACATGGCTTCCACCAGGGAAGCTTCGGCCCCCTCGGAGAACTCCAGCACCACGATCTCGGCCCCGCGCTGCGCCCTGGCTGCCAACATGCGTGGCACCACCGCCACCAAATCAGTTCCCTCGACCAGCAACGGCAGGGACAGGAACCCTGCCACTACTGCGGCTACCCGGCGCTGCACCCCGCTTGATTCGAACAGCTTGTCGGCAGGAGTGCTGATTCCCTCCCCAAAATAGCCGACGGCGTGGGGAACCGTCACCAGGTCCGCCAGGGTCAGCCGGGGCTGGCGGAGCAGCGGGTTACCGGTATCAGCCACGGCAACGAAGCTGTCGCGGAACAACTGCTTGCTGGCGCCCTGCATGTGGTAGCCCGTCGGCCCCACGAGCAAGTCGATTTTCGAATAGTCAGCCATCTGGCCCTGGAACCTGGAACCGGCAGTAGGGACGAAATCCACTGACACGGAGGGGGCCTCCTCCCGCAGGATGCCCCGCAGCGGCCCAACGATCAGCGCCGCCGCGTAGTCCGAGGCGGCAATGATGAACTCCCGCTCGCTGGTGGCGGGATCGAAACCGGACCGGACGCGCGTGGCCCGCTGGATGTGGAGCATGGCTTCATCAACCAGCGGGACCAGGGAATGCGCGAAGGGCGTGAGATCGTACGTGCGGCCGTTCCGGACCAGGAGTTCGTCGTCGAAATGCCGCCGGAGCCTGGCCATGGCCGCGCTGGTGGCCGGTTGGCTCAGCTGGAGCCGCTCTGCGGCACGGGAAACGTTCTTCAGCTCCAGCAGGACCTGCAGCTGGGGCAACAGGTTCAGGTCCAGGTTCTTCATACCCATAGGTTATCCACACATGGACCAGAGTCCTTTAGAGGTTGACGGGCACCATCCGCGGACCCCGGATCAGGACCGCCAGCAGCGCCACCGCGCACGCGATTCCCAGTGCCCCCAACGCGAAGCCCAGGCTGCCCAGTGCTGCGGCGGCTGCTCCGAGGACGATGGGCGTCAGGAACTGGCCGATGAACAGCGTCCCCGTCCAGATGCCTGTCCCCCGGCCACGCTGCTGGAATTCGAGGCCATTCACGGCCCATGTGAGCAGGGTTGGCAACAGCACACCCGTTCCGGCGCTGGCGATGACTGCCCCTGCGATCGCCAGTGGCACGTTGCCCGCCACCGAGACCAGGGAGAGCCCGACGGCGGCCAGCCCGAACGCGAGTGCCAGCAGGTTCCGCGTGCCCAGCTTTGCCAGGTAGCGGAAGGAGATGGCTCCTGCGGCGGTGGCGAGGGACGCGATGGCTGCCGCCAGTCCGATAAGGGCGGCATCGCCCACACCCAGCCCGGTGATGACGTACGGCAAGTGCACGATGAGTGCGTAGAAAACGACTCCGCCGAAGAGTGTCACCGCGGCCGGGGCGCCGATCTGCCGCCACGGCACCGGCGTTTTGGCCGCCGTCGTGCGCTGGCTCTTTGCCGGCTCCCAGAGCTTGAAGACCATGGGGATGACGATGACTGCGCTGACCGCGTACAGCCAGAACGGCGTCCGCCAGCCGATGCTGCCCAAGGCGCCGCCGAGAGCGAAGAAGGCAGTGGCCGCGAGCGCGCTGACCATGGTCTGAAGCCCAAGGTATTTGTTCCGCTGCTCGCCTGAGTAGTAGTCCGTGATGAGGGTGGTGCAGCAGGTCATGATGGCGGCTTCAGCGATACCGACGCCGACCCGCGACACGGCAATGGATTCCAGGGTTGTCAGCCAAAGCGGTGCTGTGCCGAAGGCGGCATAGGCGAGCATGGCGAAGACCAGCAGTTGCTTCCGCCCCACGCGATCGGCCACATAGCCGGCCAGGGGCGAGAAGAGCGCCACGAACAGTGCTGGCAGGGTCAGGGTGAGCGGCACCAAAATGGCAACGCCAGGGGTGTCCGCGAACGCCTGGTTCAGGGTGGGGAGGATGGGTGCAAGCAGTACGGCCCCCAGCACCGGCATGCAACTGCCGGCAACCAGGAGGGTCGCCTGGAGTCGTCCGGCCGTCCGCGACGGCGCGGGACCGGACGTTTCGTTCCTGGTTTCGGTGCCCTTGAGCTGAGTATTCTCCATTGAATTTTCCTTAGCCTCTTGGTGGTCACTAAGGGACGGCGCTGATATGGGCGCCAAGTGACTTCCCTCACTTTGGCAAGGCTTGGGCTATCGGGGAATCAAGCATTTGAGATAGCTGGTATCCACGGGACGGATGTCTGCCTCGGCTGCCCGGCCCCCTCGGGCACCCGGGGCTACTCCCCCGGGACGGCGTTCAGTTCCGCGCGGGTGGGCGGATTGGCGCCGGGCCGCGACACGGTGACCGCGGCCGCACGGGAGGCGTGGGCAAGGAGGTCGGCCAACCCCTCGGCCGGAAGCTCACGCAGGTCCTTCCGGTTCTGCGCACCGTCCAGCCCACGGTCCACGATCCCGGACAGCAGCGCCGCCATAAAGGAGTCGCCGGCGCCAACGGTGTCTGCCACCACTACTTCGGGCGCGGGATACACCGCTTCGCCAGCCGCCGTGATGCCCCAGGGGCCCGCAGCGCCGCGGGTGACCACCACCATCGCCGGCCCCTCCGTACCGTCGAGGGTCAGCCAGCGGCGGGCTGAGTCCAGCGGGTCAACCCCGGGATAGAGCCACTCCAGGTCCTCGTCGGAGGCCTTGACCACATCCGCCAGGCCGGCGAACTTCTCCGCTTGGTTCCGTGCGTAATCCACGTCGGTGATGATGCTGGGCCGGCAGTTGGGATCGAAACTGATGGTGGCGCGCGGGTGTGCGTATTCGACGGCGGCGAGCACCGCGCTCGCGCCCGGCGCCAGCATCGTGGCGATGGATCCAGTGTGCAGCAGGGTGGTGCCCTGCAGCATAAAAGCGAGGCGGTCCGCCAGCCCTGGGAGTTCCCAGGTGAGGTCGAAAGTGTAGGTGGCGGCGCCGTCGTCGTCTATCAGGGCGGTGGCCACACTGGTGGGGAGGTCGTCCGGTCCCTGCGGCAGCATCACTGAACTGGCGCGAAGGTGCGCAGCGACGGAATCACCATATGCGTCGCGGCCATAGCGGCCGATGAACTGGACCGGGTGGTCCAGGCGGGCGAGCCCTACCGCGACATTGAGGGGGCTGCCGCCCACGTGGGCTTCGATTCCGGAGGCGCGCTGGACAACGTCAACAAGGCCCTCGCCGATTACAGTGAGCATGGGTCATACTCTGCCAGAGAAGCTGGTCCCGGACACCCGCCATCACCCATCCCGGCCACCATTACGGGCTGCTTTGCGGCGGCGCCGGAGTGCTGAGGCGGGGGTCCAGAGCTTCTGAGGTTTGTTCTGTGAAACCAACCGTGGGCGTGGTCCTCAAGGCGTTCACAGCCCTATCGGCGATAACTTGGGCTTCAGTTCCGGAATCCAGGATCGTATTCCGAACTGATTCGGAATCGACCATCACGGCCGTAACGGGAAGCCCCTCCGAAGCCTGGGTGGTCAACAGAGCGTCCACTTGAGCCTCGAAGCAGGAGTCGCTTGACGTGGAGTGAACGTCCATCGCCACCACGTGGTTGTTGGAGACGAAGTTGCCCGACCCGGCCAGCAGCCGGATGATGACAGGCATCGCTCCTACCGGCCGGATGCTCTCTGAGTCGATGATCTGGGAGAAGTGGTTGCCGATCACGGAGTTGTTGCTGCCGCTGACACAGAGAAGTCCGTTGAGCTCGTTCAGTCCGTTGTCCACTCCCAGGAACGGCGTCCAGGGCTCATGGTCACGCAAGAAGTGGTTCGTGGCCACGAGGTTTTCCGAACTGTCGGCTTCGAGAATCACCATCCCTGGGTAGAACGAGTGCAAACGGTTGTTGGAGACGCTTGAACGCGTGACGCCGCTGAGATGGACGCTGCTCGCACCACGGGGGAAGACGTTGTTCGCGGTTATCAGGAGCCCGCCATGGTTCTCTGCGTAGATCGAATAGCCTTTAGGGCCTGCTCCCACCAGGTTGTCGGTGATCTTTGATGCCTGTCCCCACCCCCGCAGTTCGATGCAGCTTCCGCACTCAGCGATGAAGTTGTCGTGAATGGATAGGGCGTCCGCCTTGTAGATGGTGAGGGCGTTCTCAAGATAGACGAACCCCATGCCATTGACGCGGAATGAGTCATTGGCGCTCGCCACATAGATACCGGTCTTGCCGTTGACGTAGGTGTTCTCCGAAGGCATTCCCGAGCCATCCGAGTTGAAGTGCAACCCGTCGATGCAGAAGTTGGAGAACTCGACCGAACTGATTCGCGGGCTCCCGCTTCGCTCAACGTAGAAGGCGGCTCCTTTGGATTCCTCCCGGCCTTCTCCCAGGGGAATGTCGACAATAACGCGACTGCCTCCTGGCCACAGCTCATGCAAGTTGGGCCATTCGTCTTCGGGAACGTTGAACCGGATGCTTGAGGACGTAAAGCCGTGTCCCGAGCCCTGGATTCGAAGGAAGCTGACGTCGATCACCACTTGCGTACGGAGGTGGTAGTCCCCCGGCGGAATGTAGATCACCGCGCCCGGCTTTCCTCCGTTGTTCGCATCGGTGACGGTCTGCCGGTCCTTGATGTCGGCGATGATGCTGTTGATTACTTCACCGACGTCCTCGGACGGATTGCCGACCGGCCACGTCGTCACGTCGTAGTAGTTGTTGCTTGACATAGGTTCTTCCCCTAGGTGAGTGTCGAGACCGCGAGTTTCAGTATTGTTGCTGAGCCGCCCTCAGCCGATATCCAGTTCTCCGAGTTTTCGGTTTCGGGGAAGATGAGGTCAGTCAGGACCACCCTGCCGCCCTGTGCGAAGACTTCCACCGAGCAATGGTCGACGACGATCTGCAGCTTAAGCACGCCGTCATCAAGTACCAGCGGGGCTGATGCCACGGATGGAAACTTTCCGTGGAATCCTGTGTTGCCTGACTGCCTGCGGTCAAGGATGAGCTGGGCGCTGGTCGTGTCGTAGCTGAGGAGGGCGCCCTTGCTCCCGTCACGGCTTCCGAAGAGTCGGAAAGCAAAATGTTCGGCGCTTCCTGGCTGTATCTCCGCCTCGATGATTTGGGCGCTACCAGGCACCGCATCCGGCAACCGGAGGGCCGAATTCCGCAGCTCAAAGGCTTCTGCGTTCATTTGGTCCTTGGCAGCAGGCAGCTCTTCTCCTTCGCCGAGGCTGGCCAGGAGCGGTTGCTGGATCAGGCGCGCAGAGCCGTTGACTGCTGCGAGGCGCACTTCGCGGCCAAGGGTCATCGAGGACCGCCAGGGGGCGGTGGGCAGATCGTTGGCGTAGTCCCAGTTGTTCATCCAGCCGATGATGATGCGCCGGCCATCCGGGGCGTTGCTGAAGGATACGGAGGCGTAGCAGTCGCGCCCCCAGTCCAGCCATTGGCATTGCCGCAGGGCGGCAGCAGCCGCCTCAGGGTCGGCGATGGCGGACACCCCGGCAGGCGCCGCGAGTGAACCGGCGTCCGGAACGAAGCGGACGCCGTCGAAATGGCCGACGAAGTACTGGCCGCCGGAACCTCCTGCTACTCCGCCGGGGTTGATGTTTACAATCAGGACCCATTTGATGTTCTCCGGGTCCCCGTCCACCGCCAGGGGAAAAAGATCGGGGCACTCCCATTCCCCGGCGTCGGCGTTGGCCGGCCCGAAATCGCTCAGGAAGTCCCAGGACTTGAGGTCTTCCGAACGGTAGAAGACCACCTTTTGGTGCTGCGCTTCGACGGCGACCATGATCCAGCAGGCACCTTCGTCCCCGTCATAGCGGAAGACTTTGGGATCGCGGAAGTGCGCGGAGTCTCTGGTGAGGACTGGGTTGCCTTCGTATTTTCGCCACGTCATTCCTGCGTCTGTGCTGTAAGCCAGGGACTGCGCCTGCGTGCCGCTGTGTTCGGATGCGGCTTTGTAGGCACTGGTGTAAATGGCTACGAGGGCAGGTTCGTCGGCCGTGCTGAAACCAGACGTGTTGCCGTAGTCGACTACCACACTGCCAGAGTAGATGTCCTCTGTCTCGTCGCAGGCAATGGCAACAGGGTGTTCGGTCCAGTGCAGCAAATCACGGGAGGTGGCGTGGCCCCAGGACATGTTTCCCCAGACGTTCCCGTACGGGTTGTTCTGGAAGAAGAGGTGGTACAGGCCGTCGTAGAAAACCAGGCCATTGGGGTCGTTCAGCCAGGTATCCCTTGCCGTGAAGTGGATGGCAGGCCGGAACCGCGAGGTTACGGCAGGGGTTGTTTCCGGGCGTGCGGCATCAAGGGCACTGGTCATGTCTGGCGTTCCTCTGGGGAAGTGGAAGGGGACGGCTGCCTATTGCCGGGGAGCCGCGATGGAATCACGGCGCACCAAGGGGCAGCTCAGAATGGTCGGGTGGAGTGCCATGAGGGTGAGGTCGGTCTTCCCCTCGACAGCGTCAATCAGGTGCTCGGTGGCCCACGCACCCATCTCGTAGTGGGGCAGGGCCACGGTGGTAAGGCCGGGGTGGAGGTTGGCGGCGATCAAAACCTGGTCATCGAAGCCGACGACTGAAAGGTCATTAGGGATGTTGAGTCCCAACTCCGCAGCGGCGCGGTAGGCTCCCATCGCCATCCGGTCGTTGTAGCAAAACAAGCCGGTTGGCCGGTCCTCGCGTGCCAGGATCCGCCGGGCCGCTTCATAGCCGCCTTGCACCTCGGAGATCTCGGACTCGACAGGTGCCGCGTCGCCGTCGAGCCCTGCTTCGGTGAGAGTGGCCCGGAAAGCCTGGAGCCGCTGACGGGTTGCCGGGACATCGTCGGTGTTGTTGATGAAGCCCACCCGCGTGTGCCCTGCTTCCAGGAGCGCGCCAACGGCGGCACGTGCACCGCCGTCTTCGTCCGGGACCACCGCTGTGATATTTCCGCCAATGGCCACCGAGTCGACCAGGACGGAGGGCACGCTGCCGAGGTTGGCCGGCAGTTCCACATTGCGGTGGTACATCGTGGCGTAGAGGATTCCGTCCACCCGGCGATCCAACAGTGCCTCGACGTCGGCCTGCCTGGATTCCAAACTGGCCGAACCGGAGGTGTTGATGATCATGAGGTTATAACCCCGGGCCTTGGCGGCCTCATCAGCGCCGAGGATGATCCGGCCGGCGTGGGGCGTGGTGGCGATATCCTCGCTGACCAGGCCCAGCATGCCGGTCCTCTGGGTGCGAAGAGCCTGGGCAAGGCGGTTGGGGCCATAGCCCAGTTGCTCCGCAACGCTCCTGACCTTGTCCTTGGTCTCCGGGCTGATTCGAGCGTAGGAAACGTCGTTGAGGACGTGGGAGACAGTTGTCACGGACACACCGGCGGCGACGGCCACGTCCTTGATCCCGATGTTCTTGTTGCTCATCTGTCTCCCACGTCCTTATGGTCTGCGATGCCCCTGAGGGTTACCAGTAGGCTACTCGTTGCCATCGCTAGCCCTTGACCGCGCCGAGCGTCATGCCTGCGACGATCTTGCGCTGTAAGAGAAGGGTGAGGAGGATGACCGGGATGGAGTAGACGGCGGCCAGCGCGGTCATGGAGCCCCAGTCCAGGCCGAACTGGGTCTGGAAGTTCGCGATCACCACCGGCGTTGTCTGGGAGCGGATCGCTGTCATCAGGAGCGCGAAGAGGAACTCGTTCCAGGAGGCCAGGAAGGCGAAGATCGCGGTGACGGCGATACCGCCGGAGACCACCGGGATCACCACCCGCCACAGGGCTCCGAGCCGACTGCAACCATCCACGGTCGCGGCTTCCTCCAAGTCTTGCGGCACCGCTTCGAAGAAGCTGGACATCAGCCAGATCGAGAGCGGCAACGAGATGGTGGTGTGGGCTATGGAAAGGGCAATGGGAGTATCTGACAGGCCAACGGCTGCCATCATCGAGGCCAGCGGAATACCGATCGCCACCGGCGGCACCATGCGGGTCACCAGGGCGGCCATGATGAAGATCCTGCCGCTGAGGGTTTTGTAGCGGGTGATGCCGTAGGCCGCCGGGACCGCCAGCACGAGCGAAAGCACGGTGCTGATGATGGCCGTCTGGGTGCTGTTGATGAAGGAGGCGAGGACTCCGTTGCGGCCCAGTGCGTTGGTGTAGTTCTCCAGCGTCCATTCCCGGGGAAGGATGGTGGGCGGCACCGCGATGGTATCGATCGGCGTCTTGAAGGACGTGAAGAGCAGGTACAGGAACGGGAATCCGTAGAGCACCATAGCTACCGCGAGGAGGATCCACAGCAGTGCCCTGGTGCTTCGGCGGCCGGCCTCCAGGCCTTCGCGATTGACGCCCCGGCGCTTGCGGCCACCGGCATGCGTGGTTGGCACAGAATTCTCGGCAGTCACCGCACGCGACTTCCCGCCGTCGGGCCTGATTCGTTCAGCGACGCGCATCAGTTGTCCTTTCCTGGCCGCCAGATGGTGGACACCGCGACGAATGCAACGGCGAGCATGGCCAGCAGATAGAGGGTGCCCATGGCGCTTGCCAGCCCGGGATCACCGAAGCGGATCATGGTCCGGTAGATCAGCAGGCTCATGGTTTCCGAGGCGGACTGTGGTCCGCCGTTGGTTTGGATAAGGATGGTGTCAAAAGCCCTGGCCGCGTCGATTCCGCGGACTACCAGGGCGACGGCGATGACCGGCCGCAGCAGGGGCAGGATAATGCGGAACAGCAGAGCCGGTGCGCGTGCACCGTCAAGGCGCGCTGCTTCGATCAGGTCACCGGGAATGTTCTGCAGGCCGGCAAAGAGGACCAGGCACATGAAGGACGTGGTCAACCAGATGTCCGGAATGGCCACCGAGAACAGCACAATGTTGGGATCGGACAGCCAGCCGATCTGATTGGGGTTGGACAGGATGCCGGCCTGGTGCAGGAGGGTTCCGATGAGCCCGAAGTTATCGATCATCAGGAACTTCCACAGGAGGCCTGCAACGATCGGGGCGATCATCAGCGGGTACATGAACACGGTCCGCCAGATTTGTGAGCTGCGCCCGAGGGTGGTGAACAGCAGCGCCATGCCCAGCCCGAGGGCGAATTCGAGGGTGACCACCACCAGGGTGTAGGCCAGGGTCCGCCAACCTGCGCCCATAAAGGCTTCCGAGGCGAAGGCCCGGAAGTAGTTATCCAGGCCCACGAAGTCGCGGGGGCCGCCGGCGATCGGCGAGATCTTGAAGAAGCTGTCCGCTACGAGGCGAAACAGCGGGAAGGCGACAAAAACTGCCAGGAACAGCGCCGCTGGTGTCATCAGGAACAATGCGAAGCGGCGATCGGAGATACGCACGGTTTTCTCTTCCGCTGGTTGGGACCGTGGCCGGCACCGGACTACGAGTGCCGTATCGGCAGGTGCCGGCCACGGGGGTCTTACTTGAGGAGGTCCTCGATCTGCTTCTTGGCGTCTGCGAGGAGGGTGGCGGAGTCCCCGCCGGCCACGGCCTTCTGGAGCATGGGAACCAGTACCGTGTCTACGATCTGCTGCCACTTTTCAGTCGCGGGGCGGGTGGCCGTCGCTTTACCATTCAGGGTCTCGATCAACGGCCCGAAGCTCTCGTAGCCCTCTTTGTCCTGGTACTTCTCGAACGCGGAGATACGGGAAGCCAGGCCGAGGCTGGATTCGATACCCATGCTGTTGTTGTCGTAGGCGCACTTGATGAACTTCTTGGCCGCTTCAGTGTTCTTGGTGGCCTTCGGGACTGTGAGGTACCACGGTCCCGGGACACCGCCAATACCGGCGGATCCGGCGATCATGGGCGCGGTGCCCACCTTGCCGGCAACTGGCGAATCCTTGGGGATCTGCCTGTACGCGTGTGCCCAGAAGCGGGTCATTGCCGTTTTGCCCTGGTTGAACAGGTTCTGGGCGGCAGCCCAATCCACCTGGGCGGCGCCGGACGGGGCGGACTTGGAAAGGCTGACGTAGAAATCGAGTGCTTCCTTGTGGGCGTCGTTGTCGATGACCACCTTGTTGTCCTCATCCAGGACCATAGGGGAGCCCGCCTGCAGGACGTGGGCGAGCCATTCGGTTTCCACCGCGCCCTTGACGTCGGTGCCGTACATGCCGTCCTTGGTGAAGAATTCCGCGATGTCCTGGTACTGCTTCCAAGTGGTGGGGGCGGTCAGCTCGTAACCGTACTTGGCCTTGAAGTCTGCTTTGTTCTTGGCGTCCTCAAAGAGGTCTTTGCGGTAGAGGATGATCTCTGCGTTGGTCCAGGCGGGCAGGCCGATGAAATGTCCGTCCACGTTCGCTTCCTTGACGAGGGCGGGGAAGATGTCCTTTTTGGCCTCGTCGGTGAAGATCTCGTCAATGGGCTGGACAGCGTCCTTGAAGCTGGGCAGCCAGACGGAGTCCAGGGCTGCAACGTCGAAGGAGACGTTGCCGGAGGAGAATTCGCTGGAGAGGCGGTTGAACATGCCGTCGTAGGGCAGTTCGACGAAGTTCACGTCGACTCCCGCGTCCTTTTTGCACTGCTCGGCAACGCCGGTCAGTTCGGCGTGGCCGCCAGCCTCCACGAGGACGTTGACGGTGCTGGTGCCGGCGCTACCCGTGGATGTCGGGCCCCCTGCGCCGCAGCCGGTGGCTACCAGTGCGACGGCGGTGCAGATGCCGCCGATGGTGGCGAACCTGTTGATGGTCTTTCGAGTGGACATCGCTGTCGACTCACTTTCTCTCGAACGGAAAGGGCGAGATGCTTGGGGTGAAAAATCGTTTTGCTAAAACGACTTGGCAACAATATAGATCCATCGCTTGAGAGGTGTCAAGCATCACATTTGAAGTCCGGCTGGCCGGTTAGTGCTGGGGCCCGTCACACAATGCGGGATTGAGAAAAATCCTTTTGGCATAGCGGCAGATTCCCTGCCGCGAACGTCCACAAAAACTGGCCGGATCAGCTCAGCAAGTACCGCGCCATTTCCCTGCATTGCCTGTATGCGGCAGACCTGGGATCGATCAGGTCGTAGTGGTCCCCCGGCACCTTGGTGAGCCGTACGGACATGCCGGCCGCACTGGCGGCAGCAGCATAGGACTCAGCCTGGCTCAGCGGTACGTCCCCGTCCCCTACGGCGTGGACCACGTGGACAGGGATATCCAGCGGGATCGCGGTCATCGGATCGGCATAGCGGAGCCGCAGCGGATACTTCGACGACGACCCGCCCAGCAGGTTGCACACGGCACCATTGCTGAGGTCCAGCTTCTCCGCCTCAGCCAGGTTGAGAAGCCCGGACTGGCTGACCACGCCGGTCAGGCGCACCGCACCGGCGCCGTCGTGCCGCGGGACCTGACGGTCGGCGTCGGGCAGTCCCAGCTGGGCCAGCCGGTCGCGCCCCGCAGCCCACACCGCCAGGTGTCCGCCTGCCGAGTGGCCCAGTGCCACGACGCGGTCCAGGTTCAGGGAATGGCCGGCGGCGAGGTCCGCGAGCTTGTCGATCCCGGCGAGTACGTCAGCAAAAGTGTTGGGCCAGCCGCCGCCATTACCGGCCCGTCGGTATTCCAGGTTCCACGCGGCAATTCCGTGAGCAGCCAGGTCCCTGGCCAGGGGCTCACCCAACTCCGCACCGTACTGCGAGCGCCAGTAGCCGCCGTGGATGACCACCACCACGCCGCGGTCCGCACCGCCGTCGGGCATTTCCGGGAGATACAACTCCCCCCACTGGCTGGGATCCTCACCGTACTGGTACTTATGCCGCTGCACTGCGCCCTCTCCCGCGGGAGACGGTCCCCTGCGTGCCTGGCAAACATGCGGCGGTCAGGGGCCCGACGCCGCAGCCCAGCCATGTGCCCGAGCCTACCGTGAGCGCCGGGACGCCGCTGTCGGAACCCCGCCGTAAGCTGGAGCCATGCCGAGTAACTGGGACAGCCTGGATGTCAGCCTCCGCGAATCCGTGCAGGAGAACGTGGAGATCTACGAGCGCGTCCGGCCTGCGCTCAAGCTGGTCACCAAGGACGTTCTCTACATCCTCCGCGACATGCTGAAGGACACCGAAGTCACCCCGCTCTTTGTCACCGGCCGCACCAAGAGCGTTGAGTCGTTCCGGGAGAAGATTTCCCGCATCGAGGAACCCCTGGAACCTGGCGGCCCGCCAGTCCTGAAGTTCCCGGACCCGTTCCGGACCCTGAACGACATGGTGGGTGTCCGCGTCATCACCAAGCTGCCGGCCGAAAACGCTTTAGTGGCCAATCTGATCAAGCGCCAGCGCAGCGTGTTCGACTGCCGAGGCGACCGCGAGAAGGACATCGGCTCCATCGAGTCGGGCACGTACGGCTACTCCAGCCGCCACCTCATCCTGCGGACCATCCAGAACGAGGCAGTCAAGGAGTACCAGCAGGTCTTCAACCCGGACATCCAGCCCAACGGCAGCTACTTCTTCGAGTGCCAGATCCGGACCGTCTTTGCGCACGCCTGGAGCGAGATCGAGCACGATATCCGCTTCAAGGCCGAGGACCCCCGCGCCTGGACGCCGCACTTCGACCGCCAGTTCACGGCCACGGCCGCCATGCTGGAGACCGTGGAGAGCGCGTTCGCGGACCTGCACGAACGCTATGAGGAAGTCCGCAGCTACTGGGACCTCGAAGGCGAAGGCGCGGCCCAGCTCACTCCCAACCGCATCCGGGATGTCTGGCGGACCCTGCTGCCGCACGTGGACCGTAAAGTTGATGATGACTGGGGCTGGGCCGCCGAACTCATGGCGGCACACGGCCTCAACCAGACCGTGCAGCTAGCCGGCCTGCTCAGCGCCAACCGGATCACCGAGGTCCGCAAAGCACTGGACCACCGATACTCCCCCGGACCGGACCGCCTCCTGGATGACCTCCTGCTGTGGCAGTACGGAACCAAGCACATTGACCTCACCGCCGAGGCGCCCGACGCCGTTCCGCACCCCCGGCGCGACAGCCTCCTGCGGCGGCTGAAACAGATCGAGCGCTACCGCCAGACCAAGAAATAGGGATCCATGCAGCCCCTGCAGCTCCAGTCCGTCAGGGCCACCCTCCGCTCCCCCCGCCGGCTCAAGACCGAGGCACTGGCAGGACTGGTGGTGGCCCTTGCCCTCATCCCTGAAGCCATCGCGTTCTCGGTGATCGCCGGGGTCGATCCGCGGATCGGACTGTTTGCCTCCTTCACCATGGCCGTCACCATCTCCTTTGTGGGCGGCCGGCCCGCCATGATTTCGGCGGCCACCGGCGCCGTGGCACTGGTGATAGCACCGCTGATGCGCAGCCACGGCCTGGACCACCTCATAGCGGCGGTGATCCTGGCCGGGGTGTTCCAGATCCTGCTGGCGGTCCTTGGTGTGACGAGGCTGATGCGTTTCATCCCGCGGTCTGTGATGGTGGGGTTCGTGAACGCCCTCGCCATCCTGGTGTTTATGGCCCAGGTCCCCGAGCTGATCGGCGTGCCGTGGATGGTTTATCCGCTCGTGGCAGTGGGCCTGGTCATCGTGGTGCTCCTGCCGAGAATAACGACGGCGGTACCCTCACCGCTCGTGGCCATCGTCCTGCTCACCACGTTTGTGGTAGTAGCCGGGGTGGACGTGCCGGCCGTCCAGGACAAGGGCCAGCTGCCTGAGAGCCTGCCCTCGCTGTTCATCCCCAACGTGCCGCTGACCTGGGAGACATTCCAGACCATCGCCCCGTTCTCGCTGTCCGTGGCCCTGGTGGGGCTTTTGGAATCGTTGATGACCGCAAAACTCGTGGACGACATCACGGACACACGCTCCAACAAAACCCGGGAATCCTGGGGCCAGGGCGTCGCAAACATCGTTACCGGCTTCCTGGGCGGCATGGGCGGCTGTGCCGTCATCGGCCAGACCATGATCAACGTCAAGGGCTCAGGAGCACGGAGCCGGGTGTCCACATTCCTGGCCGGCGTCTTCCTGCTCGTGCTGGTTGTAGCGCTGGGCGACGTAGTGGGGCTCATTCCCATGGCCGCGCTGGTGGCCGTGATGATCTTTGTTTCCGCCATCACCTTCGACTGGCACTCCATTGCTCCGCGGACCCTTCGCCGTCTGCCCAAGTCCGAAACGGCCGTCATGGTGATCACCGTGGCCGTCGTCTCAGCCACGCATAACCTGGCCATCGGAGTCGGCGCAGGCGTGCTGGCCGCGATGGCCATGTTCGCCCGCCGGGTGGCGCACTTCGTGACGGTCGAGCGCACCATCGTGGAGCTGAACGGCGAGTCGGTGGCAACCTACACCGTGGACGGCGAGCTCTTCTTCGCTTCCTCCAACGACCTCTACACCCAGTTCGAGTACGCGATGGACGCGGAGCCGGAGATCAGCCGGGTAGTGATTGACCTGCACGCTTCACACCTCTGGGACGCTTCCACCATTGCAGTGCTGGACGCCGTGACAGAAAAGTACCGCCGGCACGGCCGGGATGTGGACCTGATCGGACTGAACTCGGCCAGCATCCAGATGCGGGAACGGCTGGCGGGCAAGCTCACCGCTGGCCACTGAACCGGCGCCCGTCAGTGCGCTGTGTCGCTACGGGCGGTGCGGTTCCGGCCCTGCGACTTGGCCTCGTAAAGTGCCGCGTCAGCGGCGGCGATCAGGGCCTCCAAACCTGGCGTCCCGGCGTCGTACGTGGCGATGCCGTAACTGGCCGTGGGCATCCTTGGCCCCTCCCGATGGGCGGAATCCGCGAGCCGCTGGCTGATCGCGTCGGCAATCCGTTCGGCGCGGTCGGCTGTGGCTCCGGGGATGAGGAGAATGAACTCTTCCCCGCCGTACCGGCCAGCCAGGTCGGTCGAGCGCACGGTTTCCCGGCAGGCTGCGGCGAAAGCCTGAAGGGCCACATCGCCTGCGGCGTGGCCATAGGTGTCGTTGACGGCCTTGAAGTGGTCCAGGTCGGCGAGAATGAGGGCCCCGGTTGCCCGGGTGACGGCAGGGTCGGCAAGGTGTTCGTCAGCTATTTCAATGAAGGCCTTGCGGTTAAGGAGTCCGGTGAGGTCGTCCCGGGTAGC
This sequence comes from Pseudarthrobacter sp. NPDC055928, assembly GCF_042270935.1. NCBI lineage: Bacteria > Bacillati > Actinomycetota > Actinomycetes > Micrococcales > Micrococcaceae > Pseudarthrobacter > Pseudarthrobacter sp. NPDC055928. The sequence goes on from NZ_JBHJZH010000005.1 coordinate 40,870, forward strand.
TACCATTCGGAGGGCACGGGTCTGCTGTTCGCTGCTGAGCGCCGCCATACTGAAGGACACCACTACCAGCAGCACCATGGTGACCAGCGTGGTCACTTCGGACCCGAAGTACGTGTCGAAGGTGGGGCCGCCCGGACCCTCCAGCAGGAAGAAGACGAGCCGACCGAAGTAGAACGCAGACAGCCCTCCCGCGGCTGCCGCCATCGGGACCCTGACCAGGGAGTATCCGGGTTCAAGCCGCCAAAGCTCCCGCGACGCGAGCCCGATCGTCAGGCACATCGAGCCGAGGAAAACGGGACCACCTGACCAAGTGTTGGTCGCAGGATTGTCGAGTGCTGAAGCCACGAGGGTAACCAGTGGTACCACTGTGAAAAGCAAGCGCCGCGGGCGGACCTCCCGGAGCGATCTGGCGCCCGCCCAGACCGCCACCCCGCCATGGACCAGCAACACGTTTCCCAGCGGATTGGCCCACCACTGATGCGCCGTTCCGTCCAGGAGGAAAGCCGCGGATCCGGCGAGGAAAAAAACCAGCGCCAGGCACCACCAGCCGCTGTAGGGCGAGCGCGTGATGCGGTATGCCGAAAAATAGAACAGGAGTCCCAGCACCAAAGCCATAAGGCCAAAGGCCACCCTGAGGGTTGCCGTATCCAGAACCATGTTTCGAGTTCCCCCAGACGCCGATGTGATGCAAAACTCAGTATCGCACTGCTCCGCGCCGTACCGGGCAGAAACCCACAAACAGACGGCCTGGGTTGTTACCGTGCCGGGTCACCGACTGGCACCGGACGCCCGGCAGTGCCAGCATGATTGGATGCTTGAGGCAACAAAATCCCAGAATCCCCCTGTCGAGCCGCCCGTCAATGCTGCGTTGGCCGCGGAAGCCAAGATCGCCCGGATCGCGGTCACCGTCTTCCCGCTCCTGGTAGTAGCGGCAGGTGTGCTGGGATTCTTCATTCCGGGAGCCTTCCAGCCCCTGGGTCCCAGCGTGCCGTACTTGCTCGGCATCATCATGTTCTGCATGGGCCTGACACTCACCCCGCCGGACTTCGCCGCGGTGGCCAAACGCCCCTGGGCCGTAGTGCTGGGGATCGTGGCGCACTATGTGATCATGCCCGGCGCGGGCTGGCTGATTGCCGTGGCACTGAACCTCGAACCTGAACTGGCGGTGGGGCTCATCCTGGTCGGTTGCGCGCCGTCCGGGACCGCGTCCAATGTGATGGCGTTTCTGGCTAAGGGCGATGTGGCCCTCTCCGTGGCGGTGGCCTCGGTTTCCACCCTCATTGCACCCATCGTCACGCCGCTCCTGGTGCTGTTCCTCGCTGGCTCCTACCTACAGATCGACGCCGGCGCCATGGTGGGCGACATCGTCAAGACCGTGCTGCTCCCCGTCGTCGCAGGCCTCCTCGCCCGGCTCTTCCTCAAGAAGCTCGTGGCGAAAGTTCTCCCCGCACTTCCTTGGGCGTCCGCCGTCGTGATTTCCCTGATCGTTGCCGTAGTGGTGGCCGGCAGCTCAAGCAAAATCGTCGCTGCAGGCGGCATCGTGTTCCTGGCAGTGGTGCTGCACAACGGCTTCGGCCTGGGCCTGGGCTACCTGGCCGGGAAGGTGGGCCGGCTGGATGACAAGGCACGGCGCGCCCTCGCGTTCGAGGTGGGCATGCAGAACTCCGGGCTGGCGGCCACGCTGGCCACCGCCCATTTCTCGCCCCTGGCTGCCCTGCCGTCCGCCGTTTTCTCGCTCTGGCACAACATCTCCGGCGCCATCGTCGCGGCCTGGCTGGCCCGGCGCCCGCTGCAGGACGCGTAGGCCGCCTGAAGCGGGACCGCCAGGCCGGCGCTGCTCAGCAGAACGCGAGGGAGCCGTCGGGCCTGGTGGGCAGCTGGCGTTCCCAGTGGATGTAGTCGTGCTCGCTCAGGGCCGCCTCATCGATGTCGATTCCCCAGCCGGATCGGTCAGGCCGAAGTTCGAGATGGCCGTCGACGGGAAGGTAGGGGTCCGGGCACCAGGTGGTCTCCTCCAGCTTGTACTCAAGGATGGAGAAGTTGCTGCACGCTGCCGCGAAGTGGAGGTTGTGCGCAACCGCCAGCGGGCCCATCGGGTTATGCGGCGCCACCGTGACGAAGTGCGCCTCGGCGATGGTTGCGATTCTGCGCATCTGGGAAATTCCGCCCACCACGCAAATATCCGGCTGGACGATATCTGCCCCGCCTCCGGACAGCAGGCTCAGAAACTCGTTGGGCGAGTACAGGCTTTCGCCGGTGGCAAGTGGCACTTGGAGTTCGGCGCGCAACCGGTGCCAGGCAGGGAAAAACTCAGGCCGGATAGGTTCCTCGAAGAACAGCGGCTGGTACGGCGCGAGCGCGTTGCCCAGCTGGATGGCCTGGAAAGGCTCGAAGATCTTCGCGTGGGCGTCGAACGCGAAGTCCCAGGCATCGGGGCAGGCCTCCCTGACGGCGGCGAAATAATTCGCCGTCTCGGACACGACGAGGCCCCACCGGCGGTTGTGGATGTCGCCCCGGAACGGGCTGAGTTTGAAGGCCGTGAAGCCGTACCGTTCGTTCAGCTCCTCGGTCACGGCGCGGCACTCAGCTGGGTCCGGCGCCGAGTAGACGCCGGCGTAGACGGAAACCCTGTCGCGCACAGTCCCGCCTAGAAGGCTATACACAGGCACGTCCAGTGCCTTGGCCGCAATGTCCCAGAGCGCATGGTCGACGGCGGAGATCGCGGCGAGGCCAATCGCCCCCTGGGGGAAGCGCGCCTTGCGGATAAGCTTTTGGGTCACATACTCCACGCGGCGGGGGTCGTCGCCCTTGACCTGTTCAAACAGGTAGTCCAGCACTGGCACGAGGGCCCAGTCCGGGCCGTGGTTGTATGCCTCGCCCCAGCCAGAAATGCCTTCGTCCGTGTCCACGCGCAAGAGCAGCCTTGGCCGGTTGCCCACACGCTGCATGAAGGTCTTGAACCCGGTGATCTTCATGCGTTCACTGCCGTGTCCGTGTGGGCGCCCACCGCGAAGAGGTCGTTAACGGTGCTCCAGTCCGCCAGGATACCGGCGATCTCTTCGCGGGCGCCTTCACTGAGCTCGTGGCTGGGCGGCCTGATGGTCCGCTCGCAAAGGCCCAGCTGGGACAGCGCTTCCTTGACCACGCTCACGTTGTTGGCCGATCTGTCCTCAGCCCGCAGCTCCTCAAACCTGGATATCCGGGACAGCAGCACTCCTGCCAGCCGGTAGTCCCCTGCGCGCAGGGCGTCCCGCAAGGAGAGGGACAGCTGCGGGTTCACGTTGACAAGGCCGGAAGTAAAACCAGTGGCACCGTGGGCCGCGTAGGACAGGGCATACGGTTCCGCCAGTCCGGCGATCCAGACGAACCGGTCGGCGCCGGCCAGATCCCGGATCCGGGCAAACTGCGCGGGGTCAGGCACCGCATACTTGATGCCGATGACGTTCGGGCAGCGGCCGGCGAGCTCAACCAGCATTGCTGCTGTCACCCACTCATTGCGGATGTACAGCACGAAGGCGACGTCCGGCTCGGCTAAGGCGATCCGGGCGTGATACTCCACCCAGCCTGCAGCAGAGACATGGGGATGGGTCGGCTGGTGGATCATCGCCATGCGGATTCCAGCTGCCACGCCGGCCCGGACATCGGCGATGGCAGAGTCCACGTCGTGGCCGACACCCAAAAGCAGGTAGGCTTCCGGGCCAACCGCCTCAGCCGAAGCCTCGATGAGCTGATGGCGTTCCCTGGCAGTCAGTGCGTAGAACTCGCTGGTGTTGCCGTTGGGCGTGATGGTGGTGACGCCGTTGTCCACCAGCCGCCGCAGCAGCTTCTTGAACGCAGCGACATCCACGGCGCCGCTCCGATAGGGGGTCACGGGAATCGCAACCACGTCTGCAAGAGCTGTCCGGAGCTCGGAGAATGTCATCGTTTTCTGCCAGCGATCTGTCCGACTGCTCGGACCTCGAAACTGTTGATGTGGTTGAGGACCAGCTCCGCTGCCCGGCCGGCATCGCCGTTGCGCGCCGCAGCGAGAATCTCGGCATGCTCGGCCGCCTCCTCATCCCACGACGGCTGCTGGATCCAGGCATTGACTGAAATCAGGGCGGTCTGCTCGCGCAGGCCGTCCAGCATGTCCACGAGGACAGGGTTGCCGCAGTTGGAATACAGCAGCTGATGGAAGTCGCGGTTGGCCAGGCTTCGTTCAGCTTCATCGACTGACGACGAGGCACGGTCCAGCGCTTCCTGTGCAAGCTCTACGTCGAAGCCGCGTTCAATGGTCCGCGCGACGGCCACCGGTTCCAGAAGGGAGCGGACATCAAAGACGCTGCGGGCCATCTCCTCATCCACTACCCGCACAGTGGCGCCCTTGTATTCGCTCATGGTGACCAGGCCTGCGCCGACGAGCGTCTTCAGGGCCTCCCGCACGGGAGTTTTGGAAATGCCGAATCGGCGGGCCAGTTCGGTCTCAACCAGGGGCTGCCCGGCAGGTAGTTCGCCAGTGAGGATGGACCGCCGAAGCGCCTCCACCACAAGGCCGGTCCGGGACGAGGCTGGCAGCAGACCGCTGGGCGTGGATTCAGTGATCACAATAATTCCTTTCCATGCTGCCCATCATATCAGGTGTATCGTATGTAGTATATGATGTATGACAGCGGCGATTCACCGGTTTCTCCGGCCGGCGCCTAACGAGAGGAACGCAATGAAGCGTATGAACCAGGGCCCATCGGCAATCAGGACTGGTAAGAAGAGGGCAGCACTGGCCTTGGCCGCAGTCCTCGCCAGCTCCATGGCTCTTGGGGCGTGCGGGTCCGGCGGCAGCAGCAGCGCCGAGGGTGGCGAGGTGGTGCTCGAACTTTGGGACACCGACACACGCCCGGAACGTACTGAGAACCTCAAGAAGCTCATCAGCATGTTTGAGGCAAAGAATCCCACTATCAAAGTCAATTACCTTGGGCTTCCCACGGATTCCTACATGCAGAAGATCAGCACGGCGATTGCCACGAAGGCGACTCCGGACATCGTTACGCCCAAGGCGTCCGACGTTTCAGCACTCGTGGCCCAAGGTGCCTTGGCCCCGCTCGATGAGAAATTCGAGAGCGGCGGCTGGGATGACAAGGTCTCGCAGGCAATGACCAAATCCTCTAAGGCCGCGTCGCCGGATGGGAAGCTCTACCTAACTCCCGCCACGAGCCTTGCGGACGTCATCTACTACCGGGCGGACTTCTTCAAGGACGCCGGGCTGGCCACGCCCACCACGTGGGACGACTTCTATGCCGCAGCCGACAAACTCACAGACAAGTCCGCCGGGAAATTCGGCTACACGCTGAGGGGAGGGAATGGATTCTTTTCACAGTTCGTCCAGATGGTCTACCCGCAAGCCGGCGTGGACAGGTTTTTCCGCGAAGACGGGACATCCACGCTTGACGATCCGGCTGTTATCGCCGCGGCACAAGATTACGTTGACCTGTACGGCAAAGACACCGCCGAAAGCGACCTGACCGCGGACTTCAAGACCATGGTTGCCCAGTTTGGCGCCGGAGGCGCTGCCATGCTCAGCCACAGCATCGGGTCCTACCCCACCCACGTCGCAGCCCTTGGCGCGGACAAGGTCGCAGCCGTGGCTCCCTTCCCGTCCAAATCGGGCAAGTCCGTCCTCTCCGGCCGGATGACTACGGGTTTCGCCATGTTCAAGGCAAGCGAGCACCAGGAAGCCGCGTGGAAGTTCCTCGAATACACCATGAGTGCTGAAGGAAACAGCTTTTGGGCACAGAAATCGGGCTATCTCCCCGGCAACCTCGAAGTCGCCAAGGAACCCTGGGTCACTGAGAACCCCGCCATGCAGACCTCCATCAAGGCAGTCGAGAACAAGGACGCCGTGGTGCTTGAGCAGCCCTTCTACCTGCCTGAGTTCAACTCGATCACCACCACTGAAATGCTTCCGGAGTGGCAGCGTGTTCTCCAGGGCGAGCTCTCAGTGAAGGAGTTCCTGACCCAGGCAGCGGAGAAACTCACCAAAGCCCAGCAAAAATACCTGAAGAAGTAGCCCAATGTCAGTCATAGCACCCCCTCGGCCTGCCCGGTCCAAGCATCCGAGCCGGCATGCCAAACTGCGACGTTATTACCCCTATTTCCTCATCGCCCCGGCCGCTGTCCTGACTCTGGTCTTCCTCGTCTACCCGGTGGGCAGTGTCTTTTACTACAGCCTCCAGCATTCGAATGTGACCCAACCCTGGAACGACGGCTTCGCCGGGCTGGAGAACTTCGTTGCCATGGGCTCTGATCCCCTTTTCTGGCGGAGCCTGACCTTTACCGTCCAATGGGTGGCAGTGGAAGTAGGCCTCCAGTTCATTTTTGGCCTCGCCCTGGCCCTCCTGATCAATAAGACGTTCATCGGGCGAGGGCTTGCCCGGTCCCTCGTGTTCTCCCCTTGGGCCGTCTCCGGAATCCTGACCACCACCATCTGGATCCTCATCTACAACCCTTCAACCGGTATTGGCCGCTACTTCGCCGACATCGGCATTGGCGAGTACGGAGTATCGCTGCTTTCAGGCAGTGGGACGACGTTTTGGGCCGTAGTCCTCGCCGAGATGTGGAAGGGCATCCCGTTCTTTGCGATCCTTATCCTGGCGGACCTGCAATCGGTCTCCCTTGAGCTCTACGAATCCGCGGAGGTGGACGGCGCCGGCACGGTCCGGAAGTTCCTGTCCATCACCTGGCCGCACATCAGGCAGGCGGTCATCATCGCCACCCTGCTCCGGGCCGTGTGGGAGTTCAACAATGTTGATCTGCTCTACACCTTGACCGGTGGTGGTCCGGCAAGCTCCACTACCACGCTGCCTCTTTACGTGGCCCAGACTGCCATCCATGACAGGGACTTCGGCTACGGCTCTGCGCTCACCGTCGTCGCGTTCATAATTTTGACCTTCTTCTCGCTGGTCTACCTGCGTATCACCAAGTCCAAAGAGGATGAGAAATGACCTCGTTGCTTCCCAAGGCACCATCGGCCAGAGCACTGGCAGACATTGACAGCGCGCAGGAGGCCCGCCCCGTCAGTCCACTGAAGAAGCGGGCACGCCGCATCGACCGCGTGCTGACCTACTTTCCGTTGGCATTGTTCCTCATCTTTACGCTCGTTCCTTTCTATTGGATGCTGCTGTTTGCCTTCCGGCCTACCGGTTCCACCTCACTGGTGCCGTGGCCAATCACTTTCGAGCACTTCGAAACGGTATGGAACGGCTCGGGATTCGGCATCTACTTCAAGAACAGCCTGTTCGTCGCTGTGATGAGCCTGCTCTGCTCCACCGTCATCGCGCTGCTCGGTGGCTATGCCCTGGCCCGGTTCAGGTTCCGCGGAAAAGCATTGTTCCTGGTAGCCATGCTCTGCACGCAGTTCGTTCCCGGAGCCATGATGCTGATCCCGCTGTTTGAGATCTTCAACGCGGTGGGCCTGACCAACAGCCTGTGGAGCCTCATCATCTCTGATACCGTGTTCCACCTTCCGCTGTCCCTGATCCTGATGGCCGGATTTATCCGGAATGTTCCCATGGAACTGGAGGAAGCCGCGTGGGTGGACGGGTGCACTCGAATCCAGGCTTTCCGGCTTGTGGTCCTGCCGCTCCTGAAGCCGGGAATCGTTGCTGTAGGTTCCTTTGCCTTCATCAGCGCTTGGAACAACTTCCTTTTCGCCATCATGTTTATCAGCAGCCAGGACCGTTTTACCGTGCCCGTCGGGCTCAGCTATCTGCTCGGAGAATTCGGTGCCGACTTTGGGGCCCTCGCCGCAGGCGGGGTCATCGCCATCATCCCGGTGGTCCTCCTGTTTGCTTACGTGCAGAAGTTCCTTGTCCAGGGTCTTAGTGCCGGTGCCGTCAAGGGATGAACCCGGCGACGGATCACCCTGCTGACCCTCTCAGGACCTCGGCTGTGGCCGATTCCACTCCGGCTGAAGTGACCGCCGCATGTTCGGCAGCGGCTGATGCCGCTGCCGAACTCGGTGGCTCTCTCCGATCTCAGCGGTCGGCTTTCCTTAACGAGCTGGCTAACGAACTGGAGCAAAACCGGGAAGCGTTAGAGGGCGCCGCTGCGAGGGAAACCTCGCTTGCCGCCAGTCGCCTTTCCATCGAATTAGCGCGGACTGCGCGGCAAGCACGCCTTTTTGCGGAAGTACTCGACGACGGCGGGTACCTGGAGGCCGCCATCGACCATGCGACGGCCACCACACCGGATACGCGCCTCACGCGGATTCCGCTCGGACCTGTGGCAGTCTTCGGGGCGGGCAACTTTCCGCTGGCTTTCGGGGTGCCCGGCGGAGATACTGTTTCCGCCCTCGCCGCAGGGTGTCCCGTCGTCGTCAAAGTCCATCCCGGACATCCGCACACGAGCCAGCTGGCCTTTGAGGCGATCCAGCTGGCAGCGGCCAAGTCCGGCATGCCGCCCGGCACCATTGCCCTTGTCTCGGGAATGGAAGCGGGGCGCAACCTGGTTATGGATCCGAACATCCAAGCCGTCGGCTTCACCGGATCCACCACAGCAGGGCGGATCCTTTTTGATCTCGCGTCATCCCGCCCCTCGCCGATCCCCTTCTATGGTGAATTGGGTAGCCTTAACCCGCTGGTAGTAACAGCGGCCGCAGCCCAGGCGCGACCACGTGGGATCACAGCCCAACTGGCATCGTCCATCACCAGCAGCGTCGGGCAATTGTGCACCAAGCCGGGCCTCATCTTCATTCCCTACGAGGCTGGCGACGCCTTGGTGGCCAGTCTCGCGGAAGCGGTGAGGAAAGCACCAGCATTGGCCATGCTGAACGAAGGCATCATGCAACGCTTCAACGATAGCGTCGAGGACTGGAACGCTGCCGGGGCAGTATCAGTCCTTGTCGACAGCCAGCAGGGCGGTCCGGCCGGCGCCCACCTCGTCAGCGTCGACATAGGCCGGCTCACGGGTCCCTTGCTGGAGGAGGCCTTCGGACCCGCGGCGGTCATCGTCAGGTACAGCACCCAGCAACAGGTCATTAACACTCTCCGGTCAATGGGTGGACAGCTCACAGCAACCCTGCTTTGTGAAGAGGCAGAAACGGACGCACTGCAGCCCATCGCCCAAGCCATGACGAGCCGTGCCGGGCGGCTCGTCTTCAACGACATGCCCACGGGAGTCGCCGTCTCGTGGTCGATGACCCACGGCGGCCCTTACCCTGCAACCACGAATTCAGGGCACACGTCCGTGGGGAGCGCGGCAATCAAACGATGGCTTCGACCAGTGACCTACCAGAACGCGCCGGACACGCTCCTGCCGCCAGAACTGCGGGAAGAATCGTGCGGCATCCCACGTCGACTCAACGGCTCAATGACCAGGTAGTGAGCTGATCCGGCGACAGGGGTTGCCTCGGCCGCGCTGATTACTTCCCACCCCGCTTCTGGGCCGCTGAACTCCACTCCAGCCGCTGCAGGCGTTCAAAGCCGTCCAGCATCAGGTCGAGGGCGAACTCGAACTCAAACTGGTCGTCGCAGCCGTAGCTGACCACGGAGCCGTCGTCGTGTTGGGCCGCGGTGGCGACCTGGAGGATGTTCGGATACCGTTCCGCCATCTCCTGAACCATGGCGGCCTGCGCTTCGGGAGGTACCGCAGCCTCCGCGCCGCGGCCGGCGGCGTCGTCGAACAGTTCCTGGGTGAAGCCCCACATCCGGCTCCCCAGCGCGTGCATCACGTGATGCGTGAGATCAACGGAGAAGCCTCCGGCCAGGAACATCCCGATGACTTCATCCGTGTACGTGAGGACCGCGGGGGTTCGATTGGTGCGGGTCTCCAGCGCGTGACGCGCCCAAGGATGCCGCAACAGCGTCTGGCGGGCGGAGAGCACGCGAAGCCGAACGGCGTCCCTCCAGCCGGCGTCGGCGGAGACGGGGGCGATCTCGTCGATAACGGCGTCCACCATGCCGTCAAGGAGTTCATCCTTGTTGGCGACGTGTTTGTAGAGCGCCATCGGCACCACTCCGAGGTCCTCGGCGAGCCGGCGCATGCTCAGCGCATCGAGGCCAGCCTTGTCGGCGAGCGCGACGGCGGCCTCCAGCACGCGGCCCCTGTTCAGTGGGATCCGGCGCGAGGTTTCCAGCTGCTGGGTCATCCGGACCACCCTTCCTTACACATTTTCCCTTGACAAGTGTACGCCGTACACCTACCGTTAGGCGCATTAGGTGTACGCCGTACACCATAGATTCAGAGGAACCGAAATGACGACGTTATTTTCGCCCGCCACTCCGACGACACGACGACGCCGGGCGCAGTGGCCCGTGCCCGTCGGGCTGATCCTCCTCAGCCTCATCCCGGTTGCGGCCGGCGCCGTACGGATGACGGAACTGACCGGCGGTGCCGCCATTACACCCCAGAACGCCCGGTTTTTCGCGTCCCCCGTCCCGGTCGTGATCCACATCATCAGCGTGACGGTCTACAGCCTCCTCGGCGCCTTCCAGTTCGTTCCCTCCCTTCGGGGCAAGCGCGGGTGGCATCGCACTGCGGGACTTATCCTGATCCCCGCCGGACTGCTAACGGCCCTGACCGGCCTGTGGATGTCCGCCTTTTATCCGCTTCCCGACGGCGACACGGACGTTCCGCTGCGCCTTCTCTTCGGCTCCGCGATGCTGGTAAGCATGGTGATGGGCGTCCTCGCGATCCGCAGGAGGGACTTCGTCCGGCACAGTGTATGGATGACGCGTGCCTACGCCATTGCCCTGGGGCCGGCACGCAGGCGCTGGTCATCGCCCCGTGGATCCTGCTGGCGGGTCCGCCCAGTGAACTGATCCGGGCGCTGCTCATGGGACTGGCCTGGGTTATCAACGTAGTGGTGGCCGAATACATCATCCACCGCAGGTCCAGGACTGCCGGACCTCAACGGGCGCCGCTCCGGGGGCGGACTGGGAGCAGGTGGCGAACGACGTCGTCGCCATCCTCCGCAACCATGCCGGCCGTCGCCCGCACGACAAAAGCCTCACGGACCTGATCGGTGAACTCGCCACCCGCAGCGATGAATTCCGCAAGCGCTGGCCAAGCACAACGTCCCGGTTCCACCGGACCGGCACCAAGCGGCTGAACCATCCGGTGGTCGGCGAGCTGGAGCTCAGCGACGAGCGCCTCAAACTGCTCGCCAGCTGGGCGGCGAGTCCTGCAAACGAGCTGCCGTGTCGCTTGCGGACTGAGTCCGCCTAAGGGCTACTGGCAGAGCTGGGAGAAAGTGGTTCCGGCCTTCTGGTAGGCCTCCTGCATCCCCGCGAGCTTTCCCTCGTCCGGGCTCTCCTTGGCAGATTCATCCGTGTAGTCGAGAATCGCCTGAACGGACGGCTTGAGGTCATCCGATGCCCCGTTCAGGATGGGACGCAGGCGGTTGCCGAGGATGATCATTCCGGTCTTGCCGGCGTTGGCGCTGGTGTCCGAACCAACGATCCTGATCCGTTCGCAGGTCTGTTCTGTGGTCAGCTGCGTCGGTGCGGCACAAGCGGAAGCAGAGACGAGGAGCGCAGCGGCGAGCACGGCCGTAGTGAGTTTCTTCATGGTTCCCTTGATAGGTGGCTTACATCGATTGTAAGCAGAAGCTACGGGCCAGCGGGCACATAAAGTAGACCGGACTGGACCACGCGACCGTGGTGGCCGTGTCCGGGTCAACCGTAAGCGATCGAGCGGACCATGCTCGGTCCGGAGTTCGCACTGGTCTTCTGCATCTGCAGACGTGTCCGTCATCATTTCATCCTTTTTAGGCAGCTCGCCATCAGAGTTCCGTGACCAGCAGTTCCCCTACCTCACAGTCCAGGACCTGGCAGATGGCTGTCAGCGTGGAGAACCTGATCGCCTTCGCCCGGTCATTCTTCAGCACGGACAGGTTCACTAGACTCACTCCAACGCGCCTGCTCAGTTCGGTCAGCGTCATTCCGCGCTGCTCCAGCAACTCGTCGAGCCGGCAGTGAATGCCCGTGGAATCTTCCGCTGGCATCAGACCAGGCCCTCGGTGTCTTTCTGCAGGCGGCCGCCGAACTGGAAGACCGCGGCAACCAGGATCAGCACAATCCCGGCCATGAGCGGCCCAACGTTGAAATTTGCGCTGAACATGATGCTTTCCCCAGCGCCGCCCTGGTTCGCGCCGATAGCCTGGGCCACCCGGTGCCGGCCGGCGGAGTCAAGACCCTGGCCAAGCGTGCCGGCCACGGCCAGTACCACCCCGCACGCTCCGATGATCCACACGGAGCCGGCCGTGAACAGATTCTCGCCCCGAAGCCGGAATGCGAGCACGAACAGCAGGGCAAGGACGGCCAGGATACCGACGAGGTTCAGAACCCCCGCCCACGCCAGGAGGGTGGCCTCGGTGAGGGGCAGCGCAGGGATGGTGGCTTCGATGGAGGCGAAATGTGCTTCCGCTCCGAGGCGCAGCCCAGTGGCGGCCTGGTGCGTGGTGGCCAGGGGAAAGGTCAGCGTCACAGGGCCGGCAAAGTAGGCCATGATGTTGGAGACGCCCGCAGCAGTAGCGGCAATGGCAGCGACGGCGGCTGCGAACATCACCCATAGAGCCTCGGCCCTGGACACCACTTTCTTGTTGCGTGGCGTTATTTGGGCGTCGCCCATGGCCTCGTTCATGATTTCCCCCAATAAGTTATTGACTATCGATAATATCGATAAGCGATAACCTAGTGATGGCGACGCGGAAGGTCAAGGGCACCTATGACGGATGGCCCTCTCCCCTTCCTTCGTGTAACGCATATTCGTCCCGCCACAGGTGCTCGGGTTTGTATCCAAGCCGGCTGCGCGCCTTATCGATGGACATCAGCGTTTCAAACTCCCCCAGCTCCGGGCGGAGCGGAACGCCCGGAAAGTGGAGGGCGGCAAGCTCGGCGGTGGGGATTGCACTTCCCGTATCCGAGGCCGCAACGTCGTAGATTTCAAAGCCAGGTGCCGCGTGTTCGAGGGCGAGGGCCACGGCGGCCGCCCCGTCCCTTGAATCGACGTAGCTGAAAAGCAGGTCACGCCGATACGCGGGATCCGGAGCGTTCGCGAAGGTGCCATACTCGCCCGGAGCCACCACATTGGTGAACCGGAGCGAAGTGATGCTCATGCCCGGCTCCCAGCGGACGAGTTGCGCCCACATCGCTTCCTCCGCCACCTTAGCCAAGGCGTAGGTGTTGTTCGCGGCTGTCGTGGCCTCGTCGATGGGCAGCGCGGCAGGCGGTTCGTCGAAAGGGAATCCCATGGCGGTGATGCTTGAGGCCGTGACGATCCTGCGTATGCCTGCCCGCATGGCCGCGTGAACCACGTTGAAGCTGACGGTCATGTTGTTCTGGAAAGTTGCTGCGTCGGGAACAAGTCCGTTCACCGGGATGGCCGCGAGGTGCACCACCGCGTCAAGCCCTGCGTGACGGGCAGTGACGCCGATCAGGCTGTCCAGCGTTTGCCCGTAGTCGGCGAGGTCCACGCGGGTGAATCCCGTGCCGGCAGTGCCCGTGAGGTCGAATCCCGCGACGGTGTGCCCCTCCGTGCGAAGCCGGTCAACGGTGGCCCGCCCCAGCTTGCCTGAGCTGCCGGTGACTGCGATGTGCATATCAAGCCCTTCTGTTCGTGGATCTGGAGCGCGGGCGGCTAGGCCCTGGTCCGCTCCTCAAGGATTTCGAGAATGTGCCGGTATTCCTTGCCGGTGGCGCGGCTCATGCCAATCTCGCACGTGCGGTTGCAGGAGGCATGTGCCTCGAAGTCTCCGCCAACCACCTCTGCCGCCTCGGCCCTGGTGGCAGAGCCGGTAAGTTCCGGGTGCAGCATTCCCCTGTCGCCGGCAAACCCGCAGCAGGCCCAGGAATCCGGCACGACGGCCTTACCGGAAACAGCCTCGGCAAGCGTGCGCAGTCCCTCGTTGGTCCCGAGGCGCGTACTCGCGCACGTGGGATGAAGGACCAACGAGGACACCGGTTCCTGCACCCGAAGGTGTGGAAGCAGTTCGGCGGCTGCGAAGTCCACGGAATCGATGACCCGCAGCGGCACGGGTTCACCGGACCCGTAAACCTTGGCGAGCGCATGCAGCAGGCCCTCCGTGCAGGACGAATTGTCGGTCACCACCGACAACCTCCCGCCGTCGGACGCTGCCATCAGGCTGGCCACGGTCCTCTCGGCCATCGCGGCAAACCCGTCCGCCAGGCCCTTGGACTTCCAGGGCGTACCGCAGCACAGGGCGTCAACGCCGGGCGGAATGACGACGGCGACACCCGCCCGGGCGCACAGCCGGCGGAACGCCTCGGCTGCTCCGACGCCGCCCTCCGCGGGCCCGAACATGGAACCTGTGCAGGAGGCAAAGAACACCGCCTGCGCCGGCTTTCCAGCCGCTGGACGGTCCGCGTGGGCGCGCCTGCTGCCGCCGGCAGGAAGGTCGCCGGTCCAACGCGGCACCACATCGGCGCCGAGTACGGCGCGTGCTGCTTCGCTGGCCCCGCGGACGAGGGGAGCCGGCAGCCACGCCGCCACGGTCAGGGCTGTCGCTGCCACCCGCGTGACCGGCTCCCACTGTCCGGCAACTGCGCGGCCTGCTGCCTGGGTGAACCGCGAAGCGTCCTGTTCGCGCAGGCGCCGGACAAGGTCGCCCGTATTAATCGACACCGGACACGCTGTCTGGCACATCCCGTCGACGGCGCAGGTCTCCACTGAGTTATAGGTCTCGCCGCGCGCGAGTTCCGTGTCGAGCGCGGCGTCCCCCCGGGCGCTAGCTGCAGCCCGGGCCCGGCGGACCGCGATGCGCTGACGCGGCGTGATGGTGATGTCCCGGCTGGGGCACACCGGCTCGCAATAGCCGCACTCGACGCAACGGTCCACTTCCGGCTCAACGACGGGAGTCAGCTTCAGGTGCGCCAGGTGCGATTCTGCGTCGTCGACGATCAGCACACCCGGGTTGAGGATCCCGGCAGGGTCACAGAGCCGCTTGACCTCCAGCATGACCTGGTAGAGCCGCCGGCCGAACTGCCGTTCGACGAAAGGGGCCATGATCCGGCCGGTGCCGTGCTCGGCCTTGAGGGTGCCGCCAGCGTCCAGGACCAGCTCCACCAGGTCTTCGGTGAAGGCCCGCTGGCGCTCAACCGCGCCGTCGGCCGTGAAATCTTCGGTGATGAGGAAGTGGATGTTGCCGTCCTTCGCATGGCCGAAGATCACGGCGTCGCCATACCCGTACTGCGCAAAAAGGCGTTGGAGGGAAGCACAGGTCGGCGCGAGCAATGGGACAGGCACCGCAATGTCCTCCAGCAGTGCCGTGGTGCCGGGTCGCCGGGCGCCGGCAACGGCTGCGTACAGCCCCTTCCGCGCATGCCATAAATGGGCCCGCTGTTTCGGGTCGGCGGTCGGTTCAAACGACGGGGCACCGGCAGTCACCAAGGCTGCGCGCGCGTTCCCGAGACGCTCGTCGAGTTCGTCGTCATCCTGCCCCTGGTACTCGATGAGGAGAGCAGCGTGGGAGGCGATGTCCACACTGGCGAGGATGTCTGCGGTGGCCGGATCGTTTTGAACAACACGCAGCGACGCGGCGTCCAGCAGCTCAATGGTGGCAGCCTCGGTACCCACGAGGACGGGCAGGATGCCCGTGGCCTGATCCAGGTCATCGAAGATCACCAGGGCGGTGGCCGCACACTGTGAAATCGGCACGGTATCGAATTCAACCTCGGCAATGAAGCCCAGCGAGCCTTCGCTCCCCACCATCAAGTGGGCCAGGATCTCCACCGGCGCGTCGAAATCGAGGAACGAGTTCAGTCCGTAGCCCATCGTGTTCTTGCCGCGGTACTGGCGCCGGATCTCCGCCGAAAGCTCGGAGTCGGCCATGATTTCGTCGCGGAGTTTGGCGAGGCCGGAGTGCAGGGACGGTTCGGCAGCGGCCAGCCTTTCGTCCGCGTCCGCAAGGGAGGTATCCACCACCGTTCCGGACGCCAGCACGAACCTCAGTGAGCGTAGTGTCCGGTAGGAGTTGAACTCCGTGCCGCACGCCATGCCGCTGGAGTTGTTCGCCACCACGCCGCCCACAGTTGCCGCGATCTCGCTGGCCGGGTCGGGCCCGAGCTTCCGGCCGTGACGGAGGAGCCTCGCGTTGACCTGGCGGACGGTGGCGCCAGGCTGGACGACGACAGTACTGCCGTCAACTGCGGCGCGGATGTCCCGGAAAGCGCCCCTGACATCGATCAGCAGATCCTCGCCCGACGCCTGGCCGGACAGGCTGGTTCCCCCGGAGCGGAGCGTGATGGAGCGATGGTGGTCATGGGCGTAACGGAAAGCGGCCGAAACATCCTCAAGCGAGCGTGCACGCACCACAGCCGCCGGCGTGAGCAGGAAGTGGGAGGCATCGACGCCGGCCACAACGCGATCGAAGACCTCGACGCTAACGTCCGCGCCCGCCGTCGGACGGTGTCCTTGTCCCGGCAAATCGCCGCTTCCACCAGCTAGCGCCGCGCTGAGCGAGGACGCCAGGTCGCGGTCGCCGGACTTCACGTCCGCTCGGTCTGCCGTGCCATCACGGTGCAACACTTGCATAATCTATCACTTCCGAATTATGATACACTCTTTATAAATCTGCATGGATTGTTCCAGCTCTTGGGATCAAGGGGACGCCTCCTGCAGAACCGCCATCCCTGATCGGAGCCTCCCGTGGCAAATGGCCGAAGCGCCGCCCCCGTTGACGGGCAAGTCCGCCTCCTGACCAAGGTGGCGCGGATGTACCACGAGCGCGGGATCCGCCAGGCGGACATCGCCACAGCGCTGAACATTTCCCAGGCCAAGGTCTCCCGCCTGCTGAAGCGCGCGGTCACCCAGGGAATCGTCCGGACCACCGTCATGGTCTCCCCCGGCGTCTACTCGGATCTCGAGGAGCGCCTGGAGGCGAAGTTCGGTCTGCTGGAAGCTGTGGTCGTGGATATCGAGAGCGACGACGACGAACGGGCCGTCCATTCTGCGCTCGGGGCGGCAGCAGGCAGCTACCTCGAAGCTACTCTCGGCGGCGGGGACCGCATCGGCATCTCCTCGTGGAGCCAGACGCTGCTCGCCCTCGTGGACCGCATGCGGCCTTTCAACGTTGGCGGCGCCACCCAGGTTGTCCAGCTTCTTGGCGGGATCGGCACCCCCGAAGTTCAGAACATGGCCCAGCGGCTGGTCGGCGAGTTTGCGCGGATGCTCGGCGCGGAGCCGGTTTACGTTCCCGCCCCCGGCGTGGTGGCTGACCGCGCCATCAGGGACAGCCTCCTCCAGGAAGCCGCGCTCACCGAGGTGGCGCGGCGCTGGAACGAACTCACCATGGCAATAGTGGGCATCGGCAGCATCGAACCGTCCAACCTGCTGGCCGAAAGTGGAAACGCCTTCTCCCCGGAGGACCGCGAACGGCTGCTGACCGAAGGGGCCGTCGGCGATATCTGTCACCACGTCTTCACCGCAGACGGGACGGCAGTCACGGGTGACCTTGCTGCACGCACCATCTCGATTCCGGTGGAGAACTTCCTATCCATCCCCCGCCGCATTGGCATTGCCGGTGGCCTGCGCAAGCGCGAACCCATCCGCGGAGCCCTGGCCGGCGGCTGGGTCAACGTCCTCATCACCGACATCCACACCGCTGAGGCCCTCGTCGGAGAAGAGACCAGCGGCGCCGAAACCGAAAACCGGGAGCTCACCGCTTAGCAGGGAGCGACGCGAGCAACTGGTGAAGGCGCCTGACGCCCGATTCCAGGCTTGTCAGCACCGGTACCGCCACTTCGCAGCCGTCGGCGGCACTTGCCATCGATGCCTGGGCCAGGACCACCACATCTGAGTCTTCTGCGGCATCCCGGATAGCCGCCGCGACCTTGAGGTCGTGGCTTGGGCGGTCACCCGAAGCGACAGCCGCAAAGGCACCCTCGACCACTACGCTCCGGATGGTGGGCGTAAGCCCGGCTACCCTGGCCCGCTCGGCAATGAGACGGGAGGTGGGCCCGCACGTCGTCGGGAGGGTGGCCAGCACGGTGATCCTGGCACCGGTCGCCACCGCTTCGTCGGCCATGGCCTCATCGATGCGCAGGATGGGGATGCCCACCTCAGCCGAAACGGACGCGGCGAGTTCGGAAATGGACGAGCACGTCAGCATGATGGCCTCGGCGCCGGCATCTGCCGCCGCCTTCGCAAGTCCGGCGACGCGGCGCGGCACCGAACCGGACATCTCCGGGTCGCTGAGGTCAGCCACGATACGGTCGTCCAGGTAGTTGATGGCCGTGACGCCGGGCAGTTCCCGCTTGACCAGTTCCATCACGGGACCGATCACCACCGCACCCGTGTGCAGCAGGGCAATCCTGGGGGTCTCACTCATTCGGTCGCCTATCCCTTCACTGAACCGGCGGCCATGCCGGCCATGATCTTTTTGTTGAGGAACACAAACACGATCAACAACACCACGATATTGATGCTCACAGCCGCAAAAAGCGGTCCGTACTGCGTCGAGCCGTACTGGTCGCTAAGGCTCAGCAGCCCCACCTGGATGGTGGCCAGATCCGGCCTGGTGGTGAAGGTCAGCGCGATGAGCAGGTCATTCCACACGCTGAAGAACTGGACCAGGCCGATGGTCAGGATCGAGTTGCGCATCATCGGCAACCCGATCACAAAGAAGGAGCGCAGCGGGCTGGAGCCGTCAACAGTGGCGGCCTCGAAGATCTCTCGCGGGATGGACCTGAAATAGGCAGCCATCAGGAAGGTGGTCAGCGGCAGGCCCATCACCGTATAGGTGATGATGAGCGGCCAGAGCGAGTCCGTCAGCCCCGCCCGGAAGTACACCGTGAACAGCGGCACCAGGATCATCTGCCCCGGAACCATAATGCCGGCAAGGATGTAGAGCAGCGTGCCCTTCCGGCCCTTCCAGACCAGCACCTCCAGGGCGTAGCCTGCCGCCACGCCGATCAGCACAATAAGCGCCACCGACGGAATCGTCACCAGGATGCTGTTGAGGTAGTTCCGCGACACGTTGCCGTTGTTCAGGGCGGTGGTGTAGTTGTCGAAAATCCAGTTCTCGGGCAGCGACAACGCCGGGTTGGACAGGAACTCGGACTGCGTCTTGAACGAACCAAGCACCATCCAGACCTGCGGGTAAAGCACCACCACCACCACGATCGTGACGATGATCCACACGGGAAGGCGCTTAATGGCGCGGCGGGCCCGACGGCGGTCGCGGAGGGGTTGTTCCGAACGCACCAGCGGCACGGCGGGCGGGTTTTCAAGCTGTGGTTGGACGGTCATCTCAGTCCTCCGCCTTGCGTTGGGACGATCGGAAAATCGCGAGGGTGAAGACAAGGCACAGGAGCGTCAGGACCAGGGCGATGGTGCTGCCATAGCCATACTCCGCATACTCGAATGCTGTCCGGTACATGTAAAGGGTCAACGGCGCGGTAGAGGTTCCGGGGCCGCCGTTGTTCAGGGCAAGCAGGCTGTCGAAGACCTTCAGCGTCGCGTTGAGGCTGAAGATGATCGAGGACAGCAGAATGGGCAATGACAGCGGCACCACGATGTGCCGCACCAGCTTGAGCCCGTTGGCGCCATCGAGCTTCGCCGATTCGAGAATCTCGTCGGGAATGTCGAGCAGTCCTGCGTAGAGGAGGATCGCGTAGAAGCCCATGGAACCCCAAAGCGTCATGGCGAGCGCGGTGGCCATGGTTCCCGAGGTGGTGGCGAGGAACTCCACGCTCTCTCCGCCAAAGAAGTTGATGAGGTCGTTGACGGGGCCCTGGTTGTCGCCCACGGCCACAAAGCTGCGGAACAGCAGGGCGACGGCGACCGTCGGCAGGATCGCCGGGAAAAAGACGATCGTGCGGAGCAGCGATGAACCTTTGCGCAGGACAAAGACGTAGAGGAGGGCCAGCATGTACCCCAGCAGGATCTGGCCTACGGTGGCGACGATCGCGAAGAACACGCTGACCCCCAGGGACTGCAGCGCTGCCTCGTCCGTGAAGAACTTGGTGAAGTTTTCGACTCCAACAAACTCGAAGCCGCGAAGGGTGTTCCCCTCAAAGAAGGACAGGCCGAGGGACCAGGCCACGGGGCCAATCTTCAGCAGTGTGTACAGCAGGAGGGCTGGAGCCAAGAGGATGATAATCGTCTTGCGGTCTCCGAACACCGAGTTCATAGTTCAAACCTTTCGTCGGCAGAAGGCCCGGCCACCCGGAGTGGGCGGCCGGGCCAAACCGAATCAGCGAGCAGCGTCAACGCTCTTCTGAAGGGCGCTCATGTAGTCCTCGGCCGACATCTGGCCGGTGGTGAGCAGGGAGACGTTGGTCGATGCCAGTGAGTTGCTCTTCGGGTCCAGCAGCGCCTCGAACCAGAGCACGGGATCCTTGAGTCCGGTGATCTTCTCCTGGATCTGCGAGGTCATGACCGGGAGTTCCTTGACGTCCTCGTTGACCTTGAACCCCGAGATAGTGCCGGAGTCCTTCAGTGCCTGGGCGCCGTAGTTCTCCGAGATGCACTTCAGCCATTCACCGACCTTCGGCCCGAACTGCTTGGGTGACATCGCCATCACAGCGCCCGCGTTGGCGGCAAACTGGTCAATGCTGCCTGAACCGCCCTCGACTGCCGGGAAGGCCATAAAGCCGATGTTGGTATCACCAATGGTGTTCCGCTTGGGGTCATTGATGGAGCTCAGCAGCCAGCTGCCGTCATAGGTCATGGCTGCCTTGCCGGTGAGGAAGAGGTTCGTGGACGTATCGGCGTCGCGGGTGGAGAAGCCCTCGCCCAGGGCGCCGGAAGAAGCAAGTTCCGCCAAGGCCTTTGCCCCTGCCACGTACTTGGGGTCGGTCAGCTTGGCCTTTCCATCCCTGACATCCTTCATCGCATCCGGACCCACATTCCGGAAAATGTACATGCCCATGAGACGGGTCAGCGGCCAACCCGCGGCACCGGCCTGGGTCATCGGCATGACGCCTGCCTGGGCAAGCTTGGCGTGGGCTTCCTTCAGTTCATCCCAGGTCTTGGGCTCCTCGATGCCATTGGCTGCGAAGATCTGCTTGTTGTACCAAATTCCCTCGACGTTGTACTGGTACGGCAGGGAGACCATGCCGCCGTAGACGTTCTCCACCGTGGCGGCGGCCGCGGGCAGAAGCTGCTCCCCGGCGCCCAGCTTCTCCAGCGCTTCCTTGTAATCCAGCACCAGGCTGCCCTTACCCAGGTCCCCGTCCGGGCGGACCATGGCGGTGCCCGCGATGAAGTGGGCCGGCAGGGCGCCCTGGCCGGCAAGAAGCGTGACCTTCTGTACGACGTCGGCCTGTGCGACCTTCTGGTGTTCAATCGGGAGCGCCGCGTTCTCTGCCGAGCAGGCGCCCTTGGCCAGCGCATCAAGGGTGGCCGGAAGGGCTTTGTTCTCGTTCGCCGTCAGAATGGTGAAGCTGCTGGGGTCGGTGCCGGTGCTCCCGGCCGTGCTGCCGGCATCCTGTGGTGATCCGCCACATGCAGAGAGCGGCGTAAGTGCGAGTGCGACGGCCGTTGCCACCATCACTCGACGACTGCGGATTGCTTTCATGACGTCCTCCTTGACGGCTGCCATTCGGTGGCAGCGAACCTCTGATCGATGCGTTTTCAATCAGGAGTGAGAGATTATTCAGCCCCTCGTTCGTGTTGAGCGTATCACATTCTTCCCGTATTGTGAATATTCATTCGAGTTTGAGATAATAATCAGCAGCGGACGCAGGCAGCCACCTGGCAAGGGATTCGACGATGAGGACGACACCATGAAAAGCAGTACAGCGAAGCGGCACCATGCACCGCTCACAGCGCTCGACGCAGCAAATGTCGTGTGGGCCGGCGGCTTCTGGGGCGGTGAGCTTGAGCGCACACGGACCGTGACAGTGCCGGGCATGTGGGCTTCACTCAGCAACCCGGACGTCAGCCCGGGCTGGCGGAACTTCCTCATCGCGGCGGGCGATGCCGAAGGCCAGCACGAAGGCCCGCCGTTCCTCGACGGGGACCTCTACAAGTGGCTCGAGGCCGCCATTAGCCTCCTGGAGACGTCGCCTGATGCAGCCCTCGAAGCGAGCATCAATGACATCGCAACGAAAATCGCCTCCGTTCAGCGCGGCGACGGATACCTCCACACACCAACGCGCATTGCCGAGCGCAACCACGAGCAGGCGCAGGCCCTGGCCGACCGCTTCAACTTCGAGACGTACAACCTCGGCCACCTCATCACCGCAGGAGTACGCCACCACCGGGTCACTGGCAGCACCGTCCTGCTCGACGCCGCCGAGCGGGCCGCCGGATTCCTCGAAGACCTGGCCACCAACCACACGGACCAGCTCGCGCGCAGCGCGATCTGCCCCTCGCACTATATGGCGGTCATTGAGCTCTACCGCGCCACCGGCAATGAACGCTACCTTCGACTGGCAGAGTCGTTCGTCGCCGTGCGGGACGACTTTGAGGGCGGCGACGATAATCAGGACCGGGTCCGGGTACGCGAGCAGAAAGTCGTGGCGGGCCACGCAGTGCGGGCCAACTATCTGTATGCCGGGCTGGCGGACCTTGTTGCCGAGACGGGCGACCCCGAGCTGACTGACGTGCTCGAACGCCTCTGGAGGGACGTCGTCGACACGAAGCTCTACATCACCGGTGGCTGCGGTGCGCTGTACGACGGCGCATCGCCGGACGGCAACCCGGAGCAGGGCCAGATCAGCCGGGTGCACCAGGCCTACGGACGCCCTTTCCAGCTGCCGAACACCACTGCCCACAACGAGTCCTGCGCGAACATCGGCATGATCTTCTGGAGTGAGCGGATGCTGGCGCTCACCGGCGATGCGGCCTATGCCGACGTCATCGAGCGCATCGCCTATAACAGCCTTCTCGCGAGCATTAGCCTCGACGGCACGCGTTACTTCTACACCAACCCGCTCCGGCAGGTCCGCGAACTGCCCTTCCCCCTCCGTATGCCCGGAGAAACCGCCCTGCGCCCGGTGCCCGAGCCGCCAGCGTCGGACGAGCGCGTTCGCGCGGAATACATGAGCTGCTTCTGCTGCCCCCCGAACATCGCCCGCACCCTGGCCCAGTTCCATGAACGCGCGATGTCCACCTCGTCAGAAGGCCTGTGGGTCCACCTCTACGGCAGCGCCAACGTCCAGGTGGAGCTTGAGGGCCGAGGATTCGGACTACAGGAAGTGTCTGAGCAACCTTGGGGGGAACGCATCGACTTCACCGTCACGTCGGTGACGGACGGCGGGATTCCACTGAAATTGCGGATCCCCGGCTGGAGCGAAGGAGCCACCATCACCGTCAACGGCGAACCGGCGGCAGCGGGCGAACCCGGGACGTACGCCACGATCGACCGCGAGTGGCAAGCAGGCGATACCGTCTCCCTTGCCTTGCCGATGCCGGTCAAGATGGTGCGCGGACACCGTCTCGCTGAGGAAATCTCCAACCAGGTCGCGGTGACCCGCGGTCCGGTGGTGTACTGCCTCGAAAGCCAGGACCTCCCGGAGGGTGTCCTGTTAGAGCAGGTCGCGCTGCGGCGTGGAACGGACTTCACCCCGGTGGAGCTCGACATCGACGGCCGCCGGATCGTTGCCCTTGAGTGCGAAGCGGTGGTCCTGCCGCCCGCGGCGAGCCAAGGACTCTATGCCGAAGTCGACGGCGCCGAACTCGCCACGGCACGGGTGCGGCTGATTCCCTACTTCACCTGGGGCAACCGCGGAGCATCCGAAATGTCCGTCTGGCTCCCGCTGGCATGGTGACGAAAATGACCCCCACAGTGACGCCCGGCCTCGCCACGAATCAGTCCGTCAAGGAAGCGGTGGATGCGAAGCCACAGCACGTTGTTGCCACCTATCACATCGAGACATCACTCGATCTCCAGCACGCTGCGGAAGTACTTGCCGGCGAGCAGTCCACCGGTACGTTCATCAGGGTGGCACGGGAGTCCGACGACCTGCGCTCCCGATTCGCCGCCCAGGTTGTGGACCTTGAGGAGATCCCGCTGAATGGCTCCTCCCCGCTGCCCGGCGCCGTCGGAGATCCGGCCAAACGCCGCCGCGGCAGGGTCCGGCTCCGGTTCCCGCTGGCAAACTTTGGCCCCTCACTCCCGAACCTGCAGGCCGCCGTCGCCGGCAACCTGTTCGAGATCAAGGAACTCGCCGCGATCAAGCTGATGGACCTTGACCTTCCCGAGGCCTTCTCGGAGCGCTATCCCGGGCCCGCTTTCGGCGTGGAAGGAACCCGCCGGCTGATGTCCCGACCCTCCGGGGCCATGATCGGAACGATCATCAAGCCCAGCATCGGACTCAGCCCCGCAGAGCTCGCCGAAGTAGTGGCGGAACTGGCCAGTGCCGGCGTCGACTTCATGAAGGACGACGAACTGCAGGGCAACGGTCCTTCCGCTCCCTTGGCTGAACGCGTACGGGCAGTCATGCCGGTACTGCAGCGGCACGCCGACCGCACCGGCGTGATGCCGATGTATGCCTTTAACATCACCGACGACATCGGCCGGCTCGAAGCCAACCACGACCTCGTAGTCGAGGCTGGCGGCACCTGCGTGATGGCCTGCATCAACATGGTGGGCCTGGCCGGGGTAGAGTTCCTGCGCCGGCACGCAACGGTACCCATCCACGGGCACCGGGCGATGTTTGGGGCGATCAGCCGGTCGGATCAGCTGGGGTTCTCCTTCCGGGCATGGCAGAAGCTGGCCCGGCTGTCCGGCGTGGACCACCTTCACACCAACGGCATCAGCAACAAGTTCTACGAAAACGACGCCGAAGTGCTGGACTCGATCGCGGCGGTCCGCGAACCCCTCCTGGGGCAGACCCCCACAGTGCCTGTGCTATCGTCCGGACAGTGGGCGGGCCTCGCCCACGCAACCTATGCGGCCACCGGCACGGATGACCTGCTGGTTCTCGCCGGCGGCGGAATCCACGGCCACCCCGACGGTCCGGCCGCCGGGGTGAAGAGCATGCGTGCCGCGTGGGATTCCGCCGGACGCGGCGAAGAGATGGCAACAGCCCTCGCCGCTTCAGCCGAGTTCCGCCGTGCCGCCGAGACGTTCGGAGCGCCACGTGGCTGACTTGCAGTTCGCCTTCTACGGCGACGATTTCACCGGGAGCGTGGATGTGCTCCTGCAACTCAGGCGGGCCGGGTGGACCAGCCGGCTTTTCCTGGGGCTCCCCGGCCCTGCCGAGCTTCGGGCAGCGGCCGAGGAGGTGGACGCCGTCGGTGTGGCCGGGGTGGCACGGTCCCTGCCAACGGGCCAGATCGAGTCCGAGGTGCGGCCGGTGCTTGAGGCACTCCGGGCGCTCCGGCCGCAGATCGTGCAGTACAAGGCCTGTTCCACAGCTGACTCGTCACCAACCGTCGGAAGCCTTGGCCGGGTCATCGAGATTGCCCGGCACGTGTTCGGTCCCGCCACCGTGCCGGCCCTTTTTGCGCAGCCCGACTTCGGCCGCTACACGGCGTTCGGCCACCATTTCGCTGCAGAGGAGGGGCAGGTGTACCGCCTTGACCGCCAGCCGACGATGTCCCGGCATCCGGTGACGCCAATGCGCGAATCGGACCTCGCACTGCACCTCTCGCTCCAGACCCGCCTTCCCGTGGGCTCCATGCACCTTCCGGAGTACACGGATGCGCCGGGCATCGCCCGCAAGCTGGCGGAGCGGACCGAGGCCGCCACGGTCCTCGACGCTTTGACGGACGTGCACATTGAACTGGTCTCCCAAGCCGTCGTGGCAAACTCACAATCCAACGCCCCGCAGTTCGTGATCGGCTCCGGCGGGTTCAGCCGTGGACTCGCGGCCGCTATCTCCCGCGGTGACACTTCCCGGACGGACAGCGTCGATGAACTGAGGGCTGATGGACCGGTACTGGCCGTCTCGGGCTCCCAGTCACCCCAGACATCACGTCAAGTCGACCACGCCCGCCGCCGTGGATGGACAGTCCTCGCGTTGTCGGCACACGATGACGGTCCGCTGAAGGAGCACGTCATCACTGAGCTTTCCGCGGGCCGCAGCGTGGTGGTCACCACCGGCAGCCCTGCAGCATCCAGCGACGGCGGCAGCCTGGTTGAGACGCTCTCCGCGCGCCTGTCGGGTGTCATCGAAGCCGCCCTCCGCGAAGGCGACCGCAGCCGGGTGATCGTCTGCGGGGGGGACACGTCCAGCCACGTCCTCCGGCAGCTCGGCGCCCGGTCCCTATCCATTGCGGCAAATCCGGTGGGCAACGTGGTCCTGTGCAGGGTTGCGTCTCCCACACCGTGGCTGGATGGCACCGAAATGCTACTCAAGGGCGGCCAGGTGGGTCCGGTGGACCTGTTCGAGCTGATCCGGACCTTGGGTTCGGCGCCCAGGCCGTCCGAGACAAGTGAAGGGATGTCAGCGGATCCCGTCGTACGGTAACCGAGTATTCCCGGCGTAAAAGACAGGTACCGTCCACTGGTGACCCGGAGGCGGTCAGGCCTATAAGCTCCCGACTGAGCCGTCATTTGGGCCCACCGCCATATTCCGCACTCCACCCACAGGAGGACCTGATGCGGCTCCTTGTAAGATTGCCCCGGCGATGCGCGGCCATCAGCATGATCCTGGCAATGCTCCTGCTGGTCGGCAGTGTCCCGGCAACTGCCATGGGCGTGGTGACGTCCACGATCCCCGTGGGGCCGCAGCCGTTAAGTGTCGCAGTCTCTCCGGACGGGTCGACAGCCTACGTCACCCACCTCTCCGCCAATATGGTCTCGGTCCTCGATGTGGCGTCATCCACCGTGACCTCCACGATTGCCGTGGGATCGCAACCGCGCGGTGTTGCTTTCACCCCTGACGGGTCCACAGCCTACGCCACGAACTCCGGTTCCGGCTCGGTGTCGGTCATCGATGTGGCTTCGGGCACCGTAACTTCAACGATCTCTGTCGGGATAACTCCGTTAGGTGTTGCTTTCACCCCTGACGGGTCCACAGCCTACGTCACCAACTTCAGTTCCGGCACGGTATCGGTCATCACTGTGGCTTCGGGCACCGTGATCTCCACGGTCCCGGTGGGGGCGCAGCCGTATGATGTTGCTTTCACCCCTGACGGGTCGACAGCCTACGTGGCCAACTACGCTTCAAGCACGGTGTCGGTCATCACTGTGGCTTTGGGCACCGTGGCCTTCACCATCCCGGTCGGGGCGAATCCGCGTGGTGTTGCATTTACCCCGGACGGAACGACAGCCTACGTCACTAATAACAATGCCGAAACGGTGTCGGCCATCAATGTCGCATCGCGCACGGTGACGTCCACGATCCCGGTTGGGACAGCTCCGTTCCGCGTTACGTTCACCCCGGACGGATCGATTGCTTACGTCACCAACACCGCTTCCCGCACGGTGTCGGTCATCACTGTGGCTTCGGGAACGGTGACCTCCACGATCCCGGTCGGGTTTTCTCCAACCGGTGTTGCGTTCACACCCGACGGGTTGACAGCCTACGTCGCCAACCACAGTTCCCATACTTTATCGGTCATCAACGTGAATGCGACCGCCCCCGTATTTACTGCGGCCACGCCCCCGGACACCGGCACGATCGGGACCGCATACTCGTATACCTTCACCGCATCGGGTAACCCGGCGCCGCGGTTCACCGTTTTTGCAGGGTCCCTTCCTGAGGGGCTTACCCTGGACACGGCCTCAGGTGTCCTCTCGGGAACACCGGCGGCGGCCGGGGAATACACGTTCACCGTCAGGGCCGCCAACGGCATCAGCCCCGCCGCGCTCACGCCGAGCCTCACAATCGCCATTGCCGCCGCGGAACCAAGCGACACGACCGATCCCACGATCACGATAGCTTCTCCGATTGACGGTTCTGAGGTGGTCCAAGGGGCGGTCCTGAACGCCTCCTACGCCTGTGCTGATGAAAGCGCCGGCTCGGGGCTCGCCTCATGCACAGGTACAGTCGCCAGCGGCACTGCAATCGACACATCGGTGGTAGGTGAGAAGAGTTTCACGGTTACGGCGACAGACACCGCCGGGAACATGGCAGTGAAGATGTTGTCCTACCGGGTGGTCTGGCAATTCAGCGGCTTTGCTGCACCTGTGGACGCGCTGCCAACGCTCAACGCCACGAAGGCCGGCAGCGTCGTTCCGATTCGGTTCTCCCTCGACGGCGACCGCGGCCTGGACATCCTGGCAGCAGGTTACCCGACGACTGCGCAAATCGGCTGTGATCCCTCCGCCCCGTTGGACCTGATTGAGGAGACCGCTTTGTCCCCCGGTGCAAATACCTTGAGCTACGACACGGCCACCGGCCAGTACGCCTACAACTGGAAGACCAACAAGGCCTGGAAAAACACCTGCCGGCAACTGACCTTCAAGCTGGCCGACGGTGCGAGCTACCGGGCAAACTTCCGGTTCAGCTGAGGCAGTGCTGCCTTCATTGCGCTGGGCTCCAGGCGTGTGCCAGCTTAAGCCTACGCCTGGAAGCTCACGCTCCAGCTGGTCGCTTCGCGGGGAATCCGGTATTGGCCGGGGATGGATGGCCCGCACGCCGCGGATCCCAGGCCGAGCTGTGCCTGGTCAACGTTCAACCAGACCGTGCCGGAATCGGCCAGGTCATGGGGATGACGGGCACGCTCAAGCGCCTCGCTGGTCCACCGCCGTGCCGTGAAGTCGAACAGCGGGTCCCCTTCAACGCGCAGGGTAGGCAGCCCGGCCCCTGAGGCCTCCAGCCACCGCGTTTCCACGTGGTTGCCGTTTTCCTGGGGTACCGGATAGCCCACCTGTAGGGCGTCGACACTCGACGCGAACGTCCCGACGGCGGCCGCCTCCCGGGAATCGGCGTACGACGCCCCCGGTCCGCGCCCAAACCAGCGCACCTCGCGGTAGGCGCCGGGCAGGCCAAGCCGGAGTCCCAGCCGTGGCAGGACGATGTCCCGTTGCTGGTACGGCGTATCTGCCCAAGGCCCCACAAAATCCACTGAAACCTCCAGCCGGAGCCCGGTGCCGTCCCCGATCCAATCGAAAAGGTACTCAATGGCGTGCGGGTGGGTGGCCGCGGCGCAGCGGCCAGCTACCCGGAGGCGTTCGCCGTCGGCCTCGATCCGGTCGGTGCGGTGTTGCATCCGGTCCATTCCGACGGCGGTCCATACGGCCGCGAGGTTATTGTTGCCCCCCTGCCCGCGGTCATTTTCGGTGGGAGCCCGGTACACGTCGAGTTGCGGGCCGTCGAGCTTCAGTTGTCCGATCCGCGTGAGCTGTCCGGTCACCGCATCAAACGCCGCGTCGCCAAGCAGCAGTTCGCCACCGGGCAACGCGGGCTGCCTGCCCAACATCGCGCGCCCCGGCTCCACCGCGTGCGGCCTTGGACGGATGGCCAACGCCCCCTGGGACCAAGCCACGATGTGTCCGGCCGGAGCCCACGCCGTGCTTTCCTTTAGGGCCGCCTCGACCGTAAGCCACCACTCGCCGGGTTCCTCAGCGGGGGCAACCGGGCGCTGCACCGTGACTCCTTCCCCTGCGGCGACGGCCGGGACGTCCAGGACGCCGGTGCCGCGCGGGGCGCCATCCAGTTCGAGTCGCCAGGTGAACGTGAGATGGTGGAGCCCGATGGTGTCGTAATCGTTTCGGATCGAGATCGCCTCACCGACGGAGATCTCCACAGGCTGGAGCACCTTCTTCAGCTCGGCCAAGCCGGGCGACGGCGTCCGGTCCGAAAACACCAGCCCGTCCAGGCAGTAGCGGCCCCCGTTCGGGCGGTAATCAACGTCCGAGCCGTGCATGATGAATTCGTGGCCAGCGGTATCACGGTGCGTGAAGCCGTGGTCAATCCATTCCCAGACAAAACCGCCGCAGAACCGCTCGTGTGCCTTCAGGATGCGGTGGTAGTCCAGCAGTGAGCCGGGGCCGTTGCCCATCGCGTGGGCGTATTCGCACAGCAGGAACGGCAGGGAGCGGCGGCGCGCATCGTCGTCGTCGTTAATTCCCTGAGGCCGGGGATCCTCGCGCCGGCCGATCTGCTCCAGGAGCTCCAGCGACGGGTACATCAGCGATGCGAAGTCTGAATTGCGGTAGCTGGGGTCGCGCTCGTAATGGAGGGGACGCGACGGGTCGCGGTCACGGATCCAGGCCTCCACGGCGTCGAAATTCCCGCCTGCCCAGCTTTCGTTCGCCAGGGACCAGGCCACCACGCTGGGGCTGTTCTTATCCCGCTCCACCATGCGGCGCGTACGGTCGAGCATCGCCGGCAGCCAGCGGGGATCAGCCGGCGGGTTGCCCTCCCAGCCGGCGTAGATGAAGCCGTGCGTCTCCAGGTCGGACTCCTCCACCACCCAGAGGCCGTACTCGTCGCACAGCCTAATGAACTCCGGGTGCGGCGGATAGTGGCTGGTGCGTACCGCGTTGATGTTGTGCTGCTTCATCAGCATGATGTCGCGGACCATCGTTTCCCCGTCGAGCGTCCGCCCGGTGTCCGGATGGTGTTCGTGGCGGTTCACTCCCCGGAAGAACACGGGCTTGCCGTTGACGCGGAGGACGCCGTCGTCAATCGCAACCGTGCGGAATCCTATCCTCAACTCAACCGTCTCGCCCTCCGACGCGAGCGTTCCCCGGTACAACCGGGGCGATTCGGCACTCCACGGCTGCACGGGCACAGTGGCGGATTCGCCAGCGGCCATGCTGATCCCCAGTTCAGTAATCTCCACCCGGGCAGGGGCTGAGGCATCCACCCGGAGCGTGCCCTGCCCCGTCCGGTGGTCGAAGCCGGCGTGGACAAAGTAGTCCTCAATCGCGCCGCCGGGCCGTTCGATCAGCTCGACGTCCCGGAAGATGCCGGGCAGCCACCACATGTCCTGGTCCTCAAGGTAGGTGCCTGAGGACCAGCGATGGACACGCACGGCGAGTACGTTCTCGCCCGGAAGCACGGGGGCGTCGAACTCGAAAGGCAAACGGCTTCCGGTGGAAAAGCCAAGCTCCACGCCGTTAAGCCAAACCTTCGCACAGGAGTCCACTCCCTGGAACCGAAGCACGGCCCGGCCCCAGTCCTCGGCCATGTCGAAGACCAGCCGGTAGTCGCCGGTGGGGTTTTCGGTGGGGACCCGCGGCGGGTCAAGGGGCATGGGCAGTGCAGTGTTGGTGTACAGCGGGCCCTCGTCCGTGCCGCGCAGCGACCGGGCGGGTCCGCCGGCCAGGGGTGTGACCGATTCCAGGACCCAGTGGGAGGGAACGCGGATGGTGTCCCAGCCGGTGTCGTCGTACCCGGGCTTGATAAATCCGTCGCCGGTGCCCAACGCCGTCGGCGACAGTTTGAACCGCCAGCTTCCGTTCAGGCTCAGGCGGCGTGCGTCGCTGACCGTATCCGCGCGGGGTTCGCGGCGACCGGACCCCGGGGGGAAGTCCTCCCAATATCGGCGCATCTGCAGTCCCTTTCAGTCCGCAACGGCAGGTTGCGGGACCCGGCGGACGCGCAGCGCGAGCGCCTCGCCTTCAGGCAGCTGGACCGGTTCCGAGTCCGCGGCGAACGCATCATTTCGCTGGACGTCCGTCAGCTCAAAGATCCGGCCTGCCGGCTTGATGGTCATGTTCCAGGTGTCGATCACGTCAACCTCGAAGCGGTCACCCACCTCCAGCTGGATTCCCATGCCCGTATTCGGCAGCCGGAACGTCCACGATGCTGGAGCTGAGCGGCCAAGATACTGGAAGTACTCTCGCCGGGGAATGCCGGCGACGAACGCCGCATCCCACCAGTTGTCGATGGGATCCAGGCCGTCTCCGTCCACCTCGTCCAGCAACTTCCGCAGGAAACCGAGCCGTTCCGGACTCTTCCCGCGCAGAAGGCCGCCCTCAACGATATGGAGGCTGCCGTCGTCGAGCACGAAGCTCTCGCCGTGGGAGGCATAGCAGCCCGACACGGCGCTGATCCAGAACTGGTGCACCAGTTCCCGGGCCGTGAGTTGCCCCCACCGCTCGGGGACGTCGCCCTCGTACTTGATTTCGTCGAGCACCACCGGCTTGCGGTAGGCGTCACGGAACAGCGAAGCGCGACCGAAGTCCTCGGTCGCTTGTCCGAGTTGGAGCGAGGCGTGGGTGACCCACGGCTGGTTGTAGTCATAGAAGCGCATCCAGTTATGGATGGACCGCAGATGGCCGTGGGGATCGGTGGCTGCGAGCAGTTCCCCGGCCGCATCCCATCTCGCCGTGGGACGGTCGAGGATGTCGAACTCGTTGCAAAGCGACCACCACACGTTGGAGTAGGCGGAGAGCCGCGCGACGAGGTAGCGCAGGTACAGGGCATCCTCGGCTTCAGTCAGTCCGTCGAGTCCGAAGCGGCCATTGTCATAGGCGTTGTAGATCAGCACGTCGGCCTGGATCCCCCGGGATTGCAGAAGGACGACGGCGGCATCCAGACGCTGGAAGAAGGCCACCACCGGGCGGGTCACGTCGTGGCGGCCGTCGGCGCCGCGTTCAAACGGCAGCAGCTCAGGGAAATGTTCCACATAGCCGCCCGCCTGCGGAAAGACCATAAAGCGCAGTTTGTTGAAACCGGCCGCAGCCAGTGAGTCGACCGTCGCCGCGAACCGATCCTCGGGCTGGTGAAGCCAGTTGTACACGGTGGCCCCGACCGGGCGGAACGGAGTGCCGTCTGCGTGGGAGAAATGGAACGTGCCGGCCACCCTGACCGGCCCGTGCTCCGCGGGTGCCGGGGCCGTTACGGTGATAGTGCCCGTCATTCCGGAAAGTCCGGCGGCCTCCGAACGTGTGCTCCAGGTCCAGCTTCCTTCCCGCTCCGGGGCGAAACGCACCAGGTAGCGGTTTGCGCCGTCCCAGAATCCAGGCACTCTCTTGACCTCCCCGGACTCGTGCTCAAAGGCGGTCCAGAACGGCACACGATCCGCGGGAACTGGTTCGTCCGGTCCGGCCAGTACTACCTCGAGCACCGCGTAGCAGGGGTGCGTCATGGGGTGGTCCTTTCAGGTGGGGATTGTGCGCTCCGGAATGCGGGACGGCGGTTATTGAACCGTATCAACAGATAATCCAGCGAAACAAGGGTCTGAGAGCGAAACTCTTGAAACGTGTCAAGAACTGCGGAATGATGGGCAGGACACGGCACATATTCCCCACCTCCCAGCTTCCGCACATCCGGACGCGGGCCGAGAGGCCCACCCATCAGGAGTATTTATGAGCATCACCGTTGGTGCACCAACGTTCGAACACCACCGCCAGGCCCTCGGCACCGGCGTCGCCACGCCGCGGCTCTCGTGGAAAACCCAGGCGGCGGCCGGCTGGACGCAGGCCTCCTACGAAGTGCGGGTGGAACGTGGAGGCGCCATTTACACCTCACCATCCTTCGGCTCCACCGGTTCAGTCCTGCAGCCCTGGCCCTCCCCGCCACTCAGCTCCCGCGAGCAGGCAACCGTCAGGATCCGTGTCACGGGCGCCGACCGAACCCGCTCGGAGTGGAGTGAACCGGGCACCGTGGAAGCGGGGCTGCTGGAACCCGGCGACTGGAAGGCCATGGCCATCGGCGCCGGCTCGGAGGAGGATCCGGCGTCGGACGAACGGCGCCCGCCACTGCTGCGTCGGGAGTTCACCGTGCGCGACGACGTCGCCTCCGCCCGCCTCTATGTCACCGCTCATGGGCTCTACGAAGTCGAAATCAACGGCCGGCGGGTGGGCGATGACGCCATGTCGCCCGGCTGGACCACCTACAACCGACGGCTCCGGTACTACACCTACGACGTCACCGGGCACATGGCCTCCGGCGCCAACGCTATTGGATCCTGGCTTGGGGATGGCTGGTACCGGGGGCGGCTGGGCTGGTACGGCGGTTTCCAGAACCTCTACGGCACAGATCTCTCGCTGCTCGCCCAGCTCGAAGTCCGGTACCGCGACGGCTCGGTGGACGTCATCGCCACGGATGGCTCCTGGCGGGCGGCCCCCGGCCCGATCGTGCGCAGCGGAAACTACGACGGCGAGCTGTACGACGCACGGCTTGAGCTCGATGGCTGGTCCCGGCCGGGATTCGACGACGCCGGCTGGCACCGCGTCGTCGCAGCACACCGCGATCCCGGCACGCTCGTGGCTCCGGAGGGACCCCCGGTCAGATGCACGCAGGAGGTAGCCCCTGCGATGGTTATGACCACACCAAGCGGCAAGAAGGTCCTCGATTTCGGCCAAAACCTCGTGGGCAGGCTCCGCATCCGGGTCTCCGGCGAGGCGGGGAACTCTGTCCTCATCCGCACCTCAGAGGTGCTGCAGGAGGGGGAGCTCTATACCCGGCCGCTGCGCAGTGCGAAGTCAACCGACGAATACGTCATGGCCGGACGGCCACTGGAGGAGTGGGAGCCGCGGTTCACTTTCCATGGGTTCAGGTATGCGGAGGTCAGCGGCTGGCCCGGCGACCTCGAGGCTGCCGTCGCCCGCGGCGACGTCATCGCCCGCGTCTACCACACCGACCTCGAGCGCACGGGCTGGTTCGAGACCTCGAACGCGAGCGTCAACCGGCTCCATGAGAACGTGGTCTGGAGCATGCGGGGAAACTTCCTGGACATCCCCACCGACTGCCCGCAGCGGGATGAACGCGTCGGCTGGACCGGCGATATCCAGGTGTTTGCACCGACCGCTTCGTACCTCTACGACGTCTCCGGCATGCTCTCCAGCTGGTTGAAGGATGTGGCCGCGGAACAGCTTCCCGATGGAACGGTGCCCTGGTACGTCCCGGTCATTCCGGCGCACAAGATGTGGACTCCCATTCGCCCCGGCGCGGCCTGGGGTGACGTCGCGACGTTTACGCCGTGGACTTTGTACGAACGTTTCGGCGATCCCGGGATCCTGGTTGCGCAGTACGACAGCGCGAAACGCTGGGTGGAACTGGTGGAGCGGCTTGCCGGGCCAGACCGGCTCTGGAATGAAGGATTCCAGCTGGGCGACTGGCTCGATCCCTCCGCCCCGCCGCATGATCCGGCCGATGCCCGCACCGACCGCTACCTCGTGGCCACGGCGTATTTCGCCCGCTCCGCGGATCGCATGGCCCGGATGGCAGCGGTTCTGGGCCGGTCCGAGGACGAGGAACGGTTCGCCCGGCTGGCCGCGGATGTCCGCCGCGCGTTCGCGGCCGCCTATGTCCGCCCTGACGGAGCCATGACCAGCGATGCCCAGACTGCCTACTCGCTGGCCATCGGGTTTGAGCTGCTGCCCAACGCCGGGATTGAGGCGGCGGGGCGCCGCCTCGCCGAACTCGTAGAGGAGGCCGGGCACCGAATCGCCACGGGTTTCGTGGGTACGCCGCTGGTCTCCGATGCCCTCACAGTCACCGGACATGCAGACTCCGCCTACAGCCTCCTCCTTGAGGAAGAGGCGCCCTCCTGGCTGTACGCCGTCATGCAGGGCGGCACCACGATCTGGGAACGCTGGGACAGCATGTTGCCCGATGGCACAGTGAACCCCGGCAAGATGACCTCGTTCAACCATTACGCCCTGGGAGCCGTGGCCGACTGGCTCCATCGCGTGGTGGCCGGGCTGGCGCCGGGAGCGCCGGGCTACCGGCATATCGTTTTCCAGCCGCAGCCTGGCGGCGGGCTCAAGCATGCTTCCGCGGAACATGAGACGCCGTATGGGCGGGCGGCCATCGCCTGGAAGATCGACGGCGGGAGCCTGCGTGTGGAGGTCACGGTGCCCACGGGTGCGACGGCGACAGTGCAGCTTCCCGGGTGCGACGCCGTGGAGATCGGGAGCGGTGCGCATCACTTCGAAAGTGCGGCAGCCGCCGTCGACCGCGTTCCCCTGCTGGTCCAGGAAGCCTCCGCGATGTAGCAGCCTCAGGCGAGGGTGGAGGCCCGGACCATCAGTTTCGGCTTAAAGACAATCTGTTTGGCAGATTCGGTGTCCTTGGCAATGGCCGCTTGCAGGAGATCTACCGCCGCGATGCCGAACTCCTCGTGGGGAGCCCTGACCGACGTCAAAGGGATCACCGAGGCTTCCGCGAACTCGATATCGTCATACCCGACCAGGAGGGTGTCGGCCGGTATGCCCAGCCCGTTATCCACCACGAGTCCGTGCATCAGGCCCAGGGCCAGGAGGTCGTTGGCGGCGAAAATCGCCTCGGGCCGGCGCTCCGGGGATCGCTTGGCGATCTCAGCTGCCACCTCCCGACCCACGGCAAGGGTCCGGCTACCGACGTTGATCACCTCAAGGGTGGCATCGACGCATTCGCGCACCGCCCGGCTGGCACCCTCGATCCGGTCCGAGATCTGCGGCACTCCCAGAGGCCCTCCGACGAACGCGATGCGCCGGGCCGACTGCTCGATGAGGTGCCTGGCTGCCAAATATCCGCCCAACTCGTCGTCCACTGACACGGACGGCTGTTCGCTGGCCAGCGCACGCTGCCCCACGAGGACGCTGGGAGTGCCAAGCCTGCGGATGTGGGCCAGGCGGTCCTCGATAGGACCATGCGATGCCACCAGCAGCCCCCGGACGCGGTGAGCCTGGAACATTTCCAGATAGGCGTCTTCCCGCTCCCGGCTCCTGTTGGAGTTGGCCAGGAAGACCGAAAGTCCGTCGGCTGCGGCACGCTGCTCCACGCCCTCGGCAATAGTGGCGAAGAAGGGGTTGCTGATGTCCGGGGCAATGTAGGCGATAGTTGCACTGCTGCCACGGCGGAGCTGCGATGCAGCGTCATTGCGCACAAAGCCCAGTTCGTCGATGGCGCGCTGGATGCGCTCACGCTTTTCCACGGACACTTTGTCCGGATGGTTGATGAAGTGCGAAACAGTGCCTTGCGCCACCTGCGCGAGCGCTGCGACTTCCCGGATCCCTACCCTTGAGGCCATGGCTTAGTAGAACTCGACGGTGTTGACCCGGTTCCGGAGGGGCTCGCCGTCCAGAAGCCGTGTCGCATTCGTGGCGAATAACTCGGCGATGAGCCGCTCCTCATTGTCGTTGATTGCCGCGGCGTGCGGGCTGACGAGGACGTTCGGCATTTCCCATAGCGGGCTGTCCGCCGGAAGCGGCTCGGTGTCGAAGACATCGAGGGCGGCGAAACCGATCCTGCCTTCAGCAAGGGCCTCAACCAGGGCTGGCTCATCCACGGTGGTTCCCCTGCCCACATTGACGAGCGTGGCTCCCGGCTTGACACTTTCCAGCACCGTTCGGCTGACAACCCGGTGTGTCGCCGTCGTGCTTGGAAGGCAGAGAACGATAGCGTCCGCCCCGGCTACGGCCTGAGCAAGCTCTTCCATGGGGAGGATCAGCTCAACCCCCGGCACATCGACCTGCCTGCGGTGGGCGCCGATGACCCGCGCACCCAGGGCCGCCAGCTTTCCCGCCACGGCCCTGCCGATGCCCCCAAGGCCCACCACAAGGACAGTGGCGGAGGACATTTGGCTGAGAGTGCGGCGCTCACCCCAGGTCCGGTTCCGTTGATCGTTCTGGAGCCTGGCAAGATCCTTCATCCCGGCCAGGACACCAAATACTGCGAACTCGGCGAGGGGCTGCGCGTGGACGCCGCCCGACGTTGTGAAGGCGATCCGCTCCAG
Source organism: Pseudarthrobacter sp. NPDC055928 (assembly GCF_042270935.1). Classification (NCBI taxonomy): domain Bacteria; kingdom Bacillati; phylum Actinomycetota; class Actinomycetes; order Micrococcales; family Micrococcaceae; genus Pseudarthrobacter; species Pseudarthrobacter sp. NPDC055928. The sequence continues at coordinate 78,316 of NZ_JBHJZH010000005.1, forward strand.
TTGCTCCTGGCTCAGGCCGGCAGCGCGCACCTGGCCGCCGCCTCCAGCAGGAGTGGTGTGGACCCACAGCAGCCGTCGGTTCGCCTCAACCGTGCGCTTGAGCTGCGATGGCGACTGGTCCGGTACGCCGTACAGCGCGTCTGCAGAGTCGATCAGCTTCTCGAACCGGACCTGCTCTTCCGCGGTGCGCGTGAAGCTTTCGTCGCCCCGGTGGTCGCCGGGATGGCCCTGGGGCGGGAGCAGCGCCTGGTCGCGGACCATCTCCACTCGAGGCTCGGTCCGCTCAATGAGCTCGCACAGTTCCTCGGGCAGGGGTGTGGGCACAAAAACACGGAGAGTCTTCATGGGCCTACTGTAATTGAACAGCTTGACACGTTTCAGGCCAGCTGCCTCCGGGCTGAAGGCATCCGGGCCGTGCATCGGATGCCTTCAGCTGGGTTTACGCGTATTGGGTGATGTCCAGGCTTTCGACGGTGGCAGTACCGCCGAGGGCGTAGATGGCGACGTCGGTGCTCGACGGTGCGGGGAAGATCAGTTCCGTCATGGTGACCTGGCCTTCCTCGGCGAAGACTTCGAGGGAGCAGCGGTCCACGAAGATGGTGAGCCGGTAGGAACCCTCGATCGCCCTGATGGGGGCGGTGTCGATGGAGGGGAAGGATTCGTGGAAGCTGGTGTTTCCGGATGTCCGACGGTCGACATGGAGCGTGCCATGTGCCGGCCGGATGCCAATGCGTGTTCCGTGGGCACCGTTGGCGCGGACGATCAGCCCGAAGTCCTCCGCGCTTCCGGGTGTGAAGGTCAGATCGATCCGCTGGACGGCGCCGGCCGCCCCGTCAAGGACGCGCGTGCAATCGGAGAGTTCCGCACTTTCCAGCGTGAATGACGGGCCGGCACTGGGAACCGCGGCGAAGTCCCCGGCAGGCTGTTGGATGAGGCGGGGTCTTCCGTCGATGGTGTGGAGGGATATTTCGCGGGCCAGGGTCATGGGGCTGCGCCAGGGTGAGGTGGGGATCTGGTTGGCGTATTCCCAGTTGTTCATCCAGGCGATCATGAGGCGGCGGTTGTCGGGGGTGTCGCTGAACGAGACGGCGGCGTAGTAGTCCCGGCCCCAATCCAGCCACTGGTACTCGCCCAGCCGCTCGGGGTCCTGGGGGCCCTCGGTGACGGTGGTGGCCGAGGTGAAGGTGGTTCCGTCGAAGTCTCCGACGAAATACTGCCCGGCGGAGCCAGCGTTGGGGCCACCAGGGTTGAGGTTGACGGTGAGGACCCACTGGAGGTTTTCCGGATCGCCGTCGAGGGGCAGGGGAAACAGGTCCGGGCATTCCCAGACACCCCCGGTGGCGTTGGCCGGGCCGAAGGTGCTCAGAGGCTCCCAGCTTTTCAAGTCAGGGGACTTATAGAGCACAATTTGGAAGTCCGTGGCTTCCACGGCAACCATGACCCAGTAACTGCCTGCGCCGCCGTCGTACCTGATGACCTTGGGGTCACGGAACTCGGCCGATCCGCGGTTCAGTACCGGGTTCCCAGCGTGTTTCGTCCAGGTGTAGCCTCCGTCGAGGCTGAAGGCGAGCGACTGGGCCTGAAGCCCCTCATGCGCGGAGCCGGACTTGAAGGCGCTGGTGTAGACGGCGACCAGGGGCGGGGCCGAGTCGGTGCCCAGTCCGCTGGTGTTGTCCCGGTCAAAAACGATGCTTCCGGAGAAGATGTCCTCGTGCTCATCGCAGGCGATGGCGACGGAGTGCTCGGTCCAGGTGACCAGGTCCGGGGAAGTGGCGTGGCCCCATGACATGTTTCCCCAGACGTTATCCAGCGGATTGTTCTGGTAGTAGAGGTGGTAGACGCCGTCATGGAAAATCAGGCCGTTGGGGTCATTGAGCCAGGTGTTCCGGGCGGCGTAGTGCATGACCGGGCGGAAGGTGTCGGCTGTCGTGGTGGTCGCGGCAGTCATGGGGGTGGCGTCTCGTTTCTTGTGCGGGTCTGGCTGGGAAACTGGCGGGGTTTCCCCGGGTGGGGTGGGCCGGCAGGTGTGCCGGCCCACCCGTTTGTCGGTGTTAGGAGTTGGTCTTGTAGCGGTCGTAGCCCTGCTGGTAGACCTCGATCATTTTGTCGACGCCGATGTTCTCGAGCTGGGAGATGTAGCCGTCCCATTCCTGCTCGATGCCGCCGGAGACGATCCACTTGGCCATGTTCTGCTTGACCAGGGACGCGGCGTCCGATTCGATGGTGCCGATCTGCTGGAGTTCTTCGGTGGACAGCGCCACGGGCGGGTATCCGTCGTTGGCGGCGAAGGGCTTGTAATTCTCTTCTACGGTTTTCTGGCGCTGGGCTGCCCTCGGCTCAGGGGCCACGACGTTCTTGAAGTTCTCTGCGGTGTTGGCTTTCGGGCCGCCCGGGGCGACCTTTTGGCGCCGTTCGCCCTCGCTGGTCCCTGCCGGGGCGGGGATCTGGGTCAGGATGCCACTGGCGTCCTTTTGCAGGGTTTCACCGATCGGTCCCCAGTTGGCCTGGGCTGACTGGATGGGGTCATACAGGTTGTCTGCCCAGCGCATGGTCGCGGCCGGGTATTTGTTGGTCCGCGTGATGGCGAAGGCGCCGCGTGCTATTTCCTGGTTGTTGGACTGGCTGACCAGGCGCTTTCCGTCGACACCCTCAAGGGCGGGGACCAGGGAGTAGCTGTTGGCGCGGTCCGCGCCGACCATTTCGGGAATTTCCCACCAGACGAAGGAACCGAGGTTTTCCGTGGCGGCCTTGCCCTTAGCCAGGTAGGCCTTGTCGTCCTGGGAGAAGGACTCAGGATCGATCAAACCTTCCTTGTACCACTCGTGCAGGGTCTGGATGGCTTTCTTGTAGCCGTCCTGGGTGGGGGTGAAGATGACCTTGTCGTCCTGGACGATGCGGTGGTCCATGTTGTCCGGCACTCCGCCGAGGGCGGCGATCAGGTCAACGATGTCCCCGCACCAGGAGCCGGGCATAAAGCTCAACGGGATGGTCTTGCCGGTGCCGGACGCGTCCTGGGTCTTGAATGCCAGCAGAGCATCGTGGAACTCATCGATGGTTTTCGGCATCGGAATGTTGAGTTTCTTCAGCCAGGTAGTGTTGATGGCCAGTTCGTTGGGGAACTGGACCAGGCCGAGTTCCTCGATGGAGGGCAGGGAGTAGATGTGCCCGTCGGAAGAGGTGATGGCAGCCTTGATATCGGGCCGTTCCGAGAGCAGTTTGGAGAGGTTGGGCGCGTTCTTCTCGATAAGCCCCTCGAGTGGGATGAGGGTGCCGCTGGCGGAGTAGGTGGCTATTTCAGAATCGGTCAGCCCCGAGTTGAAGAAGGCGTCGGGGAGGTCACCGCTGGCGAGGATCAGGTTCTTCTTTTCCTTGAAGACTGTTTCGGGCAGGTTCTCCCAGTTGACGTGGACGTTGGTGGCCTTTTCCCATTCCTTCACCACGGTCATGGTGTTGTAGTCCGGGGCAAGCGCTGACTTCGTGCCGGAGAACGTGAGGTCCAGTGTCTTGCTGACGATCGGGAAGCCTGTTTCCTGGAAACCGAAGTCCGAGGAGGCGTCTTTGATCTCCGTGGTGCCTGAGCCGCCGGAGCAGCCGGTGAACATCAATGTTCCGGCCAGGACGGTGCCGAGGGCGGCGAATTTGCGGCTGAATGCCATGGTCTTTCCTATTCTGAGGTGGGGATACTGCATCTGGGGGTTACTGGTGGGCGGTGCGGTTATTTGACGGCGCCGATCATGGCGCCCTTGGTGAAGTGCTTCTGCATGAATGGCAGGGCAATCATGAGGGGCAGGCTCGAGACGACGATCATGGCGTACTTGGTGAGCTCTGCGATCCGTTGCGCTGCCGCATAGGATTCGATGTCGCCGCCGGTGGTTCCGGCGGAGGAGACATCGGATTGGATGAGGATGTTCCGGAGCACCAGCTGTAGCGGGTACTTGGAGTCGTCATTGAGGAAGATCAGTGCGTCGAAGAACGAGTTCCACTGGGCTACGACGTGAACCATGATCATGAGCATGATCAGTGGTTTGGACAGGGGCAGCACCATCTGGAAGAAGAACTTGAAGTCGGTGGCCCCGTCCATCTGGGCGGCTTCGCGCAGTTCGTTGGGGATGGTGTGTTCGAAGAATGACCTGGCGATGATCAGGTTCCACACGCCCACCGCACCGGGCAGGACCACTGCCCAAACAGTGTCCAGCATCCCCAGGTCCCGGACCACAAGGTACTTGGTGATGAGGCCGCCGTCGAAGAACATGGTGATCACGAACAGGAGCATCAGAAACTTCCGGCCCGGCATGTCCTTGCGGGAGAGTGCGTAGGCCCCGCACAGGATGGTGCTGACGCTGACAGCGGTGCCGAGCACGGTGTAGATGACTGTGTTGCCCAGGCCGTTCCAGATGCGGCTGTCGGCGAAGATCCGTTCGTAGCCCTCGGTGGTCACGCCGGAGGGGAACAGCCAGACCTTGCCTTCATAGACGGCGTTCGGGTCGCTGATGGAGGCGATGACGATGAAGTACAGCGGATACACGACGGCGAGGATGGACAGCAGCAGGACGGTAGTGGCGGCGACGTTGAACGCACGGTCGCCGTACCTGTCCCTCAGCGACTGCTTGGGACGGACCACGCTCATGGTCCGTTTCGGGTTCTCGATGGTCGGGGGGTTGGTTATCAGGGACATGTCGGCCTCACCACAGGGTCGCTTGGTTGGCCCGGCGCGCAATCGTGTTGAACACGAGCAGCAGCGCCAGGTTAAGGAGGGAGTTGAACAGGCCGATGGCGGCCGAGTAGCTGAACTGCGCCTGCTGCAGGCCCGCGTGGTAGACGTAGGTCTGGATGATCTCCGAGGTCGAGAGGTTCAGCGGCGTCTGCATCAGCAGCGCCTTTTCGAAACCGACGTTAAGCAGGTTTCCGATGGCCAGGATGAACAGGATCGTCACCACCGGCATGATGCCCGGCAGGTCGATGTGCCGGATGCGCTGCAGCTTCGAGGCGCCGTCGACCTTGGCCGCATCATGCAGTGCCGGGTCGATGGCGGCCAATGCCGCAAGGTACACGATCATGGAGAAGCCGGCGTTCTGCCAGACATCCGAGATGACGTAGATGGGGCGGAACCACTCTGCGGAGCCCATGAAGAAGATCGGTTCACCGCCGCCGAGTTGGATCGCATTGTTCACGAGACCAGACCTGGGCGAGAGGACCACGAACATGATGCCCACCACCACGACGGTGGAGATGAAAGCAGGCGAATACAGCACTGTCTGGGTGAACTTCTTAAACCTCTCGCTCTGGAGCTGGTTGACCAGCAACGCGAGGATGATCGGGATCGGGAAGGCCACCAGCAGGCCGAGAACTGCGATCCACAACGTGTTACCTACGACCTGGCCGAACTGGTAGGAGTTCATGAACCTGATGAAGTGCGTCAGGCCCACCCAGGGGCTGTCGGTGAACCCGTCCACCGGGTTGTAGTTCTTGAATGCGATCTGAACGCCGTACATCGGCCAGTACTTGAAGACCAGGATATAGACGATCGCCGGGGCAAGTAATACGTATAACTGCCAGGCACGGGAAATCCTCTTCAGGCGGAGCGAAAGAGAATTTTTTCGTTGCGGCAACGGTGCCGCAACAGGACGCCCGCGTCGGGCCGGGATGGTGCGGCTCATGGCATCTCCTTAGGATGAGTCACTGAATTCCGTTCAATCAGAGGGCAGTCCATTAGCTCGACCCGGCCGTCGGGTTCCGCATCCTGGAGTATCAGATCAACCGCACGACGGCCCATGGCGACGAACGGCAATTCAAAGGTGGTCAATCCCGGGCGAAGGTGCGGCGCGATGGTCGTCTGGTTGTCAAACCCGACTATAGAGACGTCCCCGGGGACAGATAGGCGCAGGTCCGACACCGCCTGGTAGGCACCCCAGGCGCCGCGGTCATTGGCGCAGAAAATCGCTGTGGGCGGGTTTTGGGAAGTGAGCAGCTCCATCGCGTATTTGTAGCCATGCACCTCACCGCCCTGACCGAACCGGACCAGGCCCGGATCAACGTCCAGCCCCGCGTCCATAAGTGCCGCGCAGTATCCCTCATATCGGCCAACAGCAGCAGGCAGCCCACTTTCGAGGGTTTCGATATTGATCATCCCCACGTGGGTGTGACCAGCTTTGAGCAGCCGGCTGGTGGCCGCATATCCGCCCTTGACTTCGTCCGGTGCGACACTCGGGACCCGTCCAGCACGGTCCTGGGAGTTCAGCACTACGGATCGAACATCAGCCAGCACCTCCGGGACATCCAGCCGCCGGTGATACATGGCGGCGTAGACCACTCCTGCAACCTTGTAGGAGAGCATCGTGTCCAGGGAAGCAGCCTCGAGCTCCTTGTCGCCCCCGGTATTCACCGTAAGCAGGAGGAGCCCGTCCTCCCATGCCCGCTGCTGGGCACCTTCGATGATGGCTCCGGCAAAAGGAGTGGTAGCCACGGAGTCACCGATGAACCCGATCATGCCGGCCACACCCTCACGGAGAACCTTGGCATGGGCGTTGGTGCGGTAGCCGAGCCGGCGCACGGCATCCCGTACGCGCTTCTGGGTATCCTCGGAAAAGCGTGACCCGGCAGCCGAGTTCAGCACCAGGGACACAGTTGCCTGTGAAACTCCCGCGGCGGCCGCGACGTCATGCATCGTCGGTCCTGACTTGGGCCGTGATCCAGCCATGGGCACCTCCTCGGGCCTTAGGTAATGAGGTAGTTATTCGTATAACTGGGTCAACTGTAGCCTGCATCACACGGACCGTCAATAGATTGGCGACCTGTCGGTCTCCCCCTACCCAACACAACCAGCACCGGGCTACACTCAACAACCGAGAGTCCGTGAAGGAATCCGGACACCGGTAGAGAACGGAGGTGGTTTTGATGACTGTCACAGCCGCGCGCCCAGGGCGCCCCGCACCCATCAAACCAATCACCCCGCTCCCCCGCCTCCGCACCGCCTAGGCGCGCACCACAGGTTCCGGCCGCAGGACTGCCGCCCACCCAGGTGCCTGGGGACTTCTCCCGAGGACTCACCTTGAACAATTCGTCAGGCACCAGCCTGCACAGCTTTGCCGCATCCCTTTCCAGCCACGACTCCAGCCAGGACTCCAGCCACGACGGACCCGGACGTTACGGCTACTCCCCTTCCATCGCCCAGTATTTCGACTCCCACGACCCCGAAACCCAGCATGACCACGAACCCGGACGGGTGGTCCGTGTGGACCGCAACCTGGTCCTCACGGCCGTCGGAAGCGAACTGCTCCACCTGCCCTACCCGCTCGACGCCGGCGTGCCGGTCACGGGCGACTGGGTGTGGATCGGACCCAACCGGGCCGGCGACCGCCAGATCACCGGGATCCTTCCGCGCCGGTCCGAACTCAGCCGCAAGCGCGCCTTTGAAGACTCCTCGGAGGCGCAGGTGCTCGCCGCGAACATGGACGTGGTGGGCGTGGTGGTCCCCGTGGACCGGCCGCTTACCCACAACCGCCTGGAACGCACCCTCGTGGCTGCCTGGGATTCCGGCGCGGTTCCGCTGGTGATCATCACCAAAGCCGATCTCGCGGACGTGGCGGACGACGTCGTCGGCAAGGTCATCCTGCAGGCGGCCGGCGTGGACGTGGTCACCACGTCGGCCGAGAACGGCGATGGGATCGACGCGCTCCTGGCGCACCTGCCGCCGCACGGCACGCTGGTCCTCCTGGGCCCGTCGGGCGCTGGCAAGTCCACCCTCATCAATGCCCTTGTGGGCCACCAAGTGCAGCACACCGGCGAGGTCCGCTCCGGCGACTTCAAGGGCAAGCACACCACCACATCACGTGAACTCGTGCCGCTGCCCAATGGCGGCGTCCTCATGGACACCCCGGGCGTCCGGGGATTCGGACTGTTCGACGCCGATGAAGGCCTGGGCGAAATGTTCGGCGACGTGGAGGAGCTGGCCAGCCGTTGCCGGTTTTCGGACTGCGCCCACCACCGCGAACCGGGCTGCGCCGTGCAGGCTGCCCTGGCGGACGGGACGCTGGACGAACGGCGCTGGCATAGCTACGGGAAACTCCAGCGCGAACTCGCCGCCCTGGCCCGGCGCACCGACGCCGCAGCCCGTCGGGCGTATCAGCGCGAGTGGCACCAGAAGGTAGTGGTGGCCGGGAAATCGCAACGCTCCGCGGAGCGAGACACCTCCGAGCGGCGGGAGGAGCAGCGCTCCAAGCGGAAGCGGCGCTAAACATTCCGCGTTGCTCTGTCACTCATGGCTGCCAAACATGCCTGTTAGGAACCGGAAGTGATAGAGCAACGCAGGGAAGGGGCCGCTTAGGCGATGCAACGTTGTAAACTATCCGTGATGGGCCGCGTGGCCCAGAACAACACCCGGGGGAGGCAGGATGGCGGCAACGCTGCACGACGTGGCCCGTGTGGCAGGGGTGTCCTTCAAGACCGTCTCCAACGTGATCAACAACCACCCACACGTCCGGGATACTACGCGCGCCAGGGTTGAAAAGGCCATTGAAGAACTCGGCTACCGGCCCAACCTCACAGCACGCAGCCTCCGCTCGGGGCAGACCGGCGCCATCACCCTGGCACTGCCCCAGCTGAGCCTGCCCTACTTCGCCGAACTGGCCGACGCCGTCATCGAAGCCGCAGCGAAGCACGGCCTGGTGGTGTTGATAGAACAGACCGGCGCAGACCGGAAGCGCGAGCTTGAAGTGATGGCCAGCCCCCGGCTCAAGATGTCCGATGGCCTCATTTTCAGCCCGCTCGCCCTCGGCCAGGAGGACGCGCACCTGATCAAGGCCGAGGTGCCGATTGTCCTGCTCGGCGAGCGCATCTTCGGCAGCGCGTCCGACCACGTCACCATGCAGAATGTCACCGCCGCCCGGGCTGCCACCGAACACCTGCTGGACCTAGGAAAGAAGCGGATCGCTGTCGTGGGGGCCCACGAGGGGGAAGTGATCGGCTCTGCTGGCCTCCGGCTGCGGGGCTACCGGGATGCCCTCGAGGCCCGGGGCATTCCATACGACGACGGAATCGTGGCCTACGTGGTGGACTGGCACCGGTCCAATGGCGCGGCCGCCATGCATGACCTGTTGGACCGCGGCGCCTCCTTTGATGCCGTCTTTGGTCTCAACGACACCCTGGCCCAAGGTGCCGTCCGCGTCCTGCAGGAGGCGGGCTTCCGTGTCCCGGACGACGTCGCCGTGATCGGTTTCGATGACCTGGACGAAACCCGGTACAGCCTGCCGACGTTGAGTACCGTCGATCCCGGCCGTACGGAAATCGCCGAGACCGCCATCCGGATGTTGATGGAGCGGATCAAGGAACCGAACGGCATGCCGCCACGGGAGATCGAGACGGCGTTCCGGATTGTGGCCCGCGAATCGACGGCGGGCGCAAGCCGGGCGTAGGTGGGCAGGCCTGGAACAGCTCGTCCATGACCCCCGGCTGTACGCTCCTGCCCAGTTGCTTTTGGCGGCCCCGCCGGTGAAGCGCTTTCCACGCGCGACACGCCGTGGCGCGGCCTGATTCAGCTGCTTCGGGCGAAAGCAACCGGGCAGGAACGCACGCGGATCTTAGCTCGCCTTGGGCCACCCGTCCTTCCACTCAAGATCGGCCAGCCCCAGCCGGAACGCCCCGTCCAGCTCCTCGGCGTAGTAGTGGAAGGCGAGAATGCCCCCGGAAACGGACTGGCCGCCCGGCCCCACGCGCCCGCCATCTGTGGCCAACACAGGGGTCCCGCCGCCGTCGAGCAGTTCCTTGCCCTCCGCATCCACATAGGGGCCGATAATGCTGTCCGAACGTCCCACCGCGATGTTATACGTGCTTTCCAGGCCCTGGCAGCAGAAGTCCCGGGAGAAGAACAGGTAGTACTGGCCATCATGCGGCAGGATGTAGGGCGCTTCGATGGCGTTCGGCGGGACCTTCCGGTCGGCGATCGTTATCGGATCCGCGGCATCGGCGCGCAGGCCGGTAGGCCATTCGAGCTGCACCAGCTGAAGTCCGGTCCAGAAGGATCCAAAAGCCATGAAGGGCGTCCCGTTTTCGTCTTCCACGATGCCGGGGTCAATGGCGTTGAAACGCTCCCCCTTGGAGGAGATAACCTGCCCGCGGTCCACCCACTCGTACGCGGGGTCGGCCGGATCCAGCGTGGTGTTCGTGGCCAGCGCGATCACGGACAGGTTCTTTCCAAACGTGGACGCCGAGTAATACAGGTACCAGGTGCCGTCGTGTTCATAGAGTTCCGGCGCCCACAGGTTGTCCACGCCGGGGACCGCAGTGGCCAGCCAGGCTGGCTTCTCCTGCCAGACCTCGCCGGCGTACTCCCACTCCACGCCGTCATCGGAGCGCCGGATCTGGATGTTGCCGTCCGCCACTTGCCCGTTGCCGGTGGAGTAGATGAACCACGGCTCGCCGTCCCCGCCTTTGACCAGCGCGGGGTCGTGGGTGAAGAGGTCGCCGGTGAGTTCGGCGGGCTTCACCTCAGGCGCCGCGCCCGGAGAGGTGCCGCAGGCCGTCAGGACAAGGACTACGACGGCGGCCAGCACCGCTGCCAGCCGCCGCGCTGTGAATCGAACAGCTGGGCGGCCGGCAGCGGAATCACTCGGCTCGGAAAGCACGTCAGCCAAGCGCGACGGCGGACCAGGACACGGGCGGCAGGGTCACCGTCAGCGTGCCCTCCTCAAGGACGGCGCCCTGGAGCTGCTTCAGGCCAACGCGGTTCTGGTCCTGGAGGGTGTTCTTGGCGTAGACGTCCGCATCATGCAGGGTCACGGCTTCGGTGATCACCGTGGCGTTGAGGTCCGAGACGTTGACGGTTACGTCGATGGACTCGGTCTGGCTGCGGTTTACCAGGAAGAGAGCCGACTGGCTGGCGTCGGCCGTGGCTACGGCGTCCACCAACGGAGCCTCGCCGTAGACCGCCGTCGTGTAGGTGCCGGCCTCGATGCGCGGGCGCAGGACCTCGCCGCGGGCCAGCCGGGAGGTGACGGAGAAGGGGAAGAACGTGGTCTGGCGCCAGGTGTCGCCCCCCGGTTCGGTCATGATGGGGGCAATGACGTTGACCAGCTGCGCAAGGGAAGCCGCTGCCACGCGGTCGTGGTTCTTCAGCAGGGTGATCAGCAGGTTGCCGAACACCACGGCGTCGGCCACGGAGTAGGTGTCCTCCAGCTGGCGCGGCGCGTGGGTCCATTCCTCGTTGACCTCGTCGGAGGCCTGGTGCTCGTCCAGGTACCAGATGTTCCACTCGTCGAAAGAGAGCTGGATGGTCTTTTTGCTCTTCAGCTTGTGCTTGACGTGGTCCGCCGTGGCCACCACGGTTTCGATGAAGTACTGCATGTCCAGCGAGGAGGCGAGGTAGGAGCCGAGGTCGCCGTTGCGCTCCTGGTAGTAGGCGTGGCAGGAGATGTAGTCCACGTAGTCGTAGCTGTGCTCCAGGACCACGCGTTCCCATTCGCCGAACGTCGGCATGGAGGATCCTGACGAGCCGCACACCACCAGCTCGAGGTTCTTGTCCGCCGTTTTCATGGCGGACGCGGTGCGGGCAGCGATCTTGCCATAATCCTCGGCCGACATGTGGCCGATCTGCCACGGCCCGTCCATCTCGTTGCCCAGGCACCACATGCGGATGTTGTAGGGGTCCTTGGCACCGTTGGCGATGCGCTGGTCGCTGAGGGCCGTGCCGGACGGGTGGTTGGTGTATTCCAGCAGGTCAAGGGCAGCTTCGATGCCGCGGGTGCCCAGGTTGACGGCCATCATCAGTTCGGAGCCGGTGAGCTTGCACCAGCGAGCGAACTCGTCCAGGCCCACCTGGTTGGACTCCAGGGAGTGCCAGGCGAGGTCGCGCCGGACCGGTCGCTCCTCGCGCGGACCCACGCCGTCCTCCCAGCGGTAACCGGAGACGAAGTTGCCGCCGGGGTAGCGGATGGTGCTGGAGCCGAGCTCCTTGACGAGTTCGATGACGTCCAGCCGGAAGCCGTCCTCGTTGGCCGTGGGGTGGCCGGGCTCGTAGATGCCGTCGTACACACAGCGGCCCAGGTGTTCCACGAAGGAGCCGAAGATACGGCGGCTGACCGGGGCAACGACGGCGGACCGGTCGATGGTGATGACGGTGGGCGCCACAACAGCCAAGTGGGTCTGTTCAGCAGCAGCGGAGGTGATGGTCACGGTTCTTTCCTGTTCTGTATAACGTTGTAAAAACGGGGGGTTGACGTTTCTAAGGGCGAACTTGGGATTCTCAGGCGGCGGCCGGCGTGATGGCCTGTGCGGGTTCGGTTTGTCCGGCGGCCGCGACTGTCTCCGCCGCTTCGAACGCCGCCAGCCGGCGCCCCACCAACCAGCCCGATAGGAGCAGCGGAAGGGATGCCCCCACCAACGGCACCAGCACCGGCACTGCGGAGAAGACGACGACGGCGGCCGTCATGGTGGCCAGCAGCGACAGGCTCATCAGGGGCGAGACAAGGGGCAGGACGAGCGCCGTCCGCCACACGCTGGTGACGGAGTCGCGGTAGCGGCTGCACAGGGCCACCGACGTTGCGGCTGCAGCCAGGGTGCCCAGGCCGGCCAGGGCAGCAAGTACCAGCAGGACAGCATGAACCAGCAAAGTCCCATTGGCGCCCGCGGACGCCGTCGCTGTTCCGGCGGTCAGGACATTAAGGTAAAGCACGACGCCGGCCAGCCAGAAAATGCTGCCCACCCGGTTTGTGTGCCAGAACTGCGAGCGGTATACGGTCACGAAGTCCCGGACCACGTGACCACCCTGGCTGTCGTCATCTTTTCCGCCCAGGCGCAGGCGGCCCAGGACGGTAGTGGCGGCAACGGCGGCCGGAAAGAGGCCGAACACCATCAGCCCGGCGAGCGTCCCGGCCACAAACAGCACGTTGACCAGCACCAGGCGGGTGGCGAAGGCAAGCCACTGCATCACCCGTCCGGCCCACCCCAACGGAACGTCGTTCATGACGCGCCGCCCTTGGTTCCGCTCCAGGCCACGCCGTGTTGGTCGATTCCGCTAAAGGACAATGCCGGGCGGTTACGGGCCCAGTCCCAGGACCCGAACACCACAGCATCAAGTTCAACAGCCCGCCCTGATCCGTCCTGCACCCCGGCGATAAGCAATCGGGCGGGAGTTGGTGTCCCGCCCGAGACGAGGGGAACAACGCTGGCCAGTTCGGCGGCGACGGCAGGGACAAGTGCCGTTGACCCCGGATCGAACCGGAGCACCTGCCAAGTGCCCGCCACAGGCTCCGGCACGGGCAACGTCTCGGTCTCCCGGCCGGCGAACGGCTGCGGCGAGACTACCGGCCAGCCCGCGAAGTTGAAGAATAGGCGCCGCAACTGCACCACATGCTCGCTGGGGTCGGCCGCGAACCGAACGTGGTGGACCATGAAGTATTCCGGGCCCCCGCCCGGGCCGTCCTGCGTGAGTACCGAGTTGTGGCCAGGGGCAAGCCAGCCCGTGCCGCCGTCGAACTGGTGGCTGCCCAACACCTTGGTGCCCACGGACGCCGGCAGCGCGTCCACATCCGTCATGGCGAGGCCATGGAAGTCACGGTATGGGCCAGTGATGGAGTCTGCCACGGCCACCCGCACGTTGTAGGTACTGAACAACGAATCGTAGGACGCGAAAAGGACGTACCGGCCATCCTCGGGCCTGCGGAGGATGAACGCACCTTCTACTGCGCCTTCGACGGACTTCGGCCTGCGGGCGATGACGGATCCGAGGTCCGCCTTCACCAGCGGCAGTCCGGAGGTCCGGTCCAGCGGCAGGATGTAAATCCCCGAGAAGAATGAACCGTACGTCAGCCAGGGGGCGCCGTCGGCGTCGAACGTCACTGCGGCATCGATGGCATTCTGGGAGTGCTGCCCCGAGCGGGTGGCCACCACGAGGCCGCGGTCCTGCCAGGGGCCAGCCGGTGACGGCGCTACAGCCAGCCCGATGGCGGACGTATTGGAGCCGAAGGTGGAGGCGGAGTAGTACATGTGCCAGTCCCCGGACTCCCAGCGGACCACCTCAGGCGCCCAGAGTCCCTGCGCTTGGGACCATTCGGCAGCGGGCCTCGGAACGCCATTCAACGCGGTTCCGGCATATGTCCACTCCGCCAGGTCCGCGGACGTCCGGACATGTACTCCGGCTGGAATATCTTTCGAGTTGGCCACGGAATCAGTGGAGAACATGTAGTAGGTGCCGTCATCGTCGCGGACCACGGTGGGGTCGTGGGCGTGCCGGGCCCCCCAGGAGGCAGGGTCTGCTGCGGAATCGAAGGCGGGGGCGTCAGCACTGGTGAGATCTGCGGTGGCCATGGCGCTAGCCCTTGGACCCGGACAGGGCGATGGATTCGATGATCTGGCGCTGGAACACAATGAAGACGATCAGCACGGGCAGCAGCGCTATGAACGAGGCGGCCATGATCAAGGGGTAGTCGGTCTGGATGGCGTACTGGGCGTTGAAGTTGGCGATGACCAGCTGCAGGGTCTGCGTGCCAGGGGAGTTCAGGTAGATGATGGGCGCCAGGTAGTCGTTCCACACAGCCATGAACCAGAGGATGAACTGCGCGGCCAGCGCGGGCCGGATGGCGGGCATGATCAGCGTCCAGAAGATCTGCAGGTAGGAGGCGCCGTCGATGCGGGCGGCTTCCACGATGGAGTCCGGGACGCTGTTCAGGAACTGGCGCAGGAAGAAGATCATGATGATGTTGCCAAAGAGTCCCGGCACGATCAGCGGCAGCAGGGTGTCCACCCAGCCTATGCCGGCGAAGATGGTGAACTGCGGGATCATCAGCGTGGGGAACGGGATCATCAGGCCGGACAGCAGCCCGAGGAACAGGACGTTCTTGAAGGGCATCCGCATTTTGGCGAAGGCAAACGCTGCCAGCGCGGAGGTCAGCGAGCCAACGATGGTGACTGAACAGGCAACGATCAGGCTGTTCTGGATCCCGCTCAGGAGCGGCCCGGCGGTCCAGATCCGGGCGTAGTTTTCCCACACGAACGGGTCCGGAATCCACTGCGGCGGCAGTTCGAACACGCCGTCCTTGGTCTTCAGGGACGTGGAGAAAGTCCAGGCCAGCGGGGCAATCATGATGATCGCGCCCACGGACAGGATGAGCGTGGTGATGATGTTGCCGAGCTTCAGTGTCGACTTGGCCGAGCGGTGGCCGTTCCTGGCCGGCAGGCCGGAGCGGCCGCGTCCGCCGGTAGCCGGGATGGCTTCGGTGGGTTCCAGCGGAGGGGTGCTGATGACGTTCTGTGCGGACATGGCTGCCTGCCTCAATCGATCGAAAACTGGTTGCGGCGGTTGAGCCGGAACTGGATGAAGGTAATGATGAACACCAGAAGTCCCAGGACCACGGACATGGCCGAGGCGTAGCCCATCTGGAGGTTGTCGAACGCCTTTTGCCAGATGTACCAAACGATGGAAGCGGACTCGAACTCGGGGCCGCCGGTGGGGGTCATGATGTTGATCTCCACGAAGATCTGCGAGCCGCCGATGATGGACGTGACGATCAGGAAGAACGTGACCGGACGAACCATCGGGATAGTGATGTGGCGGAACTGCTGCCAGGCGGAGGCGCCGTCGAGGGCTGCCGCCTCATAGAGGTAGCGCGGCACCGACTGCAGCGCAGCCAGGTACAGCAGCATGGAATACCCCAGCCCCTTCCAGACGGCCATGATGATCAGCGCGGGCTTCACCGTGCCCGTGTCCTGCAGCCAGTTGGGCCCGTCAATGCCGATCAGGCCCAGGCCCTGGTTGATCAGGCCGAAGTCGCCGTTGAAAGCCCACTGCCAAAGGATGGCGACGGCGGCAATCGAGGAGATCACGGGCAGGTAGTAGACGGTGCGGAAGAACGTGGTCCCGCGCATCTTGCGGTTCATGGCCAATGCCAGGGCCAGCGAGATGACCAGGCCGATGGGGATCCCGATCATCATGAACAGCGTGTTCCAGAGCGACTTCAGGAAGTAGCGGTCCCCGAACATCTTGGTGTAGTTGTCCAGGCCCTTGAAGACCGGGGCGGAGATGCCGTTCCAGTTGGTGAAGGACGCGTAGACGGAGAACAGCAGCGGGAAGAGCGTAAAGAGGAGGAACCCGATCACCGGTATGGCAACAAAGAGCAGGGCGGCCTGGTGTTCCTTCCGGTGAAGCCGCGAGCGTCGCGGGCGCGTGATGGTTGTCATCGCTGGATCCTCTTTGATTCTTGATGGGTGGCGCGCCAAGCGGCACGCAAAGGCTGGTGGATAAGGTGCCGCGGCCCCGTTCGGGCAGGGCCGCGGCACCCGGTCTGTCTGGCTAGTTGCCGGCTTGCTGGTTGGCGGCGTCCAGGAATTCCTGCATCCTGGGCTGGGCTTCCTTCAGGTAGTCCGCGGCGGTCTGCTTTCCGTCCAGCACGGGCTGGATGTTGGTGAACAGTTCGTCGTACCACTCGGCGTTGTAGGTGTTGCCGCCCGGGAGGGCGCGGCCGTAGTCCTTGACGATCTCAAGGAACTCGGCCTTGTTGGCGGGCTTGGTGGTGGTATCCGCAGCCCAGGTCTCCGCCATGTCCTTCAGATTGGGGATCTGGATCCCGGCGTCCACCAGGCTCTGCTGTGCTTCCTTGTTGGCCGTCAGGAATTCGACGAGCTTGACGGCGTCCTCGGGGTGCTTGGTGCTTTCGGAGACCGCGATGCCGAGCGTGCCGATCCAGCTGGCGGTCTTGCCGGATTCACCCGCCGGGTAGGGGATCACGTCCCAGTCGAAGTCCAGCTTCTGGTAAGTGGAGAGGTCCCAGGG
The DNA here is from genome assembly GCF_042270935.1 of Pseudarthrobacter sp. NPDC055928. Lineage (NCBI taxonomy): Bacteria > Bacillati > Actinomycetota > Actinomycetes > Micrococcales > Micrococcaceae > Pseudarthrobacter > Pseudarthrobacter sp. NPDC055928. The sequence continues at coordinate 95,075 of NZ_JBHJZH010000005.1, forward strand.
GGCGATGGGGAAGAACCCGATTTCGCCCTTCATCCAGCGCTGGTAGGTGTCCAGGGTCTGCGCTTCGGCCACAGAGGGCGTCACGCCGTGGACGTTCTGCAGGTCGGCGAACCATTGGAGGGACTGGGCGAATTCCGGAGTGTCCACGGTGACCTTGGTGCGGTCTTCGTTGAGCCAGTCGCCGCCGTTGGACCACACGAACGGCTGCAGGTTCCACTGGACGTTCAGGCCGGTGCCCCACTGGTCCAGGGTGCCATCACCATTGGTGTCCGCGGTGAGTTTCTTGGCAGCCGCAACGAACTCATCGAAGGTGTAGGGCTTGTCCTTGTCCGGCAGGGGAATGCCTGCCTTTTCCAGCATGGTCTTGTTGTAGCCAAAGGAGAACGGCCCAACATCCTTGGGAAGGGCGTAGATGGAGCCCTCACCCACTCGCTTCCCGTCGTAGCGGTAGCTGTCCACGCCGTATTCCCAGATGTTGTCCAGGTCGATCGTGTCCGAACCCTCCACGTATTCGGTGATGTCCTTGACGATGCCGTTCTGCACGTAGGCCTGGACGTCGCCGGGGCCGATGTAGAACACGTCCGGAACCTGCTTGCCGGCGATGGCGGCCTTCAGTTTGGTGGCGTACTGGTCGGCAGTGGTGACGATGATGTCCACGTCCACGCCGTTCTCCGTTTCAAACTGCTGAACGGCCTTTTCGTAGGCCTTCTTCTCGTCCTCACCCCCGCGGAACATGAAGGTCAGCTTCTTTTCGCCGGTGTCCCCACCGGTGGGGGCGGAGCATCCGCCGAGCATCAGGCCGGCGGCGGTAAAGAGCGCCAGGGTAGCGGCCATGGGACGTGACTTCATCATCACGCAGTCCTTCCGAGTTGGGTTGAGCGATCAAGTTTATTGGCTGGTGCAGAGCTTGCCCCGTGGTCCTCAATGGCGGACCCGCATCCGGAGCCATTCGTTTGCAACGTTGTAAGAAACCTTCACACAGCCTGTCGGATGCCGTCAAGGGGTGGTGCCCAATAAGTTTTTCATCCGCCGCCAACTCCCTTGACGCCTGCGGCCACACGTGGAATATTCTTCGTTACAACGTTGCAATAAATCCGGCCTCGGCGCATCCCCGACGCCATAACCCCATTCCCGGACAAACCTTTCGGAAGGACCACGTGATGACGAAGTCACGTTCTTGGGCTGTGCGCGCCGCTGGATTGGCGGCGGTCACAGGCCTCGCCCTCGGGGCGTTGGCATTGCCTCCAGCCACAGCGTCAGCCCCTGCCCAGCCAGCAACGAACAGTATCGCCGCACCGGCCTGGGATGCCCCGGCCATCCAGGCAACGGCCATCAAGGCAAAGGCCAGCCAGGAGCTGCCCGCCGATCTCCCCGGCGGCAAATCGGTGGTCGGCGAAACCTCCCCCATCCACGATCCCGCCCTGATCATCGCCGACGACGGCACCTGGTACGTGTACTCCACCGGGCTCCTGAACCGGGAGAACGGCGGAACCATCCAAATCTGGTCTTCGCACGATGAAGGAACCACGTGGGAGTACACCGGCACGGTCTGGGACCGGATTCCAGCCTGGATCGATGAGCATTTCTCTGACGGCGAGCTCCCAGGCAACCTCTGGGCGCCGGAAATCACCGAACATGACGGCACCTACTACCTGTACTACTCGGCGTCGCGCTTTGGCGGGAACAACTCCCTGACGGCACTGGCCACCAACACCACCCTGGACCCGAGCGATCCCGACTATGAATGGGTGGACCAGGGGTTGGTGGTCTCCTCCCCGGCCACCGGCCTTGACCCGAACAACCCCGGCAAGACGTTCAACGCGATCGACGCCGGGATCATCGAAGACGCCGACGGCAAGCCCTACATGGCGATCGGATCGTTCTGGTACGGCATCTTCCTGGTCCCGCTCGAGTGGCCTACCGGCAAGCCGGTGGAGGGCTGGCAGGCGCAAACCGTGAACATCGCGGACCGCTTTATGCCCGGCAACCCCGTCGAAGCGCCGTACATCACTGAACACGACGGGTACTACTACCTGTTTGTCTCCTTCGACTCCTGCTGCCGCGGCGCCGACTCCACTTACAAAGTGGCGGTAGGCCGTTCCACCTCGGTGAAGGGCCCCTATCTGGACAAGGAGGGCCGCGACATGTTCGGCGGCGGCGGGTCGGTGGTGCTCGATTCGCATGGAGCCATCACCGGACCAGGTGGACAGTCGGTCTTTGGCGACTACCTGGCCTTCCACTACTACGACGGCTCCAACGAGGACATCCCCTACTTCCCCACGCTCGGCCTGCAGAAGATCAATTGGGTGGACGGTTGGCCGGAGTTCGACCAGGGCGTGGAACTTCCGGCAGTCCAGAAACAGCCCAAGGCTGCGGCCGTCAAAGCTGGCAAGACGGCCACTTTCACTGCCACCGCCACCGGAACACCCGGGCCGGTGGCGGTATGGGAGGTATCGTCCGACGGCGGCACCACCTGGGAGCGGACGGGGACCCAACCTGCCACCCGGCGGACGGACGAGGGCAGCTACCGGTCCACTCTGGAGTTCACTGCAGTCCCGGAACAGGCCGGACTGCAGGTGCGCGCCATATTCCAGAATGCCCACGGCAAAGTGGCCACCGACGCCGTCGGACTTTCCGTCAAGCCGTAACTGCCGCGGAACTGCCCGGAGGGCGGTGCGAGCGGGCCACCGGAATACTGCGGCGTGTATTGGGCGCTGGAGTATTACGGTGGCCCGCCGTGCGGGATTAGCCCTTTCGCGGCAGGCAAGGCTAACCTAAGTAGTCCACATTTTTCCCCGACGTCCCCTCGGGTCCTGCTAGGCGGTTTTTCGTGCGTCCACTCCACCGATCCCGGATCACCCTGGGCGTTGCCGCCCTCCTGACACTGAGCGGCTGCGGTTTCAGCGGTGGCCAGGCCCAACAGGGCACTGCGACCCCCACGGCCGACACCAACCAGCGGATTGTGGTGGACAACTTCCGCGCACCCGTGGCCAACTGGGCGCTCGAATCCGATGCTGCGTACGTCCTGTCACTCTCCGGCTGCCTTGAGACGCTGACCAGCTACGACGCCGCCAAGGGCGAAGTGGTTCCCATGCTGGCTTCGGAGTGGTCCCAGTCCAGCCCCCTCGACTGGGACTTCACCATCCGCGAAGGCGTGAAATTCCAGGATGGAACAGCCCTGACAGCAGATTCGGTGGCTGGCGCCCTGAACCACGTCCTCGCCGCCACCGTCCCGGCTCGCGCCTTCAACAGCAAAATGGTCAGCGCCGTCACCGCGGTGGACGCCAACACCGTCCGCATCACCACTCCCACCGAGAGCCCGCTGGTCCCGTACCGGCTGGCCAGCGTTAACGCCGGCATCCTTGCCCCGGCCGCGTACGCCGGAGAAAACCTGAATCCGTTCGGGCACTGCACCGGGCCGTTCGTCCCGGCCTCCGAAGTGTCACAGCAGTCCCTTACCCTGGAACGGAATGAGGACTACTGGGGCGGCGACGTGCAGCTCGCCGGCGCCGAGGTCCGCTTCATCACTAACGGTGCCACCCGGGCGGCCCAGGTCCAGACCGGAGAGGCCGACATTTCCCTCTCCATTCCCGTTGCGAGCCTGGCCACACTGGAGAACGCCGACGGCGTGAAGGTCAACAAGGCGGATTCGCCGCGCACGGCCACCCTGTACCTGAACAACGGCAGGGAACCGCTGAACAACGTGGACGTCCGGACCGCTATCCGCGATGCGCTGGACCTCGAGTCGCTGGCGGCCAGCGTGTACGAGGGTGCGGCCCTCCCGGCCAAGGGTGTCTTTGCTCCGTCTGAACCCTGGGCCGGCGACAAGCAGGAAGCCCCGAAACAGGACGTGGATGCCGCCAAGAAGCTGCTGGCCGACGCCGGTTACACCGCGGCCCGGCCGCTGGAGATCATCGCCATCGTGGAGCGGGCGGAGTTCGCCGACGTGGCAGCCGTCATCCAGGAGAACCTGAAGGCCGTGGGCATCCCTGTCAGCATCCAGGCCAAGGAATACGCCGCGGCAGAGCCCGCTGTCCTGGCAGGCAACTACGACATGCTGTTGAGCCAGCGAAACCGCCTGATCGACATCGCCGATCCAATCGGTTTCCTCACCGCCGATTACACCTGCACCGGAGCGTACAACCTCAGCCACTTCTGCGACCCGGAATATGACCGGATCGTGGCCGAAGCAGCCAAGACCGTGGACCCCGACGAGCGCTACAAGCTCTACGCCGACGCGGGAAACATCCTCGCCGAAAAGGCCGTCAACGTGTGGCTGGTCAACGAGCAGGCAACGGATGCGGTCCGCACCAACGTGCTGGGCTACGTGCAGGACCCGCTGTCCCGCTACGTCCTGACCGCCAAGACCGCCAAGTCGGGCTCCTAGGCACCTGCCCCAGCCATGCTCCCCTTCATCGCCAAGAGAACAACAACGCTGGTGGCGGCCGTTGTGGTGTCCTCTTTCGCGGTGTTCCTGATTCCGTATTTCACTCCCGGGGACCCCGTCCGCAAGATCATCAGGTCGCGCGTGTCCGGGGACGTGGTGGATGACGCCGCCGTGCAGTCACTGAGCCTCAGCCTGGGCCTGCAGGATCCGCTGGTGCTCCAGTATCTCCGTTGGCTGGGCCGGATCATCACCGGCGACATGGGTCTTTCGCACGTCAGCCGGACCCCGGTGGCGGACCAGGTCCTGCCTGCCCTGGCCGTGACGCTCAGCCTGGTTGTCCTTTCGTTGGGCCTCGCCGTCCTGGTGTCACTGCCGCTGGGGATCGCTGCCGGGCTGCGCCAGGGGAAGGCCACGGACAGGGTGATCACTACCGTCACGCAGTCTTTCATCGCCATGCCGGAGTACTGGGTGGCGCCGCTGCTGGTGCTGGTGTTCGCGCTGAAACTCTCCGTCCTGCCGTCCGCGGGCTGGGCGGGCCCGGCCTCGATGGTCCTGCCGGCGGTCACCCTGGCGCTGCGGCCCATCAGCTACTTCACGTCGGCTGTCCGCTCCGGCATGATCGAAGCGGCCGCCGCCGAACACGTTCCCGCGGCCAGGGCGAGGGGCCTGAGCCACACCCAGGCAGTCCTCCGGCATGTGGTGCCCAACGGGCTGGTACCGCTGTCCACGCTCTTCGCGGTGTGGTTCGCGGGGCTGCTGGGCGGCTCGGTGATCGTGGAGGTCATCTTCGCCGTACCCGGCATGGGGCGGCTGCTGTTCGACGCCGTCATCAACAGCGACATACCGCTGGCCCAGGGCGGGGTAGTGGTGGTGGTGGTCCTCGCCGTCACCGTGACCACGCTCGCGGACCTTGTGCACCGGCTGCTTAGCCCGGCCGTGGAAGGCAGCTATGCGTAGGCGGACGGGACAAAGGCGCCCGGTGGCGGCCGTCGCGGCGGCCGTGGTGCTCGCCGTCGTCATCCTGGCTGTCCTGGTTGCACCCTGGATCTACCCGTACCCGCCTTCGGAGCAGAACCTTGCCGCGCGCCTCGCCCCGGCGTCGGCCGAGCACTGGCTGGGAACCGACCACCTGGGCCGTGACACCCTGAGCCGGCTCCTGGAAGGCGGCCGGTTCTCCATGTCCGTGGCTGCGCTGGCCACTGTCCTGACGTGCGTGCTCGGTGTCGCCGCCGGGGTGCTCAGTGCCCGCCGGCGCGGCTGGTTGGATGAATTCCTGACCCGGACCAACGACGTGCTGCTCGCGGTTCCCGAGATGGTGGTGGCGCTCTTTATCGTGGCCACGCTGGGCACCGGGTTCGGGCCGCTCCTGCTGGCCCTGACCGTGACCGGCTGGACGCCGTTCGCCCGGCTGGCACGGACCCTCGCTTACGACGTCTCAAGCCGCGGTTTCGTTGAGGCCGCGCGCGTGGTGGGCTGCCCGCCGTCGTTCATTATCTTCCGGCACGTCATTCCGCACCTGGCCGCCCCCATCCTGGGCCAGGCCACGCTCCGGTTCGGCCAGTTGCTGATCAGCGTTGGCGCCCTGTCCTACCTGGGGCTCGGCGTCCAGCCGCCGCAGTCGGACTGGGGGTCCATGATGGCCGCCGCGCAGCCCTACACGGAACGTGCCCCGCTGGGGATCCTCGCGCCGGGCCTCGCGATCTTTGCGGTTGCCCTGTGTGTGACCCTGCTGGGGCAGCGTGCCGCGCACATGGCCGCCGGTCCCCTGCTGCTGCCCGTGGCGGAGGCGAAATGAGCAGCCCGGACAGCGTGTTGGAGATCCGCGGTTTGGAAGTCCGGAACCTTGGGCCTGCCGGAAAGTCCGACGGCGGCACGGCAGCCCGTGCCACCGGTCCAGGAAGCGCCGGGCCGGCACCCCTCGTCCGGGACCTGTCATTGTCCGTCGCCGCAGGCGAATTCGTGGCACTCGTGGGCGGCTCCGGGTCGGGAAAAACCCTCACAGCCTTGTCCTGCCTGCGGCTGCTGCCGCCTCAGCTTGGCATCACGTCCGGCTCCATCCGGCTAGGCACCGTCGATGTCACGGCCGCCGCAGAGGAGGACCTCAATACGGTCCGCGGCGGCAAGGTGGGCATGCTCTTCCAGCAGCCCAAGCGGATGTTCAACCCCAACCGGACCATCGGCCAGCACCTGCTCGAGCCGCTGCGCATCCATGGGGGCCTGCGCGGGGCGAAAGCCAGGGATACCGCTGTGGAGATGCTTCACGAGGTTGGCTTCGCCGATCCCGCCCGGGGCTTCGGTTCCTATCCCCACCAGCTATCCGGGGGCATGGCACAGCGCGCCATGACCGCCGTCGCCCTCGCCGGCCGCCCCCAGCTGCTCCTGGCGGATGAACCGACGTCGGCCCTGGACAAGATGCTCGAACGGCAGGTACTCCAGCTCCTGGACCGCGAGCGCCGGGAACGCGGACTCGGGGTCCTGTACATCACCCACAACATCGCCTCGGTGGCCCCGTTCGCCGACCGCGTGCTGGTGATGGATGCGGGCAGCATCGTCGAAAGCGGTCCCACGGCCGACGTCCTGGCCGCGCCGCAGCAGGACTACACCCGCGAACTGCTCGCGGCGTCGCAGTTGGCGCCGGACTCCCGCCGCCGGCCAGCCCCCGCCGAACGGGACGTCCTCACCCTTTCCGGGGTGCACAAGACCTTTGGCCCGCGCAGGCGCCGGCACACCGTGCTTGAGGATGTGAGCCTGGAGCTGAAAGGCGGGGAGATCCTGGGTATCCTGGGCCAGTCCGGCTCGGGCAAAAGCACCCTGGCGCGCGCCGTCGTCGGCCTGGAAAAGGCCACCCGCGGCACCATCAGCCGTCACCTGCCAGAAGCCGGCAGCGCCCCGGAGGCCACCGCCGTCCAGTTGGTGTTCCAGGAGCCGCACAGCTCCTTCGATCCGCGGATGACGCTGCGCGCCAGCATGGAGGCGCCCCTCCTGCGGCGGCGGGGGCTCACTGCCGCGGACCGGGCCCGCAGGATTGCGGACGCCATGGCCGAGGTGGAACTGGACGAATGCATGCTGGACAGGCGCCCCGGCCAGTGCTCGGGAGGGCAGCTTCAGCGCGCCACGATTGCCAGGGCCCTGCTGCTCGATCCGCGGGTGCTGATCTGCGATGAGGCCACTTCGGCCCTGGATGCGCTGACCCAGCGCACTGTCCTGAACCTTCTGCTGCGGCTCCAGCGCGACCACCGGCTGTCGCTGATTGTGATCTCGCACGACATGGATGTGGTCCGGTACATGTGCGACCGCGTGGCTGTGCTGCTGGACGGGCGGGTGATTGAGGTCGCGGAAACGCAGGCGTTCTTCGCCAGCCCCGCCCACGAGCACAGCCGTGCCCTGGTGGATGCTGCAATCCCCTGCCGTGGAGACCACCTGCGGTCGCTGATGCGCGGGCCTGCCTCCGTCCCAGGCTGACTCCTTGACCCTTGCCATCGCCCTTGAGGGGCCGGAGCAGCACCGGTAGGGTTCGGTCATGGACATCATCCTGGTACCCGGATTCTGGCTGGACGCATCGTCGTGGGATGAGGTCACTCCCCCACTTGCCGCGGCCGGCCATCGCCTCCACCCGCTTACGCTCCCCGGCCTCGAATCCCCTGACGCATCGCGGGCGGGCATCGGACTGCGGACCCATATCAACGCCGTGGTGGAGAAGGTGGATTCCCTTGACGGCAAGGTGGTGCTGGTGGGCCACTCGGGCGGCGGGGCCATCATCCACGGTGTGGCTGACGCCCGGCCGGACCGCATCGAACGGAACATCTTTGTGGACAGCGGGCCCCTGGGTGAAGGGGACGTCATCAATAATGAACTGCCGGCGGACGGCGACGACATTCCGCTTCCGCCGTGGGACGGTTTCGAGGATGAGGACCTGGTGGACCTGACGGACGAACTCCGGGACAGCTTCCGGGCACGGGCCATCCCGGAGCCCAAGGGCGTGGCCTACGACAAGCAGCACCTCCACGATGCGCGGCGGTATGACGTCCCGGCCACGGTGATCGCCTGCGAGTTCCCGTCGTCGCTGCTGACGGAGTGGATCGACGCCGGCCATCCCTTCGTCGCCGAACTCGCCCGCATTCGGGACGTGGAGTACGTGGACCTGCCCACCGGGCACTGGCCGCAGTTCACTAAGCCGGGCGAACTGGGCCAAGCGATTCTGAAGGCGGTGGACCGCACGGGCTGAGCGCCGCCGTCGGACCCTCCGCAAAAGTGACCCGCCGAAAAGTGGTCCGTGCGCTTCGGGCGTCGAGGGAATAGATTAGTAGTGCGACTTAGTGAACAGGGCTTGGCTGCCTGTTCACTCCCAAGGTGGGGTTTGGGATACATGCCGGGGCCGGCGGTGAGATGGCCTCAGGGTGAGACCAGGCCACGCTCCCCAGCCACCGCCGGCCCCCTGACGTGTCCGGACAGTTCGATGCCGCAGCCCGCCGTCATTCCCAGCAAGCGTTCCGGTTATCCGGGTCCTGGCAGTACCTCCCTAACGTGCGGGTCCGGGGGTAGCGTGGACGGGTGGACAACAGGATGGAAGTGCGCGAGTTCCTCGCCTCACGGCGTGCCCGGATCACTCCCGAAATGGCAGGACTGACGCTCTATGGTGGCCGACGCCGGGTCCCCGGCCTGCGCCGCGAAGAGGTGGCCATGCTTGCCGGTGTCAGCGTGGACTACTACACAAAGCTTGAGCGCGGGAACCTGTCCGGCACCTCCGAAAGTGTCCTTGACGCCATCGCCGGGGCGCTGAAACTCGACGAGGCCGAACGGGACCACCTCTATAACCTTGCGCGCGCCTCCAGCCCGTCAGGCAGGGCCCGACGGCGCCCCCTCCAAAGCGGCGCGGTCCGGCCCACCCTCCAGTTCATGCTCGACTCCATCACCACCGCGCCGGCTTTCATCAGCAACCACTACATGGACATCGTGGCCGCCAACCAGCTTGGCTTTGCCCTGTACTCGGAGATGTACCGCGGGCCAGCCCGGCCCGGGAACCACTGCCGGTTCATTTTCCTGGACCCCAAAGCCCGGGATTTTTACCCCGACTGGGATCTGGCGGCCAATACCAACGTGGCGATCCTGCGGACGCAGACCGGGCGCAACCCCTTTGATAAGCGGCTGGCCGACCTCGTCGGAGAACTTTCCGTCCGCAGCGAAGAATTCCGGACGCGCTGGGCCGCCCACAATGTCCGGCGCCACTACGCGGGCACGAAGGTTTTCCACCACCCGGTGGTGGGAGAGCTCGAGCTTGCCTATGAGGCGATGGAACTGGCCGAGGACCCCGGCTTCACCCTCACGGTCTACCCCGCAGCGCCCGGATCGCCGTCAGATGAAAGGCTGCGCCTGCTCGCGAGCTGGGCGGCAACGGAACGGATCCAGGACCTGGCGGGGGCACCGCAGCCGCAGGACGTCCGGCACCCCTAGCTTTAGGGAGGACCCATCCGGCGCGCGAACCGCCGGGTGGTGGCATGATGGGCGCATGAGCCGTGTCACGTGCGATCTGACTATCTCCCTCGACGGCTTCGTCGCCGGCCCGAACCAAACTCCGACAGACCCTTTGGGCGAGGGCGGCGAGTTGCTGCACAGATGGCAGTTCGAGGAACGCGAAGCCAACGCACCCGAGCTCGAGGGCATCCTCGCGGCAGGCGCGTACATCATGGGTCGGAACATGTTCGCCGGGCCCGGGGCGTGGGCCGAAGAATGGCGGGGTTGGTGGGGTGAGGAGCCGCCGTATCACGCCCCCGTGTTCGTTCTCACGCACCAGGAGCGCGAGCCTGTGCAGATGCAGGGCGGAACCACCTTCAACTTCGTAACCGATGGGATCGAATCGGCCCTTGCCAGGGCGAGGGAAGCCGCCGGCAGCAAGGACGTGGCCATCGCCGGAGGGGCGCAGACGGCCCGCCAGTACTTGTCGGCGGGGCTGATCGACGAGTTGCGGCTGCACATCGCACCCATGACCCTGGGGGCGGGTGAACGGCTGCTCGACGGCGTCGGGAACCTCACGCTTGAGCCGACGGAAGTGAGCGGCAGCCGCCTCGTCACACACGTGCGTTACCGCATCATCCGCTGAACGGCTACGCGAGGGCTTGTTCCCAGATCGCTTGATTCCGCGCGACGTAGTGGGCGGCGGAACGCCAGTGCTCACCGTGTCCATTAACGTACATGTCGGCCCAAGGCTGAACCCCGGTCTCATGCGAGGACTTCAGAAGATCGAACATCGCCGCAGTTCGTTTCGCCATGGCCGCCGGAAGTGCCTTGCTTAGTGCGGCATCGGCTCCGTAGCCGTCAACAAGTGCCCGCAACCTCAGGGCGGCGTCATCCACCGGCTGCCCGTCGAACAGCAGGCCGAACGACTCAGCGGCGTAGGCCAGATCCCACAACCGCGTGCTGGGCCCGGCACCATCCCAATCGATGAATACCCAGCGGTCCCCCATGATGAGGTTCCACGGGGCGAGGTCGTTGTGGCACATCAGGTCTGGATTCTCCGCCGGCAGCAGCATCTTCCAGTCGCCCGGGTTGCGCATCGGCACTGTTTCGCTCGCATCATGGATTTGCCGAATCATCCGACCCACCCGCAGTAAATCGTCCCGCCCGAGCGGCAGATGATCCATTGCGAGTTCGCCTTCTATGTACTCCACTGTGCTTCGACCGTGTTCGTCCCGGCCCAGAGGCTGGGGAACGTCCACCCCGGACGACCGGAGCGCACTCAGATAACTCTGCACGGCGGCTGAGTTCTCCAGCCAGGGTTTTCGGACGGTGTGACCAATGCGAACAACGCTCTCGGAAGCGTTTCCACCTGTCAGTTCCTGCTCGTCCGCAACCATCCCAGCAGGCTACTGGAGTTCCCAGCTGACCTTAAATGGCGCCACATCGAAACCCCGCACCGCTCGTCCAAATTCAGATTCTTGATTGTGTGGGATGGGCGCTCGGAATACAGGTTTGCCGTTGGCGGACCCGGATAGTCTCGGCCCGCACCTCGCCCTAATCGAGCACCCCGGACCGTGGGTTACCCACTTCGCCAACGATGCTTGCGCTCCACTACCGACAGCTAATAGCGTCTCGACAAGCTGGTTCAAAAACCACAAGCGGAAGGCGTTTCATGCTGAAGAAAATCGCTGAGGGTGTTCTCGTTCACGAGAGCGAGTTCATCCAGAGTAATTCCGTTGTGGTGCAGGGCCGGGACGGTGTGTTGCTCATCGACCCCGGTATAACTCGTGGCGAAATGGCGGACCTGGCGAACGACGTTCGCGAGTTGGGCCAGCCTGTTGTGGCAGGCTTCTCAACGCATCCGGACTGGGACCACGTGCTCTGGCACACGTCCTTCGGCGCAGCGCCCCGGTACGGTACGGCCCGCTGCGCGGCATCTATCCACGATGTGCTGTCGAAAGCGGATTGGCAGGACCTCATCGCCGAAGGGCTCCCGCCGGAGTACGCCGAAGAGATCCCGATGGAGCTGCTCGGTCAAATTACGGGTCTGCCCGCCGGAGCTGAACAGATTCCTTGGGATGGCCCCAAAGTCCGCATCATCGAGCATCAAGCCCATGCCCCGGGGCACGCGGCGCTGCTGATTGAAGAGCGCCGCGTCCTCGTCGCCGGCGACATGCTTTCTGACATCCTGATGCCGTTCCTCGACCTGGAGACAGCGGATCCGCTCGGGGACTACCTCGAGGCGCTGCGGCTGTTCGAGGACCTGGCAGACGACGTCGATGCCGTCATTCCCGGTCACGGTTCAGTGGGAGGGGCTGGGCAACTAGGAGTACGAATCAATCAGGATCGCGCATATGTCCAGGACCTGCTCGACGGCGGTGTTCCCGACGACCCGCGGATCGGCCCATCGGCCCCGTTGGATTGGCTGCCCGACGTGCATCAATGGCAACTCCAGCGGCTCGCCGAAAGAGGGCAGAAATAGCGGTCGGTCCCGCACCTGCCACAGGATCCCGAACTATCAGTCCCCGAGGAGGAGGCGCTTGGCAGCGCTAATTCCGCATCAGATAGCGCGCCTTTCGCATGCAGGTCCGTCAGGAGCGCAAGTTGAGACTACGCACTGTCGCCCCCTGCCTGTACACTCAAAGTATCGAACATATATTCGAATAAAGGTGTGTTGTGGGCGTTGTTGTCGGTCCCCGTGTGATAGATGCGGGCCTCTCCTTGCGGCTGGTGCTGATGTCCCCGGTTGCGGTTGCCGCGGGCTACCCCTCGCCAGCCCAGGACTACTTCGACGGCCGGATCGACCTGAATGAACACCTCATCAAGGACATCACCAGCACCTTCGTTGTCCGGGTAACCGGCGACTCGATGGAACGGGCAGGGATCAGCGATGGCGACGAACTCATCGTCAACCGGGCGCTCGAACCCAAGGACGGCTCTGTAGTCATCGCAGTCCTCGACGGCGAACTGACCGTCAAGCGGCTGCGGATCACCGCCACAGGTGTGGTGTTGCAGGCAGAGAACTCCCGCTACCCGGACATCCGCGTCCCCAGCCTCAGTGAGCTCACCATCTGGGGCGTGGCCACCAGGTGCCTCCACCATGTCTAGCTCGCGGAAATTCAGTAAGCAGCACAGCTCAGAGGAGCCGCACCATGCGGATCTCGCGCACGCCGTCGTCCACGTTCACGGTCCCGTCCGCTACGAACCCGTGCTTGCGGTAGAACGCCTGCGCCCGGGGATTCGGATCGGCAACCCACAGCGCCGCCGAATCGTGAGGGCCGACGACGGCGTCCAGGAGGGCAGCCCCGGCGCCGGTCCCATGCTCAGCCGCAACGACGTACAGCACGTAGAGGTGCGTGCCCCACTGCGTTCCGGAGTCCTGGGGTGGCCCTGCCATTGCAAGCCCGATCACGTCGCCGTTGCGTTCGGCCACCGCGACGCGGTTCGCTTGGTAGCGCTCGTCGCTGAGGGCGACGGTCCAGAAGCGTTCCCGGGTGGAGGGCAATTCCGGGTCGTCGAGGACACGGTCGGCCATTACCCCGCGGTACGTCTCACGCCACGACCGCACATGCACGCGCGCCATCTCGGCAGCGTCATCAACGCGCGCCCGACGAACCGTCACCCCCGTATCCATATCCGAAACTCTACCCAGAACGGCGGCCGGTCCCGTGTCTAAACCGGCGCTGATGCGGCAGATGCAGGAAATCGCCCTCGTGGACGTGAACTGCTTCTACGCGAGCGCAGAGCGCGCCTTTGACCCGTCCCTCGAGGGCAAACCGCTGGTTGTTCTGTCCAACAACGACGGATGCGCCGTCACCCGCTCCCCTGAAGCCAAGGCCCTGGGCATCGGCGTTGGGGAGCCGTGGTTCAAGATCGCCCCGCGGGCGAAAGAATGGGGGCTGATTGCCAGGTCCAGCAACTACGAGCTGTACGGCGACATCAGCGCCCGCGTGATGGAACTCCTGGGCCGGTACTCCGCGTGGCTGGAGGTTTACAGCATCGACGAGGCCTTCCTCGGCGTCAAAGGCTCTCCCACGGCACTCCTCCAGCTGGGACGGGACATGAAAGCCGCCGCAGCGAGGAACGTGGGCGTCCCCGTCTGTGTTGGTATCGCCCGCACCAAGACACTCGCCAAGCTCGCCAACAAATGGGCCAAGCACAACCCCGCGTTCGACGGCGTCTGCCGCTGGGATTCGGTGCCGGCAGGTCGGCGCGAGGCACTCATGGCGGGCCTTTCCGTCGTCGAACTCTGGGGCGTTGCCACCCGCCTGACCAAACGGCTGAACGCGATGGGTATCCACTCGATCCTCGATCTCAGCCGGGCGGACCCCGTGCGGATCCGCGACAAATTCTCGGTAGTGCTGATGCGGACCGTCCTGGAATTGCAAGGCACCCCCTGCATTCCCATGGAGGAGGAGCGCGTGGGCCGGGACCAGCTCATCTTTTCGCGCTCGTTCTCCACCCCGATCACCACAGCCGCCGGCCTGCGCCAGGTCCTCAGCGTGTACGGCCAGCAGGCCAGCGCCCGGCTGGCCAAACACCACCTCCAGGCCAAGGTCCTCACAGCCTTCGCCGGCACCTCGCACTTCAACGCGAAGGACACCTCCTTTCCGTCGGTCTGCGTACCGCTGCCCATGCCCACCGCGGATCCGGTGATCCTGACCAAGGCCGCGCACGCCCTGCTACCCGCCATCCACGAGGGCGTGAAGTACGCCCGCGCCGGGATCATGGTGACGGACCTTAGGCCCACCGGAACCCAGAAACCCCTGGAAATCTTCGAGAACCCGCACGAAGAGCGCAACATCGGACCCCTCCTTGAAGACATCGTCCGCCGCTACGGACGCGGCTCCATCGGACTGGGCCACGCGGGCATCCGCGGCGGACCCGACTGGAGCATGAAACGCGGCATGCGCTCCCCGCGCTACACCACCCACTGGGACGAACTACCCCTGGTCAAAGCCGCCTGACAGGCCGGGGATGCACTAACGAAATGAAAATCCATTCGTTCCACCGGTTCGTCCAGTTTGGTGGAACACCAGGAGCGCGGCCGTAGTTGGCAGCTGTAACCTGGTCAGCGTCGAATACTGGCGTGTCCAGGTCCGCCTTGTCTACGGAGTCCGTGCGGGCCATGGCGGAAACGATAAGGCGCACCCAGAAGTACACCGCCGAGGGTACCCAAGACGGCCCCGAGAGGTATGAACGACCCGTCCTTTAGGCTGGGGCCATGAGCGAGTCCATCTCGCCGGCTCTGCAGCCCCCGGTTGCTGTTGCCCTGGCGAAACTCGTCAAGACATTCCCGTCACCCGGCGCACTGCCAGGCGCGATCTACACGGAACCCAAATGGGACGGGTACCTTCACTGCACTCTGTCACCTGGGTAGGTAGCTGAATACAGGTTCATCGACATTTTCTGAGTCTTATGCTGAATGCATGTCTAGTCCCGATTAAGGGATACCGTCGGAGCTTCGCTTCCGGAGCTGCAGGCCGTCGCACCAGAAATGGTTCCTGGAGGTTGCATCCTTGCCGGCGAAGTTGTGGTGTGGTCCGGCGGCCGCCTGAACTTCGCAGCCTTTGATGTACCGTGCGTTGCCGGACATGACGTCCGCGGTCTGGCGTTCCGGGCACGCAGGGCGCACTTGGAGAAGCTCGCCACTGTCTGGTCTCCTCCAGTGTCCGGATCGTCGAACGCGAAGCTCCGCGTCTCGACCGCCGTCTGGCGGCCACGGCAAGCCGTTGCCGAGGAAGGTCGGCCAAGGCGGCCGGGGAAACGGGTTCCCGTTTCCCCGGGTGTCATCGTGGCATCGTGCTCTCGCGTACGACGAGTGAGGGCCGCAGCAGCACCTGTTCGGGTTTGCTGTCGGGGCTGTTGAGCAGGTCCAGCAGCAGGCGGACGGTGTGCTTCGCGGCGGTTTCCAGTGGCTGTGCGATGCTTGTCAGCCCGGGCGTGACGACGCGGGAACCGAGGCTGTCGTCGTAGCCGGTAATGCCGACGTCGCGGCCGGGTTCGAGTCCTCGTTCCCGGCACGCGCGCATTGCGCCGATTGCCATGGTGTCGCTTGGACAGATGATCCCTGACGCCGGTGTCTGCCGGTCGAGTAGTTCCCCGGCTAGCCGGCGCCCGGTCTCGACGTCGTCCGGGCCGCGCACAATCATCCCGCGCGTGGGGAGACCGTGCGAGCCCATGGCGCGCTGCCAGCCGGACTCGCGATCCTCGGCCAAGCCGGCCGATTTCTCCCAACCGAGGTAGGCGATGCGTCGGTGGCCGAGCTCGACCAGGTGGTTCACCGCCTGCTCGAGACCGGCGGCCCCATCGACATCGACCCACCAGCATTCCGACATTGGCAAACCCCAGGGCCTTCCGAACACGACGAATGGAATCTGGCGCTCGAGCAGGAAAAGTGGGAGTGGCAGGTCATCGGACGACGGGCAGGTGATCACGAAGCAGTCGACAGTATTGCGACGGAAGGTCTCCTCGACGATCTGGGTCTCTTCCTCGTAGGTCTCGGCTGCGTAATGGTAGTCCCGGTTCCGTCTGTCATCGTGGCGGGCTGGTGCAGGGCTGTGTAGGTGAACGTTTCGTTGGGGGTGACTCCGTCAGAGTAGGTGATGCCTGTTTTGTCTCCGGCGGTGTTGTAGCTGATGGTGGTGGTCCTGGCGGAGGGGTCGGTCCTGCCGGTGAGCTGTCCGGCGGCGTCGTAGGCGTAGGTGGTGGTTCTGTTCAGCCCGTCTTTGGAGGAGGTGAGCCGGTTCCTGGCGTCGTAGGTGTAGCTGGTGGTGTGGGCATTCTGGTCTGTTTGGGAAGTCAGGTTCCCGTCGTTGTCGTAGCCGCTGGAGGTCGTGGTGTTATCGGCCGCGGTAGTCACCGTGTGCCTCCCGAGGGCGTCATAGGTGTAGGTGGTCGTGTGCCCCAACGGGTCGGTGACTGAGGTTTTGTTCCCGGCCGCGTCGTAGGCGAACGTCGAGACCTTCCCGAGCGGGTCAGTAACGGTTTCCAGGAAACCAGCAGTGTTGTAGGCGTATGTCGTGGTCTTGCCGCTCGGGGTGGTCGTGGAAGTTTTTCGGCCGAGGATGTCGGAGGCGGTGCCCATGGTCCTGCCCAGAGCGTCAGTGACCGAAGTCCTGTTGCCGTAAGTGTCGTAGACGAATGTGGTAGCGTGCCCGTTCGGATCCGTGACAGAGGTGACGTCTCCCGGATGAGCTGAATCGCCGTACGTGTTCGTCACGACGGCTGACTGGGCCGTGCCGGTAAGGGGCCTGGAGGCTGTGAGCCTGTTCCCGGCGGCATCGTAGGTGAACGTGGTTGTCGTCCCGGCGGCGTCGGTGCTTTTCAGGCTTGGCTGCGATTCTGGATCAACAGGCCGAAGTCATACTGGCTGAATCGACAGATCGATCGAATGCAGCGCGACCGCCTCCAGGGGTAAGGTTCCGTCCTACCGGGCTCGGATGTAAATCCTCGGTCCTATTCCCGGCCGTGTAGGAGCCTAAACCTTTGAATCGGCCATGCCGACGACCAGGCAAGGCCCGCGATAGGGTCGCACCATGTCCCTTACGAGCCACCTCAGCAGCAAGGAATCGCCGATTCGGCAATTCATCTACGAGAGTGCCCCGCAGCTCGCACTAGCTGGAACCCGAGGTCACCGGGGCCGCGCGGTGGCCTCGTCGTTCGGCTTCGACGAGCTCATTTCGTTTGGAACTCGTCTCCCCATTCCCGAAGCGGTGAAGGACCGTCAGGGCCACGCGATCGTGGCGGGCATGGCTCTCGACTATCGCATTCGGATGGAGCTGCCCGGCTTCAACTTCGTGGACACGATGGCTCAGAGAGGGCTCGACCTTCTTGCTGCCGATCCGAGTGTCGTCCATAGGGGAAAGCACATCCACAAGATGCTGGAGCAGGCCGTAGGCTTCGCTTATCTCACTTGGAAGGAGCGGGACAGCCACCCGCTGAGCCTCGCCAGGGCGTCGGTTTATCTCGCTTGGTGCGAGAGTATCGCGCGGATAGGGCCGCATGAGGCACTTTCAGGTGAACTGGGCCGACGGATCAAGCGAGCGAAAAACGCCGTCGACCTCATGATGAGCATCGACGACTCGCTGGTCGTCGATATCGCAATCATGCGCGACGCGGTCGGGCCGCTCCTGGATGAGTGGAACCGCGGCATCGAGGCGGGCGACGACTACGTGCCCAACCCGCATTTCCTCGCAAGCGTGGCAGTAGGAGGGGCAGACGCTGATTGGGCTGTCGGTGACTTGCTCGTGGAGTTAAAGACGCGGGAGGAGATCACTAGCCCATGGATCAGGGACACGCTGTTCCAGCTGCTTGGCTATACACTCCTCGACCTCGACGATTCGCTGGGCATTCGCAGGCTCGGCATCCTGCTTCCCAGACAGCCCTACTTCGCGGTCTGGACTCTCGACGAGCTCCTCGGCGAGGACGCGAGTGAGGCGCTCCCGATTCTCCGAGCGGATTTTGCCGTCCTGCTGACCGATAATGGTATCTGCCGCTAGCCACGCCCGACCCTGACGGATGCAGGCTCGTCGATGTCAGGTCGAGCTTTGGCTAGGTTGATGCGAACGGCTGTGTGCCACTTCCTTAGAAGCGGGACACCCTCGAAGAATGGCAGCAAGGACTCTCCCTAGCTGGTTTACCAACCGCGTTCGGCGAGGCGGTGGGGCTGCGGGATCTCGTCGACGTTGATGCCCATGGCTTCGCCCAGGCCGCGGGAGGCCTTGGCGATGACGTCGGGGTCATCGAAGAAGGTGGTGGCCTTGACCACGGCGGCGGCGCGCTGGGCCGGGTTGCCGGAGTTAAAGATGCCCGAACCGACGAACACTCCGTCCGCCCCGAGCTGCATCATCATCGCCGCGTCCGCCGGGGTGGCGATGCCGCCGGCGGCGAAGAGCACCACCGGAAGCTTGCCGGTGGTCGCGATTTCCTTGACCAGTTCGTACGGGGCCTGCAGTTCCTTGGCCGCGACGTAGAGCTCATCCTCGGGCAGGGCAGCGAGCTTGAGGATTTCGGCGCGGATCTGGCGCATGTGGCCGGTGGCGTTGGAGACGTCGCCGGTGCCGGCCTCGCCCTTGGACCGGATCATTGCCGCGCCCTCGTTGATGCGGCGCAGCGCCTCACCCAGGTTCGTGGCGCCACAGACGAAGGGAACGGTGAAGTTCCACTTGTCGATGTGGTTGATGTAGTCGGCCGGGGTCAGGACCTCGGACTCGTCAATGTAGTCCACGCCCAGGGACTGCAGGATCTGGGCTTCGACGAAGTGGCCGATCCGGGCCTTGGCCATGACCGGCACGGACACGGCGTCGATGATCTTGTCGATCATGTCAGGATCGGACATGCGGGACACGCCGCCCTGGGCACGGATATCGGCCGGAACGCGTTCCAGCGCCATCACTGCCACGGCACCGGCGTCTTCGGCGATGCGGGCCTGTTCGACGTTGACGACGTCCATGATGACGCCGCCCTTGAGCATCTCAGCCATGCCGCGCTTAACGCGGGCCGGGGCCGCGGTCGTCACAGCGCTGTGCCAGTCGGCGACGTTGAAACGTGGGCCTTTGCGAACAGGGTCGTTGGGAGGCTCCCAGGGGCCATCCTCCAACGGCTCCGTTAGGGGCACGTCCTCTCTCGGTTCATCTTTCGGTGGCCCCTCTGATGCCCTACCCATACAACCATGCCAGCACAAGCCATAGAGTCAGCTGCAGGACCGCTGCCCCTAGAAAGAGAATGTATCGACTCCGGACTTTGGTGAGGCCTTCGCTGTTGTCCTCCGCCATCCCCTCGTATCGTTCCGCCAGGGCTCTGTAGAAGTCCGATTCACTTGGTGGACGCACGTCAGGTTCGATCCACCTCACCAGCGCGCTTGGGGATAGTCGGAAGCTCCAATCATGCCCACCACCGGCCCACGGTCGTCGGGTGGCCAGAAGCAAAGAAATGCACAGAGCAACAGTCAGGAGGGTAAACACCGAAGCTATAACAGCAACCAAATAAAAGGTCCATGGACGATCTGCGACTCTAAGGCTGGTACCAACTAGGAATGCGCTGGCGGCTCCCACAAAAGCAAGAAACTGGACGGAACGCTGCCGCATTGAGTCGAGTTCCGCCAACTGGTCGTCAACAGTTCTCTTGCCCTCTTCATAGGCAAGTTTGTACAACTCGGGTCGATCGTCCCGAGTTCGATGCCCTGGTGCTGTTTTTCCCGAAGGCCTAGCCGACTCCTCTGTCACGTAATCAGTGTAGAAGCGATTTGCCGTTTGAAGCATGCATCGCACTTCGCCAGCCTGCTGCATAGTTCGTAGACGCTTGAGGGAGTGTCTCCAAACCTTTGCTTGAATCGCTGTATCCATCGTTAGTTACAAGACTCTATGCATTTATAGCTACCGCTGGACGCCCGTCCCACGGCGGACGCCAGCGACCGGTCCGAAGACCGCTGCTACATCCCGGAACCCCTTAGTTTTCCCCGTTCTGGCCAGCACGACCAGGCAGAGAACGAAGGGCGGCAATAGCCTCGAACACCCGAGGATGAACAGGCTAAGGGAAAGGGGCAGAAGATCGAAGGTCATAGGAGCTCCTATTGGCAGCATGGAATAGGTGTTTGCCTAGTGCCGCCGTGGCGCAAGAAGTTTGCTGAAGGGTGGCCTTGGGCTCCGATCTCGCTTCGGAAGGGCCCCTTCAGTAGTCACCTTGAGCAATTCAGGTCGCGGGCCTACCACGCTGCTCAGCCCCCTAGGAAGGCCACCGATAAGTAATCTGCTACGGACCCTAGGTTGGTGTGCCCTAACAGTGCTTTGATCCTGCCATAACTCGGCCGGTTCTGTCAGTAGCGTCAGTAGCCCGCCTGGGACTGTCACAGCGAGCGTACTGCCCGGAATCGTGGAGTCAAACGCCTGCGAGTCGAACGGCTGCTGCACCTGGATGACATTTAGGGCAGCGAAAACGCCCTAGGCAATCTCAACAAACGATCCCTTGTCGCGAGCTGACGCATCACTCATGGCCGAGGCCGCCCACGTTGAGGCCGTCGTCAAGGAGACCCCGACGCCGGCAGAAGACGTTGTGGACCACCTGCAGCAAGCACGCGGCGCAGAAGCGCAGCTGAGTCCCGCACAGGAACGCGCCGAACGCATGGCCGCCCTCGCCCGAAAGGTCCGCGAGAACCGCGCAAAGCGGCACGGCCAGGATCCAGAAACCAAGAACCCGGAAGCGGTCAAGGAAGCCCTGGAACAGATCAAGGCCCGCCGCGCAGAAGAACAGGACCGTCGTGACCAGAACCGACGTTACGACGACCAGGCACCTCGCCAGGATCGAGGACCCGGATTCGGTCCGTAGCTGCCATCATGCACCGCCCTCCTTGGGGCTGGTATAAAGCTTGAATGACCATCCTTGACCAGCTGATCGACGGGCTCACCGAAGATTCCCTCTCGACATCAAACGCCCTGCGCAAGTTCCTGGTCGTGGGAAGCCGGCTCCAGTCGGAGCCCATCAAGGAATGGGTCAACGGCGAGCTAAACGGATATGGCAAGACACCTGTGGAGCGGTACCCCTCATACAGAGGTCCGCTCAGCACGCCCGTGGAAGTTCTGTTCGTTGGCCCATATCAAAGCTCGCAAAAGTACTACCTTGCCGAACATGAAGTTCCCGACGAGCGGGAATTCCGCCAAGCATTCTTCTATGTGTACCTCAACCAGTCCTTGGCGTCACTGGAGGAAATGACTAGGTCGAAGGAACCTATGGGGAGGCCCTGGCCGACTAACGCCGTGATGCAGCTCCGCCGCTGGTCGAACGAACACAAGGCACCGAGTCTGGAAATGCACGAAGTTCATTCAGCGAAGCAACTAGTGTCCCAGCCCCTGCTACATGGCGTGATAGATGCCGTCCGCAACAAGGCACTGCAACTTGCTCTCGACCTGCAGGCCGATGTTCCCGATGCCGGACAGTCGGGTGGCCCGACAGTTCAAAACAAGGAGGTAGAGAGAAAAGTGAGCTTTCACTTCGAAACCCATATACACGGCGGCACTAACACGGTGGGGATGGGCGAAAACGTAACGCAGAATGTCGCAATCAAGCAGGGCGATTCAGAGGCCCTGATGTTGGCGCTGGAAAAACTTGGTCTTGCCCAACACGACAGGCAGTCCCTGGGCGAAGCCCTCCAGAAGGACGGGAACAAGCCGGGACAAGCTGTCAAAGACTTTTTGTCGAAAATGGGGGCCGGCCTGATCAAGATCGGCGGGGAGGCAGTCAAGCCGGCAGCTGTTGTGGCTGTAAAGGGGGCAATCACAGCCTTCACAGGCGTACCGATTCCGTAAGCAGGGACACCTGCTCTGATGCGGGGTCTGAGGAGGATCGGTACGGAAATTCACGCTAAGCGGTCATACGGCGTCGCCTGCGCGTTTGATGGGACCGCAAAGAAGTCAAGAAATCCGCACCCATGGAAATACCCGGCTATTCACCATGGCGAAAACGATGCATTCCCGCACACAAGCCAACCCCGCCGATATACCGGTCCCGCAAGGCCAGCCGATGACTTGCCGTAAAGGGGGCGGTATGAGGTCTCATCAAAGGATCCTTTACCAAGACCGGACGAGCTGGTCGTCAACTATTTTCGAAACCCTGCCTTCCAGCGGTTCCAGCCAACCGTGCGTCGTCTCAACAATGTGTCTCAACTGATCTATTCTCAACAAAAGAGAAAGATGCCTTTGATGCGCCATGAGGAGTCGGTTTGGGCAGTATCGGATACGCCAGAGTCAGCACCACCGACCAGAACTCGGACCTGCAGCATGTGGCCTTGAAGGCCGCCGGCTGCCACCGGATCTTCACCGATCATGGAGTCAGTGGATCTAGGGCCAGTCGGCCCGAGCTGAACAAGATGCTCAAACACCTGCCCGGTGAGGGATCCCTTTACCGGACGCCTCCTATTCCAAGTCCGGGTGGCAGGACCACGTGGCTACGGCAGTTCCTGCCATCTGCAACTGAGGAGGCCGGGCCCGACGTGGTTCAATAGCCTTGCCTTTTGCAGGTCCCGCCCGCGGCCCAGGAGCCAGCTGCCGGCCCAAAGCAGCACAACGAGAATCAGGATCTCGGTGCCGTTGGGGGGCCGTGAGCCACGCCCGGGCGCTCATCCCCGTTCTCCGCTATTGAGCTCGAGACGTGCCTTCTCCCGCCGCTCGTCGGCTTGGAGGATGCCGTCGCGGACAGCGGCGCGAATGACGCCGTAGAGGACGTAGAAGAAGACGGCCGCGAAGACCACGAGCAGGACCGGGTTGTTGAGTGGATTCATCCCTGCACGTCTTCCTCAGGCCAGTACTTTTGGACTCCTGCAGCGGCCTCTCGAAGCTGACGGCCGTCGAGGATGATGGAGCTTTCGGGCAGGCCCATGTCGGTCCACTGGGCGACCAGGCGCAGGTCCCCGGCCGGCGGTAGCGGCCAGAGCCAGAGTGCGGCGTTTGCTGACATGTCATCTTCCCCGCCATTGCCGCCCTTGGGCCGGTATTCGAAGACCGGGCCGCTAGGTTCCTGGTCCATTGGCCTGTGCCCGTACATCGTCAGGGATGAGGTGCTGGCCTTGGTGCCGTCGGGGAACTGGACTCCGAGCAGGAGGATGGAGTCGGCAGAAATGCCCCCATCGCGCACTTGCGGCGCCGGTCGGTGAAAGACGGCATTGATTTCCGCCCACTTCCGGTCCCCCTGGTCGGTGCGGCGCAGAATCCAGTTCATGTCCATGATGCATCCCGTGGAGTAGACCTTGATGGCTTCAACGGACATCACAAAGGTCGGGGATTTGTGGACGAACCGACTCACCGGGACGACGGCGGGCAGTTCGTAGCGGGGTGGCGCCGTCCAGGGAGGCGGCGTGAACTGCGGCGTCCGTGGGCGGGGAGGCAGCGCCGGGATCGAGTAGTCCTGGAAGAAGGTCACGGTCGTTCCTACGGGTTCGATGGTTGCGACCGACCAGCGGAACAGCGGCGTGCGCCACCTTGGATCCCCCAATCCGTCCTTACCGGCCCCAGTCTAGCCCCGGACCAGAGCCCCAAGGATTTTGATGCCGGCGCGAAGGCAGGAACTGCCCGTAAGCCGATCCTCTATCGGGATGCAGGGATTGCCAGCTTCGATTAGTCGTGAAAGATGGTGAGCATGACACTTGACCCGTGGGAGTGCACTGAATTGTCGGAAGCTCCTCAGGATTGGATACTTGCCACCGAGAACGGCTGGGGCGCAAAACCGCTAATGCATCAGTCGGTGACCTTCCCTCAAAGGTCGCTCCAGTGCCGGCCTGGCGTGCGACGTGCTCGAACCCACCCCCCGTCTAGGGTCCTCGTTTCGAGGATGTTTGCAGGGAGTCCCCGGATATCCCTCGGGTGACGATCCGAGCCACCTGTGTTCTGAACCAGGATCGTCTCGGATCACACGGAGTATCTACCCCTGAGGAGGTACGTTCTTATCGGGCAGTCCATGACTCCTTGCGGTCGACTCCTCACGATCGGCTGGATGAACAACTGCCCGCACGGTTGCGTACACAGGGCTCGACGTCGAAGGCCTCCACCCGGGGGCGGCGCCGCAGTGCAGCTCATTGAGGCCACGTTTGTTCCCGGCTCCGCGGAAGGATTCGGCCTCGTGATCCGCGGCAACGGCAGTGAAGGGACCAGGATCGGCATCCGTCCGGTCGACGGCCGACTCGCAGTAGACAGGACGGACAAAGTTGCTGCGGAAAGTCGTTAGCTACCCCTTTGCCCCTCGAGACGGGCCTCAAGCATCGATTCCCGGAGCCGGGAGTGGGCCAGAGCCAATCCGGCATGCGCCGCTCCCCTGGCCACCGATAGTCCAACCACTTGCGTCACGACCCTGATCTCCGGAACGACGGGAAGGCTTTGCGCCAGCCGCCTCCGCACCTCGGGAAGAACCATGTCCACGAGCGGGCTCAAGCGACCCACAAAATACACGGACTCGGGGTCCAGCGTCACGGCAACGGCACCGACAGCGGTGACGATCGCCGTCGTAAACGCGTCCACCACTTCCGCGTGGGACGCCGCTTCCTGCTGTTGGGCCCAGAGTGCTTCGATGCCCTCCAGGTCCAGTCCCCGCCCCTGGGCGAATCGGAGGAGACCGCTTGTGCTCAGTAGCCCATCGAGGGTCTCGCTCCCAACGCCCGAAAAGAGAACACCACCAAGATCGCCGAAAGCAGGGGTCCGCCCCTGGACGATCTGCTGACCAGTACAACTGGCGAAGCTCAGCACCGTACTAAGCATGAACAAAGCAGCATTCCCTATGCTCGGATCGTCCTTAAGGATCCCTCGGAGCGATGCATTGGCATCGCTCTCAAGCGTCACGGGAGCCTTCAACCGGTCTTCAAGAGAATCCAGGAAAGTCTTCCTTGATTCCGGTGTCACGGACCAGTTAGGGCCACTAGGGACACGACCGGGCAGCGCGGCGACGACCTGGCGCAATGGCCCCTCTGCGGAATCACGGGTCTCCTCAATCACGCCCACCAGCCACTCGGCAATGGGTCCAACATCGGCTCCCTCGAGGCTGGGAACAACGACGTGCCTGACCTCGCGACCTCTCAGGTCCGTCACCAGGACGCAAGTGGTTCGCGCCCCGAAAGAGATCCCGACAATGTGCCCCGCCGTGCCGGGTACATCCAGATACGTCGAGCGCCGACCGCGGCGCACAACCGCATCGACTCCCTGCTCGACTACGAATCCGTCAACAAGAAGCTCATCCACCTTCCGGGACACCGTCGGCTGGCTCAGACGCGTCACCTCGATCAGCCTGTTGCGCGTCAAAGGGGCCTCGGAAAGGACCGCGTCCAGGACCGAAGCCTTGTTGTAGTCGCGTGCCGTGGGAGTGCTACTCATAGGCCAACCTTAATGAGGTTCAGGGCGAAACACCGCTAGCGGATCGCGGCTTCAGTGATGGCTGACTCGCCCAGGCCCCAGTACTCCAGGGACTCCTTGTATTCCGGGGTTTCCAGGACGGACTGGATGGCCTTCTGCAGGGCCGGTGTCAACGGTGATCCCTTCTTCACACCCATGGCGACGTTGGTGTTCGTACGGGTGTCCATCCTCGGCTCCAGAATGGTGAAATGGTTGGGCTGCTGATCGTTGGCCCAGGCCAGGGCACTGGCATCGTAGAAAACCCCGTCGACGCGCTTGGAGTCCAACTGCGTCAGGGCCTCCTGGACGTTGGGCAGTGTGATGGCGTTGATGGCCGGCTGGCCCTTTTCCTCACAGGTCCACTTCGAGACGTTCGGCAGGTGCTTCAACTGCTGGGTGGAGCCCTTGGTCACCGCGATGTTCTTGCCACAGAGCGAGTCGTTGGTCAGCTTGAGCGGGTTGTCCTTGGCTACCGCCACGGCCGAGCCGCCCTTGAGGTAGTTGATCATATCCATGACCTTCAGCCGCTCTTCAGTGGCGGACATCGTGGTGGCGGTGAAGTCGTACCGGCCGCCGTCGATACCGGGAACGATCGTGTCGAACGCCGTGTTCTCAAACTTCAGCTTCAGCCCCAGCTTTTTGGCCACCAGGCGGGCGAGGTCCGGGTTCACGCCAATCGGGGTGGTGTTGTCCTCCGCCAGGAACGTCATCGGCGGAGAGCTCAGATCCATCGCCACAGTCAGTTCACCCTTGGCCTTGTAGGCCTCCGGCAGCAGCGCCACCGCAGCCGGATCCGGCTGGACACCCTCAGAAACGTCACGAGTGTTCTGGGTCTTCCGAACTTCCGTCTCCGACGTTCCCGTAGCCGCACCGCCACAGGCGCTCATCGCCAGCACGACAGCAAGCCCCGCGGCGGCCGTCTGGATCTTGTTCATGGTCTTCATGGTGCTTCCCTTCAGTGGTTTCCGCTGATGTAATCCGCAGAATGAGTGAGCATGCTTAGCAAGGCTCCCCCGTTGCGTCCTGGTTTTAGCGCAGTGTTTTGAAGGCGCGGCCCATTCCTTCGAGCAGGCGGTCGGCGTCGTTGCTGGAGAAGGGCATGGGCGGACGGAGTTTCAGGACGTTGCCCTGGGCACCACAGGCCGAGATGAGGATCCGGTCCTGCCGGAGGGCATTTACGATGCCGGCGGCGGCCTCCCCATCAGGTGAGAGGGTGGACCGGTCGGTGACGAGATCAACGCCTATAAAGAAGCCGCTTCCGCGGACTTCTGCGACCTGTTCCAGGCCCTGGCTGAGGTCCTTGAGTCCGGTGAGGATCTTTCCGCCCACCTTGAGGGCGTTTTCTATGAGTGATTCCTCGCAGATCACGTCCAGGACGGCTTGAGCGGCCGCGATGGCTACGGAATTCCCGCCAAAGGTGTTGAAGTAGCGGATGTTCTTGCCGAACTCCTGCAGTAGTTCGGGCTTGAAGATTGCTGCCGCCACGGGGATGCCGTTGCCCATGGGTTTGCCGATGGTCACGATGTCCGGGACGATTCCGTGGCGTTGGAAGCCCCACCATTCCTCGCCGGTGCGGCCGAAGCCGGGCTGGACTTCATCGGCGACGTACAGGCCGCCGGCGGCGTGAACTTCTTCGATGATGGGACGGAGGAAGCCTGCCGGGCCGGCGAAGATACCGTCGGAGGAGAAAATGCTGTCGGCAATAAAGGCCGCCAGTCCGATGCCGTGCCGGTGAAGGTCGGCGATGGCGGCATGCACCTGATTCCTCAGGTGATCCTCCAGAGACCCTTGGTCCGATGAGTAGCGCAGGGCGTCCGGGGCATCAATGACCCGCACATTCGCGCCCAAGGGCACACCGACACCCAAGGAGGGCGAGAATGACGCTACTTCGGCGGTCAGGCCGTGGTACGCGCCGGAGGTGACGATAATGCCCTGGTTGCCGGTGGCGTATTTGGCCACCCGCATAGCGAGATCGTTGGCTTCGGACCCGGTGCAGGTGAACATGACATGGCCCAGCTCGGCCGGGAACGTGGACAGGAGCTGTTCGGAGTAATCAAGGATGGATTCCTGGACGTAGCGAGTGTTGGTGTTCAGCGTCTGCATCTGTTCGTGGACCGCGGCGATAACCCGTGGGTGGGCGTGGCCGACCGAGGGGACGTTGTTGTAAACGTCGAGGTACTCACTCCCGTCCCGGTCAAACAACTTCACGCCCTTGCCGCGAACGACCTCCAGCGGGGTGTCATAGAAAAGCCGGTACCCGGGTCCGAGGCTCTCGTCCCGGCGTCGGATGTTCTTCTGCATCTGATCCGGTAGCTCACCAAGGCGGCCGGGATCAAAGCCATTGACCATGGCCTTGGAAGGCTTACGGATGGTTTGGGGACTCGTGTTCATGATTCTCTCCTGGAAAGCTGGTGAATCTGGTTCAGGGTGCGAAGGGCAGTTGTGGTGCCGGCACAGCGGCGGTGGCGGCCAGCCGGTCCCAGTCCTGCTTGGAGTGGGAGAGCAGATAATCGCGCCGTTGAGGCAATTGACTCGCCCGCCACTGCGTAATCAGGGCCCGCAGGAGGAGGCGGGCCTGCGCTGAGATGATCAGGGCCTCCAACTCCCGAACGGGCAGCGGACGGATCCTCAGATAACCATCCATGACATGCAGTGCGTGCTCCCAGGGGCTGCCCGGGTCTGCTCCCAGCAGGTTGGCCATCATGACGCTGAGGTCGAAGATCACCGGCGTGCGCACGACGTCTCCGAAGTCGATGATCCCGCTCACGTAGTCCGGCCTGTCCGGGTCGATAAGGACGTTGAACGGGCTGAAATCCCCGTGCACAACCTGGGAAGTCAGGGAACCCAGCCGCGGGACGACTGTCTCGTCGAACTGATCGAAAATTCCTTCAGCAAGGGAGCGTTTCTGCTTCTCCTCGACATAGGCAAGCAGCGGCCGCATCCGGTGAAAGTGCTTGAGGTCCCAGAGGAGCAAACGGTCGGCACGCGCATGATCGAAGTCCCGCAAGGCAAGGCCCAGACGAGCAAGGCTTGAGCCCACCAACTGCAGCTGCCCGGCCGACGCCTCCTGACTGGACAGCAAATCTCCGGGCATGAAGCGCATCACCCGAAGTACCCGATTAAAAGGTCCTCCTGGTGGCGGGAGGAGGACTTGCGGCTCTCCGCCAAGGCTCCTAACAAGGCGTTGGACTGGAAGTTCAGGGACGGTCAGCTCCAAATACTCCATGCACGCCGTCTGCAGCTGGACAATCACCGGATCCTCATCCGATGGTGACACCTTCACCAGATACGTTTCTTCGCGGTCCCGGAGCCGGAAAGTCTCGTCCTTCTCGGTGGGAATCCGGGCAAGCGTCCCCTTCAGGCCGTAGGACTGTTCAAGGAGCTCCAAGACAGTCGAGTCAGCGAGCTGGGACTGCCCTGCAAGGAGTCCACTCTCCGATGCGACGGCAGCAATAAAAGCAGAGTCGCTATTGACGCCCGCCCCGTTTGCCCGGGCGAGGCCGGTGTGAAGTGCGCTGGGATCAACAGAAGGATTCATCTCACGCTTTCAATAGTCGAAGGAAAAAACCAGAAGACCTTCACAGCTGAGGATCTCGTGCCCGGCGGCAGTGCCGATAGAGAGTGCGCCGCAGCGGGTCAGGACGGAACAGGCGGGCGTCCCCGCCCACGGCGGAACGGCCGTGGGCGGCACACGCGGCTTCGAACCCGGTGACGGAGTCGGACAGGCTGGACCGGTTCAGAGACCGAGGTTCCTGTTGATCTCGTCCAGGGACCTAACAGTTGTGTAGTCATAGCCCACGGTGATGGGGTCATAACCACGGTCCAGCACAACGAGGTTCCGGAAGCCCATGTCGTGCATCGGGTGCATGTCGTACCGGGTGTGCGAGGCGACATGCAGGAAGTCCTCCGGCTTGGCATTGAGGGTGTCCAGCATGTATTCGAACGCCTGGTAGCGCGGCTTGTAGGCCTGGGCCTGCTCGGCGGTGAACACGGCATGGAAGTCGGCCCCGAGCTTGGGGATGCTGATGTCCAGGAAGCTGGTGTCCGCGTTGGACAGCGCCACGAGCTGGTAGTTATCGCCCATGAGCTTCAGCGGAGCCGGCACGTCCTCGTGCGCAACCCAGCCGCGTACAGCTTCTGCGAATTCCGCACCGGCACCAGGGGTCGGCCCAATGCCCCAGCGCTTGCACACGCGGTCAAAGGAATCCTGAAGGATCGCCTCGTAAGGCTTGTAATCGCCAAGGACCTCGTCGAACCGGTATCCACGGAACTGCTTCTTGAAGGTTGGCCACTGCTCTTCTGAGATGCGGCCATCAAGCAGGCGGCGGGTGGTGGGATCGATGTCGAAGTTGATGAGCGTGCCGTAGACATCAAAGGAGATGTACTTCGGCCGGAAGGTGTTTGAAGCCATGATAGGTCCCTTCATTGGGGCGTCAGGAGAGGGCCTCGGTCGTGACAGCATCTGCACCGTTAGACCGAGCTGAATGTTTTTGATTCACAATGAATCTAAATCCTCAAGCTGTCGATTGTCAACGATTTTCCTAAGATTTTTCTCCCCGACCAGGACACTGGCCAAGCTGCCGAGGAAGTGGGCGGCCCGGCGTCACTGGAGTAGTCTGGACCGCAGTGATTCTTCATATGTCTCTGTGACCCAGAGTTCCCGCAGCTTCCCGCAACTCCCGCGGCCTTCCCGTCCAGGAGTGCTGATTCCGCGCGCCCGCAAGGGGAACTCATCACGAGTTCCCCTTCTCCCCGCACACACCGGAACCAACTTTGGGAGAACCCATGAACGTCACTTCACAACGCCCATCCAGCATCCCCGCCCCGGAACGGGACAGCCTCCGCCCGGACTGCAGCAACTGCTTCGCGCTGTGCTGCACGGCCTTCGGCTTCGCGCGGTCCGCGGATTTCGCCATCGACAAGCCCGCCGCCACCCCCTGCCCGAACCTGGACCAGGATTTTTCCTGCACCATCCATGACCGGCTGCGGCCGCGGGGATTCCGTGGCTGCACGGTTTTTGACTGCTTTGGGGCTGGCCAAGCGGTGTCCCAACAGCTGTTCGCGGGCATCAGCTGGCGTGACGCCCCGGAATCGCAGCAGGACATGTTCGCGGCGTTTAGGGTCGTGCGGCAGTTGCACGAAATGCTCTGGCACCTGGCCGAAGCACAGGAAAGAACGTTCGACGCCGACACGGCCGGGGCGGCGCATGGGCTCCGGACGGCCATCGCGGACCTGGCCCGCGGTCCGCTGGCGGCGCTGCTCGCCTGTGACCTCGAAGGCCTCCATTCAGCCGTCAGGACAATGCTCATGGAGGTCAGCGAGGAAGTCCGCGCTGGCTACTTCGCCGGCGGTACGGACCAGTTGGACTCCGCCCTGAAACCCGGGGCCGACCTGGCGGGAGCGAACCTGCGAACCCGGAAGCTGTGTGGCGCGGACCTTCGGGGAGCGTGCCTGATAGCGGCAGACCTTCGCACAAGCGACCTGGCCGGCGTGGACCTGCTGGGCGCGGACCTCCGGGATGCAAGGTTCGACGGCGCCGACCTCAGCGCTGCGCTTTTCCTCACCCAACCCCAGCTCAATTCGGCCCGGGGCAGCAGAACCACCCTGCTTCCGCGGGGACTGTCTGCGCCGCGGCACTGGCAGCAGGACTAACCGGGGAAGCGGTACAGCTGCGCACCGTGGGCGGGCAGCTTCACCTCAAGAGCGGGCAGGCCGTCCTGAAAGCCAAGGGCGGCCTCGTCCCCGCTCCATGCTTCGCGTGCCCGGCCTCCGGACAAGGCACCCACGCCCAGGTCGCCCACGGGAATCATCCGGACCAGGTCCGCCGTCCCGGTGTTGAACACCGCGACAAACCGGTCCTCCGACGTCGTGCTTTCCGCTGCCCAAAGCACCAGGTCACCATCGCGGAGCAACTCACGGTTGTTGCGGCTCGCGTTGAGGACGTCGAGCAGATCGGTATTGGTCAGGAGGGCCAGCGTTTCGGGCGGCGACGACGGCAGGTCGCAGCCAAGCATCAGCGGCGAACGCGATACGCACCAGAGCGTCAACATAGTCCGCTGCTCATCCATGGTCAGGCGGCTGAGCCGTGCCGTGCCGCGTTCGGCGCGCAGGGCGATCCGCCCCACTGGCAGCATGTCCGCATCCGCCCAGGCGCCCTCGCGCTGGTGCGGCGCCCAGCGGGCCATCCGCGCGAACTGCGCTTCGACGTCCTCCCAGACATCCCACAGGTCATCGGACACCCGCCACATCTGGGAGTTGCCGCGAAGATGCTCCAGGTGGGCCAGGGACAGCACCCGGCCAGGCGACAGGCTGAGAACCATGTCCCGGCCGCAGCGTGAAATGGCGCGCTGATAGGCGGCGATCTCCGCGGCGAAGTATGGCCCCAGCATGTCGTCGGCCTTGACGAAGTCAACGCCCCATTCCGCGAACAGCCGCAGCTGGGAGTCGTAGTAGGCCTGCGCTCCGGGATGATCATGGTTGAGGCCAAAATTGTCGGTGTTCCACTCGCACGTGGAGGACGTGTCTGCGATCTGGTCCGCCGTGGCATTGGTGCCTTCAACGGGCAGCCTGTCCCGGACGGCTTGGCGGGGGATGCCACGCATGATGTGCAGCCCGAACTTCAAGCCCATCCCGTGAATGCGCTCCGCGAGCGGCTCAAAGCCCCGGCCGCCCGCCGCAGACGGGAACCGGTTGACGGCGGGCAACTGGCGGCCGAAGCCGTCCAACTCCAGCGCGGCTCCGTCGTTGTAGCCGCCGGCACGGGCCGCAGATTCATACCACTGGATGTCCACCACCACGGTGTCCCAGCCGTACGGCAGAAGATGCTCGGCCATGAAGGCAGCGTTTGCCACGACCTCCTCTTCCGTCACGGTGGTGCCGTAGCAGTCCCAGCTGTTCCAGCCCATAGGAGGTGTCTGCGCGAGTGTCATCGGGCCAATTTACAACGATATAAACTGAAGCACCAGCACTCCGCGCTGGCCAGATTCTGAGAAACTTTACGAAATCCTTGACAACTTTCGTGAGCAAAGTAGCGTGGAAGCCATACCCTCCACCGGAAAGCGATCCAATGAAGAACTGGGCAGGAAACCTCGAATACTCCTCCGCTGACGTCCAACGACCGGCCTCAGTGGCCGGGCTCGCCGAGGTGGTGGCCGGCGCCAGCCGGGTAAAAGCACTCGGATCGCGGCACTCGTTCAACCGCGTAGGCGATACCGACGGCGTGCACGTCCTCCTGGACGCCCTGCCGCAGGAAATCGAGCTGGACTCGGCGCGGCAGACCGTCCGGGTCAGCGGCGGTATCAGCTACGGAGCCCTGTGCCGCACGCTGGAAAAGTCCGGCGTCGCGATCCACAACCTCGCCTCCCTGCCACATATCTCGGTGGCCGGCGCCATCCAGACCGGGACGCACGGCTCGGGCGTGGAGAACCCCTCCCTGGCCGGCGCCGTCGAACGCATCGACCTGGTCCGCGCCTCCGGCGAACAGGTGTCCCTGTCCCGCGAGGACGGGGACGAGTTCCTGGGCAGCGTGGTGGGCCTCGGTGCCCGGGGCATCGTCACCAGCCTGGAACTGTCCGTGCGGCCGAGCTTTCAGATGCGGCAGCGGGTCCTGGAAAACCTGCCGTGGGACCGGGCCCTGGCCGACTTCCCGGCACTGGTCTCCAGCGCCTACAGCGTCAGCCTCTTCACCGATTACGCCGGTGACGCCATCAGCCAGGTGTGGCTCAAGGCCCTCCACTCCCAGCCGGTCCTGACCGAACTCTTCGGCGCCACCCCGGCCGTGGAAGCCCGGCACCCCCTGCCCGGAATGTCCGGCGAAAACTGCACGGTGCAGCTGGACGAACCCGGCCCTTGGCTGGACCGGTTGCCGCATTTCCGCCACGAATTCACGCCCAGCAACGGCGAGGAACTCCAAAGCGAATACATCCTGCCCCTGGAGCACGGACCGGCCGCCATCCAGGCCATCCGCAGCCTCGCGGCCAAGCTGGCGCCGCTGCTGTTCGTCTCCGAAATCCGCACCGGGGCCGCGGACGAGTTCTGGCTCAGCCCCTTCTACCGGCAGCAGAGCGTGGCCCTGCACTTCACGTGGAAGCCGCTGCAGTCCGAGGTGGAGGCTGTCCTTCCCGAGCTGGAGGAACTCCTCCGCCCGTTCGGGGCCCGGCCGCACTGGGGAAAGCTGTTTACGCCAGCCGGCCACGACTGGGAAGCGCTGTACCCGAAGTTCGCCGATTTCCGCGCCCTGGCAGCCCGGCACGATCCCGAAGGCAAGTTCCGCAACGGATTGCTGGACAGCATCCTGGGAGCTCCGGCGGCCAGCCTGCGCTGACCCCTGTCCATCGGAGTTTTTGTCCAGCTACGGGGACTTCCGGGGCCGCCGGCCCGCCGTACCTGGACAAAAACCTCCAGCTGTTAGCTGATCAGCGCCAGCACGGCTCCGGCCATCACTACCCCACCGGATTTGGCCCTGACGTCGGTGACCTTACCGTCACGGTGCGCGGCGACCTGGGTTTCCATCTTCATGGCCTCAAGCACCACCACGGGATCCCCCGCAGCAACCTCGGCTCCAGGCTCCACGAGCCACTTCACCACCGTGCCGGACATGCCCGCGCGGAGCTCACCTGGATCCCCAGAGGTGGCGGCAGCACCGCCGTCGGCCGCCCCCTGCGAGGAGGCAACAGAAACCCCGTCGGGCACAGCCCCGCCGGACCGCGCCCAGCCATCCAGCAGGACCGCGGGAAGGCCGACGGCGAGGCGCCGGCCGTCGACGTCGACGGTAATGGTGCGCCGCTCACCATCCGGAACGGACGTGCCGAACTCCGGATCCGCCGCGATCGAATCGGCGAAGTCCGTCTCGATCCACCGGGTGTGGATGCCGAGGGCGGTTTCGGAGGTGAAGTCCGGAGCCTGGACGACCGCGCGGTGGAACGGCAGGACGGTGGCAACGCCCGTGATCTGCATTTCTGCGAGGGCGCGGCGGGCACGGCGGAGCGCCTGCTGGCGGTCGGCGCCGGTGACGATCAGCTTGGCCAGCAGGGAATCGAACTGTGGCGCCACGATGGAGCCGGAACGGACTCCGGAGTCGAGCCGGATGCCCGGACCGGTGGGACCGCTGAAGCTGGTGATCGTACCGGGTGACGGGAGGAAGCCCCGGCCCACGTCCTCGGCGTTGAGCCGGAATTCGAAGGAGTGGCCGCGCGGTGCGGGATCGGAAGCGAAACGCAGCGGCTCGCCGGCGGCGATGCGGAGCTGCTCCTGGACGAGGTCGATTCCCGTGGTCTCCTCGGTGATGGGGTGCTCCACCTGCAGGCGGGTGTTCACCTCAAGGAAGGCGACGGTACCGTCTGCGGCAACCAGGAATTCCACCGTTCCGGCCCCTGAGTAGGAGGCTTCGCGGCAGACTGCCTTGGCGGCGTCGTAAATTTGCCGGGTCTGAGCTTCGGTCAGGAACGGTGCGGGCGCCTCTTCAACGAGTTTCTGGTGTCGGCGCTGCAGCGAGCAGTCGCGGGTTCCCACCACCACCACGTTGCCGTGCTGGTCCGCCAGGACCTGCGCTTCCACGTGCCGGGGCCGGTCCAGGTACCGCTCCACAAAGCACTCGCCGCGGCCGAAGGCCACCACAGCTTCGCGGACTGCCGAGTCGAAGGATTCCTCGATCTGGTCCAGCTCCCGGACCACTTTCAGCCCGCGCCCGCCACCCCCAAAGGCCGCCTTGATGGCGATGGGGAGGCCGTGCTGTTCGGCGAACTCGCGTGCCTCGGCGGCCGTGGCCACCGGTCCGTCGCTGCCGGCCACCAGCGGAGCCCCGGCTCGGACAGCGATCTCACGCGCCGTGATCTTGTTGCCAAGCTGCCGGATGGCCTCCGGCGTGGGGCCGATCCAAGTCAGGCCAGCATCCAAAACGGCCTGGGCAAAGCCAGCGTTCTCGGACAGGAAGCCGTAGCCGGGATGGATGGCGTCAGCACCGGAAGCCGCGGCTGCCTGTAACAGTTTGGGGATGTCCAGGTAGGTTTCCGACGGCGCGTTGCCGCCCAGACTGTAGGCCTCGGTGGCGGCGCCAACGTGCATGGCGTCGGCGTCCACGTCCGCGTACACCGCTACGGATTCCAGGCCTGCGTCCTCGCAGGCGCGGGCAATGCGGACGGCGATTTCTCCGCGGTTGGCGATCAGGACCTTGCGCATCAGTTGCTCACTTTTGTCTGGGAAGTTTTGGGAGAGGAATAGCTGGTGGGACGCCCGTGGCCGGGAGCCCAGCGAAAGCGGATGGAGCCGCCGATCGGCACCTGGGCGGCCAGGTCAAGTTGGTGGTCCACCACCACGCCGATTACCGGGTAGCCGCCCGTTATGGGGTGGTCGGCCAGGAAAAGCACGGGCTGGCCCTCGGGCGGGATCTGGAGCGCGCCGGCCATGGTTCCTTCGCTGGGCAGTTCACCATCCCGGCTCCGGTTCAGCGGCTGGCCGTCCAGGCGCATACCCACCCGGTTGGAGCGGGGCGTTACGGCCCAGTCCTGGCTGCAGAGCGATTCCAGCGCGGCGTCGTCGAACCAGTCATCGCGCGGGCCGGGGACGATGTCCAGGACTGTGACGCCGGTATCCGGGAAATCAGGCTGCAGTTCGGGGTTGCCCACCACGTTGGAGGATGTGGCAGCGCCCGCGCCCAGCAGCTGCCCGGCGGCCAGCGGCGCAGGCCCGATCCCGGACATGGTGTCCGTGGACCGGCTTCCGAGCACGGCGTCGGCCAGCGCCCCGCCGCGGATAGCGAGGTAGGTGCGGAAGCCGCGCTCCGGCGCCCCGATGGTCAGGATCTCGCCGTCCAGCAGGGCAAATGCCGTGGCCATGGGCACGGTGCGAACCTGCTCCGGTTGATCATCTTCCGGTGCGGCTTCGCCGGAAGCGGACGACGGCGTCACAACAGTCAGTGCCGACGGCGCGCCGGTGACTGCCAGGACCTGGTCCCCCACCGCCTGCACGCGCAGCCCGCCCGCAACGGATTCGACGACGGCGGCCGACGGCTGGTTGCCCACGATCCGGTTGGCGCGGCGCAGGGAAGAGCGGTCCAGGGCTCCGGCGGAGGACACGCCCAGGCCGGCGTGGCCGGGACGGCCGAGGTCCTGGATGAGGCTTTGGAGTCCCGGTGACAGGATCCGCAGGCCGGACTGGGTTCCAGTGGCGTTCGTGGTGGCGTTTTCGCGGCGAGCGGCGTCGGAAGCAGTTGACTGAGGGGCAACCTCAACGAGCTCCCGCACCGCCCGGAACTGCACGCGGTCGCCTGGCGCGGCCAAGGCCGGCTGCTCGCGGCTGAGGTCCCACATGTGCGCCGCGGTCCGGCCGATCAGTTGCCAGCCACCCGGGGACTTCCGCGGGTATACGGCGGAGTAGTTGCCCGCCAGGGCCACCGAGCCTGCCGGGACGGCGGTCCGGGGCGAACTCCGGCGTGGAACTTCAAGGACCTGGTTCTCCCCCACCATGTAGCCAAAGCCCGGGGCGAAGCCACCAAAGGCCACGGTCCAGATCTGTCCGGTGTGGGCGGCGATGACGCCGTGAGCGCTGAGGCCGGTGAGCCGCGCTACTTCGGCGAGGTCCTCGCCGTCGTACACGGTATCGATCTGCACCAGCTTGCCTTCGGCGTGGGATTGGACCGTCAGGTCCATGCCCAGCAGCAGGCTGCCCATCCGGCGTGCGGCCGCGGGCGAGTCCGCCTTGACCATCACGGTTTCGGCGGCGGCCAGGACATCCACCTGGCCGGGCAGCGGCTCTTCCAGGAGCAGTGCCTGCAGGGCCAGCACGTCATGGAGCCCGGAGAGTTCGGCGAGAACCGCCGTCGTGCCTACCGGCCGGACGGCGAGGACACGGGCTGCCGCGCTGGTTTTACTGACTGTTTCCATCGGAATCACGCGGCCGCTCCGGCGAAGGCCGAGATCGTGACCCCGGCGGCGGCAAGCGCGTCTTTGACCGCGATGGCCATCTCCACGGCGCCGGGGGAGTCGCCGTGGACGCAGATGCTTTCGGCGTGGATCTTCAGGACGGACCCGTCGACGGTGCGGACGGATGATTCGGTGGCCATCCGGAGCACGTGCTCGGCCACCTGCGCAGGGTCCTCAAGCACGGCGCCGGGCAGGGTGCGGGAAACCAGGGTGCCGTCGGGGTTGTAGGCCCGGTCCGCGAAGGCTTCAGTGACCGGCCGCAGCCCTGCTGCTTCGGCGAGCCGGAGCACCTCGGAGCCCGGAAGGCCAAGAATGGGAAGTCCCGGGTCCACGGACTTCACGGCGTCCACCACTGCCTGCGCCTGGGCAGTGTGATGGACGATGGCGTTATACAGGCCGCCGTGGGGCTTGACGTACCGGACCTGGGCGCCTTCCGCAGCGGCCAGCGCCTGCAGCGCGCCGATCTGGTAGACGACGTCGTCCGCCAGTTCGCCGGGGCTGATGTCCAGGAAGCGGCGGCCGAAGCCAGCAAGGTCCCGGTAGCCCACATGCGCGCCGATGACCACGTTCGCGGCCGCGGCCTTGCGGCACGTTGCCCTGATCACACTGGGATCGCCGGCATGGAAGCCGCACGCCACGTTCGCGCTGCTGACAGAGCGGAACATGGCCGAGTCATCGCCGAGCGTCCAGCGTCCGAACGATTCACCTACGTCACTGTTCAGGTCGATGCTTGCCATTGTGATCCTCATCTCATGGGTGTGCTCTACCAAGAATGCCCTAAATCCTCGGATTGTTCAACAATCCAACGATATTGAATCGGACGAATTTTCCTGGGCCGCTAGGCTGGAGGAATGAAACGCTGCCTTGCCGCCCTGTCCGCCGTCCCCCTGATGCTTGTCCTCGCCGGCTGCGGATCCGTGCAGGAGGCTGCCGAAACAGCAGCCAGCGACGCCGCCTCGAAGGTGGCCACCGCCGCGGCGGATGAGGTCACCAGGCAAATCTGCGCGGTGATCCAGGATGGCCTGGTCAGCGTGGAGGACAAGGCAGTACTTGGCGGGCTGGTGGCCGCCGCCGAAACAGCCGGCGTCCCCTCAGACATCACAACCCCGCTGGGCCAGATCGCCGAAGCCGGAGACCAAGTTCCGGCTGAGTCGGTTACAGCATTGAAGGAAGCCTGCCCGGCCTAGCTGCAGGTCCCCCACCCGCCGAACCGGCCGCGCTCATGGCCGGGGCCGCTCCCGTTCGGCTCAGCACAGCTCACCCGCGCCGATGCTCGACATTCGGACTGTCCACCCCATGGAGCTTGGCGGCATGGTCTCCCGCGCTGCGGGGATGCCGGTCTTCCGGCTCAGGGAACCGCACGACGGCGGAATCCGGGTCCGGACTCGGCAGCGAACCTACCAGCTTGGCAAGTTCCTCCCGGAGGACTTTCCACCCGATGGCCGGGTCCTGGGGATAAGCGCGGATCTCAGCCTGCGCTGCCGCAGCCAGGGCGGCGGCGCCAACTTCGGTGAGTTCAACCTTGAATTGCCTGCGGTCAACGGTTTGCCGCGTCCGCGTGATGTGGCCCGTCCCCTCCAGCCGGAGCAGGACCCGGCCTAAGGTCTGGCTCTGCACGTGTACCGCGGCTGCCAACTGTTCCTGGTTGAGCGGCCCGGCCGAAAGACCCTCGAGGGCGATGACGGCGGCGCGGGTCAGGCCCAGCGGCGCAAGGGCATCGTCCTGCCGCCGCTGGACCATTCGCGCGGCCAGTGTCAGCAGGCGGTAGCTGTTCCGGGCATCTGGATCAAGATTGCTGCTCATCGACCGCGGCCTCCTGTGGATGGCGGATTGGGCGTGGTGGCACCTCTTCTGGTGCACCGCTTCCGCCTCCACAATAAGCATGCTTACCATGTGAATTGCAAGTATGCTTATTATCTCCCCTTGGCCGGTGGCCGATTATGCGCTGGTTGGGGCTCTGGAACTCTAACGCTTGCCCTTTTTCCGGGAGCCCTTGCCCCGGCCCTTGTCCGGATTCGGGGCATACCGCTGCGCCACCTTGGGCTTCTTGACTGCAGGTCCCCGCCGGTCCGGCTTCGGTTCCCGCTTCGGCTTTTCCTGCTGGGCTGAAGGCTGCCGCGAACTCTGCGCCGTCCGGCCACGGACAATCCCTATGAACTCTTCAATGATCTCGTCCGTGGATTCGCTGGGCCAGGCCACGGCGATCTCCGTGGCGGGCGCACCAGTCAGGCGCCGGGCAACGGTGTCCTTGACGTTGAAGTGGCGCGCCACTGACATTGGCAGAATGACCAGGCCCGCCCCGGAGGCCACCACCTGCATGGCCATTTCCGCTCCGCCGAGTTCGGCCACGTCCAGGAACGTCTCTTCGGCCAGGTCCGCCAGCGCCACTTCCTCAAACACCGAGATCTCGTGTCCCTTGGGGGCGACCACTACGGGCTGCTCCTCATACAGGGGAATCACACTGAGGCCTTCGCGGTCCACGGGGAGCCGGACGAAGCTGAGGTCCGCGGAACCGTCACGCAGCACTTCCAGCTGCGCGCCGTCGTCGGACATAAAAGACTGCAGCGGGATATCCAGCACACGCTCTTCCCAGCGGCGGATCCACTTGCCCGGCGTCACGCCGGCCACGTAGGCGAAGCGCAGCACCCGCGGAGCCTCTTCCTCCGGCGAGTCAGCGGGGCTGTTATTGGAGGGCGCGGCGTTCTGCGGGGATTCATTGTCAGCGGGCACGTCTTCACAGTACCGCCCGCCCGGATACCCTTGAAGCATGACCTCTGCAAACTCCCAGTCCATGAAGCCGGCCACCGTTGCCAAGAAGCTTGGCATCTACCTGCCCGCAACACCGCAGGAGTTCCAGGATTCGACCATCACCCGCGCCGATTTCGCCGAGCTCCAGGCCAACCCGCCGGAGTGGCTGGCCGAACTCCGGCGCAACGGGCCGCACCCGCGCCCCGTGGTGGCCCAGAAGCTGAACGTTTCCATCAGCGGCCTGGCCCGCGGCGGTGTGGAGGAAGCGCTCACGACGGCGGAAATCACCGCGCTGCTTCAGGCGCCCCCGGCGTGGCTGGTCACCGAGCGCGCTACGCATGCGGCCGTCCGCGCCGAAGCCCAGCGGGTCAAGGACGAGGCAGCCAAGAAGGACGCCAAAAAGGCACGCGCCAAGGCCGAGTAGTCCGTTTCGCCCCGCGCATCCGAGGCTTGTTCGCGGATCCGGACCTTCGTGGTTCGGATCCGCGAACAAGCCTCTGTTGTGTCCGGAGGTGGGCTAGGCAGGCGTCAGTCCTGGTG
Organism: Pseudarthrobacter sp. NPDC055928; assembly: GCF_042270935.1. Lineage (NCBI taxonomy): Bacteria > Bacillati > Actinomycetota > Actinomycetes > Micrococcales > Micrococcaceae > Pseudarthrobacter > Pseudarthrobacter sp. NPDC055928. Next base: position 135,988 of record NZ_JBHJZH010000005.1, read on the forward strand.
CAGCTGCACGAAGTTTCCGCAGCCGTCGTCGAACACTGCGCTGATGCCGGAGGGGTCCTCGGACGGTTGACCCTGGAAGGTGACGCCAGCGGCGACCAGACGGTTGTACTCCGCCTGCACATCGGGGACGCCCAGGACGATGGCCGGGAGCCCGGCGTCGTGCACGGCGTTCATGTAGTCCGCCCCGATGGGGTTGTCACTGGGCTCCAGCAGGAGTCCCACCGACCCGGCGTCGGAGCCTGGGTCCTTGATGATGAACAGGTTGTGTTCGGGCATGGCCATCAGGGTCTCGAAACCCAGGGTTTCCGTGTAGAACGTGTGGGCGGCGGCGGGGTCCTTGACGTGGATGCTGCACATTTTGAGTCGCATGGTCCTACGCTACGCGGCGGCGCCGCCGCTGAGTAGGTTCGATCCGGGAGCTCCGCCAGCCCGCAGCACTGCCCGCGCCCTACCCATTGACCCGGCTGCCCGCAGGGGTTGCAATGGAAGAAGGATCCCGGAGTCCTGGGCCGGGCCTGACGCTGGGAGGTGCCGCGGTGCCCGCCTTATTAGAATCCGTCCTTTCGGGAACCTGGCAGCTGTTGTTCTGGGGAGCTGTGCTGGCGTGCGCGGTGGCGGCGACGGTTTTTGCCGTGCGCCTGCACTCTGCGCCGGAGCCGGCCGGCCGCGCCTCCGACACTTTGTTCTGGGACGTATTTATGGGCTCGGCAGTGGCGGTCCCCGCGATCCTCATTCCCACGCTGGCCTCGCCGTGGGCAGGGATCGTGCTGGCCGCTGTGGGCGGAGCAACGGGGGTGGCGGCCTACCGGAGCCATCCTCGAATCATGGCGTGGCAGACTACTCGGCGCCAGCGCCGGCAGGAGCAGCCGCTTTACACGGCAGCGCAGGCTGAACACAGCACGCTGCTGGAACGGTGGAGCCGGTATGAGCTGGATCCGGCCTATTGCATCGATTACCCGGCCATGACCGACGTCCGGCAGCCCGAAACCGCGGCAGTGATCAGGGCAATGCGGGAAGCCGAGCAGCTACGGGCCGTCCCGCATCAGGGGTATGCACCCGCCGTAGCGCGCCTTCGCCTGGCCTTGACCGAGGCCGAAAAAGCGGCGGGAATTCCGGCGCCCGCTGAATGATTGCCTGACTGGTCAGATCCGGTTCCGCAGGAGGCGGTCCCGATGCCAGCGTTGATGTTCCCGCAGTGAAGCGTCCAGTTCCCGGACCCAATCGGGCCGCTCACCATCGCCCGCATCCAAGACGCCCTCCAGTTGCCCGATCATGCGAGCGGATGCGGCCAGCGAGTGCAGGGGCAAGCTGGCCTCCTCGGCTGGCGTGAAGGCTCGCCGGCTGCGGTAACCCGCCAGGAATGCTGCCAACAACTCAGGCCGTTCCCTGGAGCCCAGGGTGGTTCCCGTCAGGTCCCGGACGGCAAGTGCGACGTCGGCGGCGAACCAGCCGTGGTGAGCCTCATCGGCGTCGAAGAACGCTACTCCCCCGGGACCGAACCGGATGTTGTCCAATTCAAAGTCACCGTGGCAGATGCCGCGCGAGTACTGGTCCGGGTCAAGTTTTGCGATTTCGTCCTCGACGGACCGGATGGCGCATCTCAATGGATCCTTAGCTAACCCTCCCGGGAGCGTCCCGTCCGATTGTTCCTGAACTGGCAGCGTGTCCACCCTGGGTGGTGCCGGCTCCGGAGCTCCATTTCCGCCGGAGTGAAGATCGGCCAGCGCTGCTCCCCACTTGACTGCGTGCCCGGCGGAAAGGTCCTCGACGGCAAATTCCGCCCCCTCGGCCGCGGGCACAAGCATCGCAACGACCCGGCCGTCCGGGGTCTCGACGGCTTCAGAAAGCTGGCCGTTGTTGCTCGGGATCGGCGCCACGGCACCCAGCCCCTGGCCGGCCCAGCCAGCCAGCAGCGGCACAGAGTTGGCCAGTTTCGCTGCGGCAGTGGACCCTTCCCGGGCAAATCGCAGATAGGCAGGCGGCTGGTTGCCGTCCGGGGCCGGGATGACGAAGACGTGGGTGGCACTCGACCGCAGCCACCGGGCGGAGCCCGGCGGCAAGCCCCAGGCCGCTGCAACGGAATCGGCTACCGGGCTGCGCCAGCTTTCATCCACGGTCCTGCTGATTCGCCAGATTTCGGAAATGGGAAGCACGGGATAAATATGGCACAAACCGTGTTGTAGTCGGGGGTAGCGTCCCGGGTGCCGACGCGTTTCTTTACGTAACGTGGGTTATCGGCGTCCCGAAATGCGCGGGGGATGGTCCCAAGGGGGCTGTCTAGCGCCCTGAGCCGGGCTCTTGGAGACCACAACTTCGGGGATTAGAACTGACTGGCCAGCAGGCGGTTCACTGCCTCAACCCTATCTACCGGAAAATGTGCCATGAGCGACTTCTCACGCCTGTCACTGAACAGCGCCACGACCCTTTACTGGTCGATCGAAAGGGTGGCCTGACCCTCACCGCCTGCCGATTGCGGCCGAGTACTTTGGCGCCGCATGTTGCCTGCTCGCCAGGCGTATCCGGATTATTCAAGTGGAAATAGGCGCCAAGGGGTGCCCAAAGTTTAGCCTCGGCGGCGCGCCGCAGAGCTGAGCTCGGGCGGGAATCTTCTTGCGATCGCTATTGTGCAAGCCACACCGATACCCTATTGTGAAATCGATATCAGTGATCTGCATCATCTTGCGCGACGCAACATGAGGCCCTTGCTCCTGGTCAGGACGCTGCTCAAGAAACAGAACGAAGGGGTTCACCTTTGAAAGACCCAGCTATTTGCCGCCCAATTGGCACCGCTTTAGCGCTGTCTCTACTTATTGCGCCTGCAACCGCTGTGGGTGCTGTTGCTGCTTTCCCGCAGGCGCCCGCGACAGACACCTCCGCAGGCTTCAGCATTCCAGGTGGCACCTTTGAGGATGGTGCCCAGCCTTCTCTTCCGGCCGGCTGGACTGCAAGCGGACCCGGGACCGTGACGACTGAGAAGTCCTCCGCGCGTACGGGAGCTTCAGGGGCCAGGATCAGGTCGATCTCTGCCACGGAGGCGACGTCGCTTACCGCCCCGCAGGTGAAGCTTGAAAAGACCACTAATGTGGTGTTCTACCGCGCAATGGTCCGTCCCGCAGAGGGTTCGCCGAACGCTAAGTTGCGTGTGCGCTTTCTCGCAGTGGATGGCAAAGAAATCAGCCAGCAGAATTCCCCGGCGACCGGCATGAAGCCTGGGGAATGGTCGGAGCTGAGCCTTACAGCTGCAACCCCGGCCGATGCTAAGACCGTCGAGGTCTCGCTGCACGTCGTTGGCCCGGGTGCCGTCGACGTAGACGACATCGCCCCCGACGTTCGCCAGCAGCGGGAACTGGTCCCTAACGGTGGTGCTGAGGCAACCGCTTCCGCTGAGCAGCAGGCACCGACGGGCTGGAGCCAGGCATCGGTGCAGTGGACTCCACTGGCAGTTTCTAACCCGTCAGCAGAATCAGGGACGACCTCTCCCGAAAACTGGAAGACTTTCAACTACTCTGCCGCCAAGGCAACCATGGTGTGGGACAACACTGTTGCCCACACGGGGACTAAATCGCTTCGCATCGACGGAGTCCCCGGCGGTATCGGGGACTGGCAGCAGATCAACTACGTCCCGATCACCCCCGGAACCTACAAGTTCGGCTTCTGGGTTAAAGGTCAAAACGCCGCCCCCGGAGATATCCGGCCTTTGCTGATCTTTCGGAACGCAAACGGACAAACGATCGGCGGCGACCGGGTCGTTCAGAACACTGTCTCCACAGCCGACTGGACTTACGTCGAATCCGTCGTGGCAGCACCTGCCGGTGCAGTCTCGGTCCGGATCGACTACCGCCTGTACAACGGCGGGACAGCATGGTTCGACGACGTCTCCATTGCCCGGATGGACACAGTCTCGGGCGTGGCCGAAGGCAACACCGCCGGTACGGACTCCAGCACAGCGAAAACAGGGCAGAACTCCCTCACCATCACCAACAAGTCCGAGGGTGACCAGTCGGTTCTGGAGTCCTCCCCTATCCCTGTCGAACGTCTCGCCGGCTACGATTTCTCGGCCGCGCTGAAGACCGAACTGGCAGGCGGGACCGCTACTGCAGGCCTAAAGTATTTGGACGCCAACGGACGCACCCTCAGCGAGCAACGGACGGAACCGGTCAGCGGAACCACCGGCTGGCACGCCAGCGGGTTGCAGGGATTTCCCCCTGCAGCCGCGACGGAGGCGCGGGCATTTGTTCGGCTCGAGGGCAAGGGCCGGGCCTGGTTTGACGACCTTTCTCTCATCAGAAGCACCGTGGTCAATCCGGCCATCGATGCCAAAGCCATCGAACGCCCATCGCTCCTGCTGGGAAAGTCGGAAGTCCAGGCCCTGAGGGAGCGCGTCAAGAGTGGCGTTGTAGGCGACGAATATCAGCGCCAACTCGCCCTGTCGCAACAGTGGACCGTCGAACAGCTGAAGGACCCCGCGTACCTGGTCAACCCGCATCGGGGACAAAGCAACCTATTCACTGTTCCGGCCGGGGCAACCAAGATGCGGCTGTCCCTGGATGTCGCCGGAAAAGGCCAGACCATGGTCGATGCCATCACCCTGACGTCGCTGGCCAACGGCCAGCCCGTTGCCGTACCTGACCACAGCTTCGAGCAATTTGGCGCCGGCGGTAGTCCCTGGACGGTAACCTCGGCAACAGCAGAAGTCGGCAAGACCACCGACTGGGCTGTAGACGGCGCTGTTTCCCTGGGATATTCCGGCGCTTCCCCGGCGGATAAAGCTACCGTTACCTTGAACCAGGACCTGCCGGCAACGGCAGGTGCGCGCTATTCCCTCGGGGCCACGATTAGCCAGCGAGGAAGCATCGAAGGCAGCGGGCTGACCTGGAGCGTCTCCTACACCAACGATGCAGGGACGCCGGTGGGGTCGGCCTACAAGGCTCCTGCCTATAACTGGGACACTCACACCCGCTGGGACTCTCCGCTTAACGAAGCAGCCCAGGCAAGCGCCAACGTCTACCTCGTTACTGGCAACGAGGAAGCGGCCCAAAAGGCAATTTTGGGACTCAAGTACCTCATTGGTGAATCCATTTGGGGTATGAACTATGCCCTGACAACCGGTGGAAAGCCCAACGGCGAGGACGGGTACGGGGCGGTTCATTTCGGCCGCGCCATGGGTGGCTACGCGCAGGCGCTGGATCTGGTCATAAATTCCAAATCAATGAGCGCTACTGACCGTGCATGGCTCACTGACCGGCTCGGCTGGATGCAGGACACCCAGATGAACCAGACTTACTACAACCGCTCCACCGAGGCGGGACGCATCTCCAACTGGAACCTTGACCGGGCCATTGGTGTCGGACTGGTCAGTATGGCGCTGCCGAACCTGACGTCGTCCCCGCTGTACCGCGCTCATGCCCAAGGGGAGGTGGAATGGACCCTTGATACCGTCGTGGGCGAGGACGGTGCCTTCCCCGAAACCGTCCGTTACCACGCAGCTCCGCTGGTTAGGCTGGTTCCCTTCGTTCAGGCACTCAAGCGCGCCGGCGGGTCCGACCTCGTCAATGACGCCAAACTGAAGAAGATGTTCTCCTTCCTGGTGAACATCCAGACCCCTGCAGACTCAACCAACACCAAGGCCCCGGGGACAGTACTTATGCCTGCCATCGGCGACGCTGACTACAACGAAAAGCCCTACCGGATCTTGGGCTGGAATGCTGCCCTGTACAAGGACTCCGACCCGGATCTGGCAGCCACGATGCAGTGGACGTGGAAGCGAGCTGGATCACCCCTGAGGGACACCGGCGCAAACCCGTGGGCGTTGCCGCCGCTGTTGAACACCGATCCGTCTCTGCCTTCCAAGGATCCAAACCTCGCTTCGTCGGCCGTGACGAGCGTCGGGTACGACATCCTGCGTGACAAGGTGGGAACACCTGACGAAAACTACCTGATCATGTCCAACACTCCCCGCCCCCTGGGACACAACCATGATGACCGTTCCGGCTTTACCCTTTGGGGAAAGTCGGTACCGCTTGCCCTGGACTCAGGGACAGGAGGCTACTTCAACGGTGACAACGTCTGGTTCAACAGCGCCGCGGCCCACAATGTTGTCCAGTTCCAGGCGACGGATGGGACCTGGCTAGGAACAGCGCCCCAGGTGCAAACACCTGTCCGCTATTACTCTGAAAAGGTGGACCTGGTTCAGACGGGCGGTGCAACGCCCGGGGCCGCTGACTACCAGCGCAACGTCATCCAGCTCAAGGGCGCGTTCGGTGCATACCTTGTCTGGGACCGCGTCAAGTCCTCTGCCCCGAGCCGGTTCAACCTCCATACCCTGACCACCTCGATCGACCAGGCTCCCGGGTTGCTGACTGCCCACGGATATCAGGGCGTGGACCTGGATGTTCACCTGCTCGGCACTGCACAACCGTCAATTGCGCTCGGCGAAGGCAGGGTGTCAGGCGACTGGCCGCAGAAAAACCAGCAGTGGCTGCAGCTTGGCCAACCTGCCGGTACCGATCACGCTGTCCTGCTCCGCCCGAAGGCCACAGATTCGAAACCGCTGGAAACCATTGAGCACGCGACGGGTTCCGCGACCATGAAAGCCTACGAACTCGTGGCACCCACGGGAGAGCGGGCCATCGTCGTCCTCAACAGCGGCGACCCCTCAGCGCAGGCAAATCTTGACCTGTCAGGGCAGTGGGCAGCTGCTACTCCCCCCGAAAACGGTTCCGTCAGCGGAACCGCCGTGACAGTCAGCGGACACCAGGCACTGGTCCTTCTGAAAACCCCCTGACGCCACGACCCCATAACCGGCAGAGGCGGACTTAACCAACGTTTCCTCTGCCGGTCCCAGGAAGGATTGGGCACGAAAGATACTGAGTCGACGGCCAAGATCCAGCATCCGCCATACACTGCCGCTCGCAGGAGTCTCCACACAGACCAGCGGCCATAGAGGCTCCCGGTGCCTTTCTAGAGTTCTTCGAGACGTGCACGCAGGGGCACGCAACCCTGCTTCCTTGTCTGGCGTGTGTATTTACCAGGTGCCAGTGTTGGCCGGTTCAGCAAGTTTCCCGTCCCTGGGGCTCCGCTGCCACCGGGGTCGTGGGGTGCGTCAGGGCAGCGGATGCCAACGAGTGACGTCGCCAGGTTCTAAGGACCTGCCGCTATTACGGGGTCGCCCGTGGCGTCCCAATGTGATCCAGGATCAGTTCGGAGCTGCTGACTGTTCGGCCGGAAGGCCCTGCGCCGACGACTCTGCACGTCAAAAAGGGGCAGGGTGAAGGAAGAACCAGCGACGTCTGCCAAAGGTCCCGGGCAATGACCGTTGTGGCGCCGTGTGCGTCGACCCCGTAGACATTGAAAACAGTCAGGTCCCGTGGCTTGGTCCACGCGAGTTCTATGTTGGTCCGCGAATATGCGGCCGTCAGAGCGGGCGCGTCGTCTTCGAGATCGCAGACGGCGAGGTCGTCGAACACCGCGTCCGCCGTGACGCCAACACCCACGTGAACAATGTCCGGCATCGGTACGATGTCCCTGGCCACCCGGTGCCAGTGATGTCCGTCCGCTGAGACCAGCGCCGTGATCTGGTGACCAACGGCGTCGCGCTGTAACCGCAGCCAGGGCCAGAGATCAAGCCGTAGAGGCCCAAGGTCCCTGCTGCAGGGGCTCCGCGTCTCACCGCCTCCGGCGTCATCGCCGGGGTTTCCTGCCCCAAAGTCTTCCCTCGTGTCCAGGCTGCGGGTGCGAAAGACCAATCTTCCATCGTCGCTGGTTCCGAAAAAGACGTAGCGCGCATGGGCCGTGAGATTCTCACGTATCAGCACTCCCGTCGTTGCCGAAGCGCGTGAGAGCCGGGCCGTGAGCTGCACCGACCCGTTGACCAAATCTGTCGCGGCGGCCAAGGAGTCGAGTTTGCCGCGAAGATATAGGTTTGCGTCGTCGCCGTGCGCGAAGCCGGTGGCGATGACGTCGCTGAATTCATAGTGGTTCCCTGCCGAAGACACTGATGCGTCGGTTCCAGAACCGATGAGGCAGATGGCGAGTCCGGCCGGGGCACCGGCAGGCAAGGCCGAGCCCTGCACAGGTTGCGAGGGAACCCCCGACCCGTTGGAATTGGCAGCAGTGACTGTATATACAGCCTCGCCCGCGACTGCATTGAAAACCGCGGCAGTCCCCCGGACACCCGCCGCCATAATTTCCGGCGCAGCGTCGCCGAGCGTCCGGGTCACGGTGTAACCGGTCGCTCCTGCAACGGGTTTCCAGCTGAGACCAATCTTGCCCGCACCAGCAGTGGCGATGACCGCTGGCACGCGCCCGGGTACCGTCGCTGCGCCACGGGGTCGCATACCTATTTTCAGCACGACCGCCGACAACGGGCCCAGTGGCAGCTGTCCGCCTGTTACTGCCAGCCATTCACCGGAGACCAGGTCCTGAACTCGATGCTGATCACACTCCCGTGGCAGGTTGACGATCACAGCGCGCCGGTTTCCGTAATCGCTTCTGGTGGTATTGATGGCGATGAAGTACTCCCCCAGGTGCGCTGTGACAACTTCCGGGTACGCAGAGTAGGGATTGTCCTCGACGAAGTTGTCACGCTGGATCTCCCCCACCCCCGGCTGGGCAGCAACAGGCAGGAGTTCCCCTGTCAGGGCGAAGGGACGGGCCTCAATGACTTCATCCGCCGCTTTCTGCCGGTACTCCTCCCGGGTTGCACCCCGGAGTGCCACGGAGCTGTACGGCAAGTCGGCCTCAGCCTGGAATTGAAGCAGCTGTTCCGTTCCCCTGTATTGCAGGTGCGCCCGGCTGGCGCCGGAGAAGCCTGCATTTCTTTCCAGCAGGTTAGCGAAGATGTGGGTGTCGGCGTCGCGTGCCGAAACGAGCAGGTTGTCTATGTCCACCCAGGCAAAGGAAGAGTTGTCCCACCCCTCTTCAATGCCGAGTTCATGCCGTTCGGCCACTGTCAGCATGGTGAGTTGCGAATGCGGCAGGATGCGGCCGGCCCCTGCAGAACCGAGGAGGTCTGCCCTGCCGCCGGTCATGAACCGGAAGGTTTCCTGGATCCGGAGATCGTATTTGAGTTTCCGATCGATCCAGCGGCGGGCGAAGGAATCGAAGAATTGGCCATCCAGCAGCTGCTGCTGGGCGTAGCCGGTGGCTTCCCTGGCGTATTCGCGATACTCCTCCCAAACCTTGCCGGAGTATCGGTCAGGGTTGCGGGCCATGAATTCTTCCAGCGCGGCGTAGCGCAGTGCGGCACCGGAATCCTCGTCGGTCCCGTACGCGGGCCTGCCCGGGTAGTCACTGTTCCGGTCATCAACGACCTGCTCCATGAACATGACCCGGTGCCCGGCTTCGGTCCTGCCTTGATAGCGGGTAAAGCCCCGGGCGTGCAGGTTCTTCAGAGCTACTTTGAGGATGTCGTCGTTCATGTTCTCATCACCTGCGTGGTCGAGTGTCCTGAAGAACCAGCAGGGAAAGTAGTTGGTGGACTCCCCATACACTCCGACGTAGCCGTTTTCCCGGACCAGGCCGGCCAGAGTGAGCCCATAGTAGTGCGGACCGTACGGCATCCGGCGGACCTGGTTGCCGTCATCGTCGACTTTGCTCGCAGCGAGGCCTTTCATGATGATCCGGACGTAGTCCTCGGTGTATTCAGCGTTGTCGTCGTGATGGAAGAGCGAGTGATGCACATCGAGGTTTCTGCCGTCAGGGCCGAGCAAAACTTCCTCACCGAGGAATGGCTCGATGCCCAGGAACTCGCGGACAATCCGGTGACTGCGCTGCCGTCCCTGGTAGAAGGGCGAGTCGATGATACGCAGCCCCTCGTGGGCCTTCCAGGCGCCTTCGTACGTGTACATCACCTGGTTGTAAATGTAGCTCAGCCGTGAGCGGGCAAAGTCGAAATTTGCCTTCAGGACCCTTTCCCATGCAGCCCTGCGGGTCAGCGGGCCGTCATCCCAGCCTGCGTCGGCGATGGATGTCCGTCCTTCGTGGCTGCCGGTACTGAAGTGTTCGTCCAGGAACGAGGCAAACTCCTCGGCGCCTAAAACCTCCTGGTCGGCTATGAGGTTTTCGACGATATACAGCGCTTCACCCAGCGCGGCGTAGTAGCCGCCCCAGTCTGATTGATGTCCGCCGGTTCCCAGCAGCAAAACGTTTCCGTAGTATTCACGGGTGTAGTGGTCGATCGAGGCGAAGATGCGTTTGAGTCCCTGACGCTTCCGCTCCGGTGTCCCGGTTGATGACCAGTCCATCAGGAGTGCCTCCGCATAGAAGCGGAGATCATCCTCGTATCTGCTGATCGGCAGCGGCTTCCCCGCATCGGCCACGCGTTCCAGGGCGGTGAAGTGATTCACCTGCCACCGGCGGAACCCCTCGATTGTGGCGGTCTCCTCCTCGGGAGACGGGCGGCCGGGTTTCCACGCAGGGTCCGGCCCTGGGGCTTCCGCCGTGGTGCCCGGATCCGGCATCAACGTTGATGGCGGCAGCGCAGGGACGGTGTGCGTGCCGGCAGAGAAGAACCGGCGGGAGATGTCGGTGGCCTTCTCGAAACCGGTTTGTCCTGCAAGGGTCCGGTAAGAGAGGACGTACGTCCTCAGCGTGATTTCAACGATTCCTTGTCCGGTGGTTGAACTGAGGGGCAACGCCGCTGTTGAGTGGAAGAAATGGCCGGGCAGGCCGCCCCGCGTTCCAACATTGATGGGTTCGTAATCCCCGACGGTACGGTAGGTGGCCTGTTCGCCGTTTACCAGCACAAGGGTCTTGTAGGGGGACGAGTCCTCACCCCAGAACTTCACTGTGAGGTAGTTCTGTTGGTATGGGTCCACGGCCATCATAAAGCGCAGGTCAGCGAGCCTGGTCGCTGCCGGTTGAAGCGGCAGGGCGATCCTGCCGGGCTGACCTGGATTGCCTTGGAGTATTGCGTCGCTTCCTGGCGGCAGCCCGCGAACCCCGTCGCGGGTTTGGCCGCCGATAACGATGCTCGCCTCGCTGCTGAACCCGTGGGCTGCTTCGGAACGTGGGTCACCGAAATCCACAAAGTCCTGCCAGTAGTCCTCGTCTTGGCCGCGGCCGGGATGTTTTTGCGCGCTCAGGCCAGTAGCGGATGACATGGGGTCCTTCCGGGACAAACTCGTGGTTCAGGGGCTGGCGGTGTCATGTTTGGGCCAGCTGGATAGATGGGTATGTAAGGAGGAATGCGGGGGAAGCACTGACGAGCCCTCGTCACTGCTTCCCCGCGCAACTTCCGGTGGTGTGCCCTACTTTGCGGCGAACACGTCTTCGAATTCCTTGCGCGCCTGGTCCCCGCCGGCGGCCTTCCATGCCGGAACCAGTTCGGATTTGATGGCCGAAACTGGTTTTCTGCCCAGCACCACGTCATTGATGGCCGTGGTGATCAGGGTGTTTAGCTGCGCCTTCTTGTTGCTCCAGGTATCGGAGAACAGAACCAGGCTGGGATCCGTCACAAGCATAGGCTCGGTCTTGGTCTGGAATCCGTGGATCAGCTTCGTTCCGTCCTCGAAGCCAGGGTTGAATTGCGGAATGGGGGCGTTGCTGAGGTAGCCGAAGCTGATGCCCTTTTCGGTCTTGGCCAGGTCCGTAGGGGTGATAACACCGTTTTTGTCCGTCCAGTGAAGATCCTTGACGCCGTAAGTGACGTTCAGGTGCTCCTGGCTGCCGAAGGGGGCGGCGATGTAGTTGGCGATCCGGAGCATTTCCTTGACGCGCTCTGCGTCCTCCGTCTTAGCGAAGGCGGTGAAAAATCCGTAAGGGCTGCCAGCGTGAAGGACGGCCTTTTTTCCTTCGGCGGCGGGCGCCACCCAGGGCGCAATTTTGGCGCCGGCCTTAACCGCGGCAGCGTAGACACCGGGCCAGCCGGTGGCGCTCCCGAGCGTGGTAGCTACATTTCTTGCGGCAAAAAGCCGGTTGCCGTCTTCGACGGTGATGCCGTCAGGGTGGATGGACCCGTCCTGCTTCACCTGGGCAGCCCAGGCCAGCGCGGCCTCGAACTCATCGGTTTCGATCTCGTGGGTGAACTTGCCGTTTTCTTCGCGCCAGTTGTTCGGAGAACCGTTCCCCAGACGGCCGTAGTAGGCGGCGGAGAAGGGGTTTGAGACACCCCAAAGGGACTTACCGGGGTTGGTGACCTTTTTCAGGGCTTCACGCAGCTCCTCAAGATTTCCCGGGGCACCGGTCACGCCGGCTGTTTCGAAGCTGTCGGTGTACGCCAGGATGGGTGCCCCGCCAGTAGGCCGCGGGCACGGGACACCATAGATACCGCCGTTAAAGACGGTCGCCTGCCACGCTTCCGTGGGGATGTTGGCCAGGTTCGGGTAATCCTTGATGGCATCACCGGAAACATACCCGGTGATGTCGGTGAACTTGGATTTGAGAAGTGCGGGCGTCTGCGGGATCGGGTAGTTGCTGCCGAACGTGACCAGGTCGGGTACCTGCCCGCCGGCGATGACTGTCTGCACCTTCTGAAGATATGAATCCGCCAGTGTCGTTTGCACGTCCACGTCGGCGTTCAGCTCCTTGTTCATAAACTGCCAGTACTGGTTCTGTGATTTCTGTGTACCAACGGCTCCGAAGGTCAGGGTGAGGAAGCTGAAAGTGCTCCCGCTGCCAGGGGCCTTTTCTACCGTTTTTTTCAGCTTGTCGAGGGGGTACTTGAAGAAGCCCGGCTGGATCGCTGCACCCTTGCCCGGAAGGTCCGCCTCCACCAGGGAAGAGGGAAAGTAGGACGGCAGGATCACCCGGGTGTTGGCGCTGGCAGTGCCGGTGGCCGAGCCTCCACCACAGGCGGACAGCAGCCCGGTTCCCGCCGCCCCGCCGAGCAGGACGGCTGCACTGAGGAAACCACGGCGGGTTGGTTTGAAATCGTTCATGTCTTTTCTCCTTTGAAGTTTGGTCTGGAGGCTTGGCCCCCAGGTGTCAGCCCTTGACTGCTCCGGTGAGCATGCCCTTGGCGAAGTGTTTCTGCAGAAACGGGTAGACGATAAGGATCGGCACGATGGAAACCACGAGGATTGCCATTTGCAGTGCGGCCTGCGGCGGCGGGACGGAACCGTCCAGGGACTGCTGGTAGGTCTGGCCCTGCACCACGAAGGTGCGCAGTACCAGCTGCAGCGGCCACTTGGCGTTGTCATTGAGGTAGAGGACAGCGTTGAAGAACGCGTTCCAGTACCCCACGGCATAAAAGAGCGCGACGACGGCGATGACCGCACGGGACAGCGGCAGAATGATCCGGTTCAGGATTGCGAACTCGGATGCGCCATCAATCCGCGCGCTGTCCACAAGCTCCTGCGGGATGTCCATAAAGAAGGACCGCACCACGATGACGTTGAACGCGTTCACGCAGACCGGAAGAATAAGCGCCCAGTAGGAATCAATCAGCCCCAGTTCCTTCACCATCAGGTACGACGGAATCAGTCCGGGGGCGAACAGAAGGGTGAAAAGGACTGTCATCAGCAGAGGTTTCGCACCGAGAGTCTTGGGCCTGGCCAGGCCGTAGGCGAGGGCCACGGTCGTCACAATGCTGATGATCGTACCCACCAGCGTGACACCGGTGCTGACCAATACCGAGCGGGTGACAACGCCGCCGGAGAATATCTGCTGATAGGCAGCAAACGTCGGCTCAGCGGTCCATAAGACGAACCCGCCGGCTTGGCGCACGGTTTCCTCATCCGAAAGGCTGGTTGAGACCACTGCAACAAAGGGCATGATCACCAGAACGCACGCAACAGTCAGCACGATTGCTTTCAGTCCAAGGACTACCGGACCGGGCCTTCCCATCCACATGGGACGCTCGTTCCCTGCCAGGCGTCTTGCCCGGGCCGATGACCTGCGCTTGGACTGGCTGGAATTTTTCAATGTGGGATTGCTCATGACTGGTACACGCCCCGTTCTCCAAAAATGTGGGCCAATTTGTTGGCACCCAGGACTAGGGCCAGGCCAACGACGCCCTTGACAAGCCCCACTGCGGTGCTCACCCCCCAGGCGCCACCAATAACTCCGTTATTGAAGACGTAGGTGTCCAGTACTTCCGAGACCTCAAGGCCGACGTGCTGCTGCTGAAGGATGATCTGTTCAAAACCCACTGTCAGGGCATCTCCGAGCCGGAGGATGAGCAGGAGGATGATCAGGCCACGCAAGCCCGGAAGGGTCACGTGCCAGATACGCCGCCAGGGTGACGCGCCGTCCACCGCGGCGGCTTCGTGCAGGGACTGGTCGATGCCGGCCAGGGCGGCGAGGAATAAGATCGTTGCCCAGCCGGTGTCCTTCCAGATCACCTGTGAGGTAATCAGTGCCTTGAACAGGTCAGGGTTGCCGATGATGGATACGGTGGCAAGATCGGCTGAGCGGAGCATCGCATTCAGCAGTCCCCCGCCGCCGAGCATCTGCTGAAATATCGCCACGACGATCACCCAGGACATGAAGTGCGGCAGGTAGAGGATGCTCTGGACCCACTGTTTGATGTGGTTGGACATCAGGCTGTTCAGCAGCAGTGCCAAGGCAATGGGTGCGGGGAAGACCAGTACTACCTGGAGAAGCAGGATGATAAGGGTGTTGCCCAGCGCCCGCAGGAAGGCCGCGTCGCCGTTGAAAAGGACCTTGAAGTTCTCAAACCCGACCCAGGGGCTCTCCCAGATGCCGATGAAGGGCTGGTAGTCCTTAAAAGCGATGACGTTCCCGAGCAACGGCACATAGTGGAACGCAAGGACCAGGAGAATACCCGGTGCGGCAAGGAGCAGCAGGGGCCAGTCAGTACGCAGCCGGGACCTGAAGGTCCGCTTGTGCCCGCCGGCTGGACCAGCGCCCCGCTCGCCGGATATTTTGCCGGGCGGGGGGCCGGGAGCCCGGACCGGTCCCGGCGGTGCGGACAGCTTGATATTCGTCATATTTAAACGCCTTCGTTTGGGCGGCCTCGACGAGCCTGTGCTTGGGCCTGCTTGCGCTAAGGGTGCAGGCTAGCTCTGATATCGATATCAGAGCTAGCCTAGATTGCCCCCGTTTGTAATTCAAGTCACATTGACCTGTTCTTATGAGGACGTGGCAGTGGTTGGGATCCAGATCCGCATCGTGGAGCTCCCCCGCTCGGCCCAGGAGTGGTAGGGAACCAGTGGCACGTCCGCTTGGAAGCTGCCATCGGTCCCGTCGGAGTTGTTGGCCGGAGCGAACGGCCAATCGCTTTCGGCAGGTGGCCGAACTCCGACCAGTTTCACGGTGACTGCACCCTCGTTATCCGTGACGCCGGACGCGGCGTCAATTCGTGCGTCTTCGAGCTCCCAGCCTGCTGGGAGGTCAACAGATTCCAGGGCGAAGACTTCGGGTCCGCGCTCGACGGCTACGCATCCGCGGACCGCGTCGATCCGTTCGTCCGGCCAGGAGAATCGCGGCTCCAGCGGCAGGTCCAGGAGGATTTCCTCTCCGGGCTGGAAGGAGCGGGTCACGGACACGCTGCCAGGGCTCACGGGTTCCGGGCCGTCGCCGGTATCCAGGATCGCGCCCTGGGCCCAGGCGGGTACGCGAAGGCTGAGGGTTACAGGGGAATCGGGTGATTCGGCCACGGCCACCTTAATCCGTCCGGTGGCGGGGTAGTTCGTGTCCACGTCCAGGACCAAAAGCCCCGATGCCAGCTGCGTCTGGATACGCGACGCCGCGTACTGGTGGATCTGTACGCCCTGGTCATCCTTGGTGGCGATGTAGGCGCCCAGGCTGGCAAGGGTCCGGGCAACGTTGGGCGGGCAACAGGAGACCTCGAACCATGCTTCGCGTCCGCTGGACCCACCACGGATACAGACGCCGTCGTCGTTGAGGGGCGCGGTCCCGGCGTTGGTGCGTTGGTGGAGGGTGTTGGCGTAGAAGAATGTCTTGCCGTCTGGTGCCGGTGAGGTGGCGACGATGTTGTAGAGAGTCCGTTCGATGAGGTCGGCGTATTTGGTTTCACCGGTTGCCAGCAGGAGGCGCCAACTGAACATCATGGAGGCGACGCCGGCGCAGGTTTCGCAGTAGGAGCGGTCCGGTGGCAGCACGAAGTCTTCTCCGAAGGCTTCGTCCATGTGGTGGGAGCCCATCCCACCGGTGATGTAGGTGCGTCGTGCGACGGTGTTTTGCCACTGGAGTTTCAGGGCATCCAGCAGTTCGCTGTCACCGGTTTCAACAGCTACGTCAACGGCGCCGGCCGCGAGATAGAGCGCGCGAACTGCGTGGCCACGCAGTACGGTGGCGGCCCGGACGGGCAGGTCGTCCTGCCAGTAGGCCTGACCGAATTCGAAGAGGGGCAGGGTGCCGGTGCCGCGGCGTTCGATGAATATTTTCGCCTGGTCCAGGTAGCGGCGCTCATTGGTGACCCGGTAGAGCTCCACGAGTGCCACTTCGATTTCGGCATGTCCGCAGACCTTGTTGAGGCCGTGCTCGCCGAACATGGTGCAGACGTGGTCGGCGAGTTTGCGGGCGACGTTCAGGAGTTTTGTGGCTCCAGTTGCGCGGTGGTTGGCTACGGCGGCTTGGATCAGGTGCCCGAAGCAGTACAGTTCGTGGCCCCACTTGAAATCGGAGTATCTGGGTTGCTGCCACGGTCGGCCAAAGAGGGTGTGCAGGTAGCCGTCTGGATCCTGGGCGGCGGCCAATTTGTCGATGAATGCGTCCAGGACTTCGTCGAGTTCCGTTTCCCCGGAACGGGCGTGCTCCCAGGACATGGCTTCTATGAGTTTGTAGATTTCCGAGTCGGCGAATTCGCGGCCTCGGTGCTCGTACTTCTCGCCCCCTGCGGCCTTTTCCAGGTTGGCTACCCAGTCCAGGCGCGTGACCCAGGAGACGGCGTGCGGGATGATCGCGGAGCTGTTGAGGTTCTGGCGGTCACCCCAGAACCCTCCGGCCAGGGATACCGCAGCCAGGGACAGCGGTGAGAGGGCACCTGTTGCGGGTGTGACCGGAACGGCGTTGTGGAGTGGTAGGTGGACGGACTGCATGTGAGCCTCCTGATGCCGCGCTCTGCGGCGGGGACGAATGTTCTGGAAAGGGGACGGGGTGGCGCCGGGGGAGCACCGATTTGCTTCCTTAGGGCAATCTCGCCGGGTCTTCGGAGACGAGGTACGGGACGCCGAAGGCGGGGTCTTGCTCAAGGCCCCGAACATCCGTGATCCCGTCTTTGGACAAGGCTTCGCGGAAGGCTGCTTGGAGACTCGGGACGTTTGTGCCGAGTCCGCCGCCCAAAATGACCGGTCCGGTGATGCCCAGCTGTGAGAGGGCCTGTGCAGTCATGTGGGCGAGGTCTTGTCCAGCCTGGTCTAGCATTTTTTGGCTGGGGCGGTGTCCGGCATCGGCAGCTTCGACGACCAGGCGCGCATGCTGGGCCCAGTACCGGCGGCCCGTTCCTGCCGAATGAAACAGACCAATCAGCTCATCGGGCTGGTCCAGATCGCAGGCAGTGAGAAGCTGTTGAGTGAGAGCGTCCGGTTCACAGCCCTGGTTCATCCTCCGCAGGCTGTAGCGGACGGCCTCACGGCCGAGCCAGTAGCCGCTGCCTTCGTCGCCCAGTAGGTATCCCCATCCCCCGGCCCTGGCCTCTTCTCCGCGCGGGTTGCGTCCCCAGGCCGCTGAACCGGTCCCGGCAATGACCGCCACCCCGGTACTGACCCCTCCGGCGGCCAACAGCAGTCTGGAGTCATGGACGATTGTGATCAGCGCGTTGGGTGCGAACGGGGTGATCAGTGCTTCGAGTGCTACGGCGTCAGCAGCTGTATCTATTCCTCCGGATCCTGCGTACACCCGCTGCACACTGCCGTAGCCAAGTTCGGTGAAAAGATCTGCGAGGTTTGCTTTGGCAACTTCCTGGTTGACGTTTTGGACATTGGCGCTGCCGGCAACCGCTTCGGCGACCGGGACGCCGTTTTCAAACCGCACGCCATGGGTTTTGGTGCCGCCTATGTCCACGCCGATCAAAGTTTCGGTCGTGCTGCCGACGGGATGGTTGGCGGCGATGAGCCTTGACTCTGCTGTCTCGGTCATGTCAGTCCTGATGTCGGGGTTCAAGGTAAACCAGGTTCTTCGGACGAAAAGGCCATCGAAGTGCCGTCAATCGGTGCTGCTGCGGTGGTGACAACAAATGCCACCAGTGGATCCGGACCTGCAGCTCTCAGCGTTACGGGCCCGTCATCAGCCCTGATAAACGCGCTGTCTCCCCTTCCCAGTTGCAGGCTTTCGTGCCGGGCGGTCACGGTTACGGCGCCAGCAACAGCAAGTATCACCGCAGGTGACCCC
Organism: Pseudarthrobacter sp. NPDC055928; assembly: GCF_042270935.1. Lineage (NCBI taxonomy): Bacteria > Bacillati > Actinomycetota > Actinomycetes > Micrococcales > Micrococcaceae > Pseudarthrobacter > Pseudarthrobacter sp. NPDC055928. Next base: position 154,243 of record NZ_JBHJZH010000005.1, read on the forward strand.
GAGGGCAGTTCGATGCCGCCGTTGCCGGGTGGTTGCTGAATTTCCTGAAGTTGGAATTCCTCAAACGGGGGATTCCAGACTTTCCGGCCGTCACCGGCTGAGGTTGCGCTCAGCCGCGGTACCGGCAACGGAGTGAAGTCGACTGTTCGCAGCAGTTCATCCACATCGATGTGTTTGGCCGTCAGCCCACCCCTGAGTACGTTGTCCGAGGAAGCCATCACTTCGATGCCGAGGCCGTGGAGGTACGCATGGATGTTGCCGGCGGGAAGATACACCGCTTCGCCCGGCCGAAGGGAGACCCTGTTGAGCATCAGGGATATCAGAACACCAGGATCGGAGGGGCAGGTCCCGCTGAGCTGCAGAGCCGTTTCCAGGGCCTCGGTGAAGGGCCCCTCCGGGAGACCGGAACGCAGGAGCCCCGCCACGGCCTCTACCGCGCTGCAGACTTCGGTGCCGCCATGGATCAGCTCGACGAAGGCCGCGCGGAGTGATGCAGGTCCGTCAGGGCCGGAAAGGGCGGCGACCGTTCGTTCAAGGACGGGTGGCACTTCGACCCCAGTGTCCCTGAAAGCTGTTACGAGCAGCTCGAAGATCGCGGCGGATTCAGATGCCGGGCGCAAGCCGCATAGAGCCCCGAACTCCGTTAGGGCCAGGATCATTTCGGGTTTGTGATTGGGGTCCTTGTAGTTGCGCTTTTCCGACTCCAGGGGCACACCGGAGGCTTCTTCGGCTGCGAAACCTGCTGCCGCCTGTTCGCGGGTCGGGTGGACCTGTAGTGACAGGGGGGAATCGGCTGCGAGAACCTTCATCAGAAACGGCAGCGTGTCACCGAAGGCTGCCCGGCTGGGGCCTCCCAGCAGGCCTTCCGGATCGGTCTCGATCAGGTCGTTGAGTTTGGCATGACCGTTATGAGATTTAGCCATGGAGGGCGCGCCGGGATGGGCGCCCAGCCATAGTTCTGCCTCCGGAGCACCTGACGGTGCACGGTCAAGGTAGCCCGACAACAAAGTCTTCGATCCCCATGCGTACTCCCGGACGGTATTTTCCAGTGTGTACATGTCTTCCTTCTTCCATGTGTGGCCTCCGCCCGAACGCAGCGTGCAAGGCGCGGACCATTGAGGCCGGCCCTATAAGAACCTTTGCCCTGGTGCTTGCCGGGAGGCCCTTGGCCCGGAGCATGGGTTTGGCTTCCGCTTGGCAACGGGACTCGGGGACTCCGGGCGCGGTCCTGTCGCATCGGCGTGGCTGCGGTGTGGTGGTAGCCTCGGGGCTTTAGACGGCGGTTATGGTGCAGGTTGCTGCCATGGCTGTTCCTGACCATGGCCGGGCCGTGAGGAGCAGGTGCCCGGAGGGGTCCCACTTGGAGTCGAATCCTTTTCCGCTTCCAACCCATTGAACGGAGATTTCCTGCCCTGCCCGGTGGGGAAGGTGAAGCGCCAACTGGCTCTCTCCCTGGCCGCGCTGCCACACGGTTATCAGGTCCTTGTCCGGTGCCTGCAGCCCGACGGAGAGCCACTCGGTGTCCCAGCCCGGTATTCCTGAGGGAAGAAAAGCGGTGGAAGCGCAGATGTCCGGCAGCAGTGCCTTGTGCGCTGATACGGCTTCGCGGACCAGGGCCAGCTTGTCCGGTGCCATCCTGTCCAGGAAGCCCGATAGGTACATCCGGCCCAGCATTCCGGTTGCCATGGTGAAGCGGATTTCTTCATCATTCATTTCGGGCTGCGGGTATGCCCAGTTCGCTGCCTGCTCGGGGAGGACACTGAAGAAGGCGTTCGCGGCGATTGGCGGGTACAGCAGCGGGTCCTGCTGGTCGGAGGTGGACTGAAGGTCAAGGCGTGACAGAAGCGCGTAGTCCTGGCGCATCGCCCCTGAGGCGCAGTTCTCGATGATTATGTGGGGATGACGGGCTTTGACAGCGTCAAGCCAGTCAAGGTAGGCCCGGTTGTGGCCAAGGAGACCGGCGCCGGAGGAACTGGCCCCGAGGTCGGTTCCGGTACCCGCAGTGATGTTGTAGTCAAGCTTGAAGTAGACGGTGTTGAAGTCCTGCACGAGCCTGTCCACGGTGTCATCGAGGTGGGCTCTTGCTGCAGGGTGGCGGAAATCCAGGTGGTAACGGCCATGTTCGACGATACGGACGCCTCGGCGCTGCAGGAATGCTTCGGTGGGGAGGATATCGGCCATGGCGCTTCGGACGCCGACCACTTCAGGCTCAAGCCAGAGCCCAACACCCATGCCGTAGGAGCTGATGGCGTCGGTGACCTCGGATAGGCCGTTGGGGAACCGTGCGGCTGAGGGTTGCCACTCCCCTACGGCGTCCCACCAGTCGCTGGTGTCGTCATACCAGCCCGCGTCGATGCAGAAGATGTCAGCGCCCGCTTCGGCGGCTGCTTTGACCAGCGGCAGGAGTTTTTCGGTGCTGGGGTCCCCCATGAGCGTGTTCATGAAGTCGTTGTAGATGACGGGCAGGCTCACTGACGCAGAGGGACGGAGCGCCCGGCGGTGTGCGGTCATTTCGGCAAGCGCCCCATGGAGCCCGTGCCGGCTGACGGCCAGGGCCGCCGGCACGGTGGAGTACTCCTCGCCGGGATCAAGGGCGTGCAACCAGTTGTGTTGATCATCTGTGGGACCGAGCAGGGCGAGGTCGAGGGTAGTGCGGGTCTCGCTCAGTTCCCATGCCCATCCTCCGTTATGTTCGACCTGCCACATCCAGCACCACCTGTCATCAGCGTCGACCAGAGCCGCCGTGGGCAGAGGCCCGCCAGTGGACCAGGATGATGTCGAGGCGCGGAGCAGATGGCCCCGCTGGTCCTGCCCGTGAAGGCCCAGGTTCAAACCAGGCAGGACCTTCCGCAGTTCCTCCAGCGTCCATTGGTTTTCTCCCAGCCACTGCGACGTGGCAGAGGCAAGGCGCAAAGCTGCGGCATCGACAGGACGGTGCCCAGCCAGCAGAGGCAGGACCATGGTGGACACGGCCTGGAGTGAGACGGGCCTGCGTCCGTTGTTGCGAATGGTGGCCACGGCCTGGAGGACTCCGGCGCCGCTGGCAGCACGGAGGACAACTTCTGCTTCCAGCCCGGTTTCCGCGTCGCGCTGAAGCACTGTGAGGAAGTGCCAAGTGCCGTCCGTGCCCGTCGAGTGGCCGACGTACCTGAGGCGTTTTCCGACCGCGGATTCGGCATACCGTTGACTTGTTCTGCCTCTTCCCTCCTCTACGGTGAGGATCTCCACCAGCGCAGGACCGGAGGCCAATGCTGTCGACGGTGCCTCGGCTGGGTGCAGATAAGCCACACCAACAGGGCTTTCTTTACCGGTACTCAGCGCCAGATGCAGAGACCCGTTTGACCATTCGATATAGCCGTTCTCCATTGTTATGCCATCCTTACCAGGTCGGTTAGGCCGACCGGGAACCGTTGGGGCTCCCCTGCGGCGTAGCGTTCAATTTCATCCAGTGCGTAGGCTGCCAGCCGGTGCAGCTCATTGCCCATCGAACCGGCGATATGGGGTGTCAGCAGGACATTGGGAAGGGCGAACAACCGATGGCCTGCGGGCAATGGTTCTGGACTCGTTACGTCCAGGTAAGCGTTGAGCCTGCCCGCCTCCAGCTCATCAACCAGGGCGTCGTGGTCCACCAGTTCACCCCTGGCCGTGTTGATCAGTGTCGAGCCGTCCTTCATCGCTGCCAGCTGGGCGGCACCGATCATATGCAGGGTCTCTGGCAATACGGGCGCGTGCAAGGACACGATGTCGCTGCAGCTCATGAGTTCATCCAGGCTTACCCGGCGCGCCCCGAGCCGCTGTGCCTCGGCGTCACTGATCGTGGGGTCATATACGGTGACCTCAAAATCGAAGGGTCGGAGACGTTCGAGGACCAGCCGCCCGATGGTGGAAGCCCCGACGATTCCAACGGTCCGCTCGTAGTTGCCGGCGTCCGGGAATTCCAGCTCCCGGTCAATCCTGGTTTGGCGCTGCTTATAGAGGTGGCTGGCGGTGATCGTTGCCTTTCCCGCCAGGAGGATGAGTCCGAGGGTGAATTCGGCAACCGGCAATGCATTGGCCTCGGCAGCCGTTGTCACAGTGATGCCGCGTTCCCAGCATTCCGGCAGGACGTGGCCCTTGACGCTTCCCCCTGCATGGGCAATGAGCCGTAGGCGGGGCATGCGGGCAAGAACCGCCGCATCGATGCGCGGAGAGAACCAGCCGGTCAGGAGAACATCAACTTCTTCAAGGGCCTCATCGGGAGTGGCTTCAAAGTCCTGGATGACCATGCTGAAATCGCAGTCACAGATTGCCTCGAGCCGGCGGCGGAGGCGTTTGGAAAACAGGGCGTCCCGCAGGTCCGCATCCTGCATCGCCAAGGCCACTTTGGGCTTGAACCGGGGCACTCCGTGCCCGGCGGTGCTGTGCAGTGCTGCACTCACTTAGTGTCCTTCTCCCAATGTCTGTCGAGCCATGCCCGGACGGAGCCCAGTGCGACGTCCAGTGGCGCTGCCTGGGGATGCCAGGCTTTCTCCCACTCGAGGGTGACCGGTCCCCGGTAATCGTTTCGGACCAGCAGCTGCCCAAGCTCTTCCGTCGGCAGCGTTCCCGTGCCGATAGGGAGCGGAGTACTGCTCGCGGGCATATCTGCGTCCTTTATTTGGACGCTGCCGCGGCCGGCTGCTAGCCACGGCGCCAGCACTTTCCATGTTTCTTCCAGTGGTTCACCCACCCGCCAGGGATGGAGCACATCCCACACCACCCCAACCGGGCCGTCGACGCGGCGGAGGATGGCTGCAATATCCCTTCCCGAGGGATGTGAATCGTGAGTCTCCAGAACCGGCAGCACACCAAGGTCTGCAGCGTAAGAGGTGACGGCACTGAGTCTGCGTGCAGCCCGCGTATCCACCTCTTCACGTGATTCCACCAAGGGCGGGGTTTCGGTAAAGGCGGCAGGTTCGGTGTCTGCTCCGGGGAACACCCTGACCATCGGTGCGCCGAGGTCTTTGGCGAAATCGACGGCCTGGATGAGCCCACGGATGATACTTTCATCGGCGCCCGGGGCAGCCAGCTTCACATAGCTCGCGATGCCCGTTACCTGAACGCCTGCCGCGTTGATTTGGCGCCGGAGGCCGGCCCGTGCCGCAGTATTCATGTCCGGGTCAGCGATTTCCCCTGGTGCAAGCCGCAGCTCGATGCCATGGATACGATGTTGTTCCAGCCATGCCAAGATGACATCCAGGGGTACACCCGGGGCGCCCAGCGTTGAGGCTGACGGCGTGATCATGTTGTTCCTCTTGTCTGGATGGAGTCAGCCCTTGAGCCCTGCGCTGGCCATGCCCTCGACGAAACGCTTCTGGGCAAAGATGAACAGGATGATCATGGGCAGCGTGGCGAGAGTCGCCCCGGCCATGAGGTAGGGCCACTGAACGTTGAGCGGATCCTGCGAGAAGATCGCCAAACCCACTTGCAAGGGCCGAAGCTCATCCGAGTTGGTCATAATGAGCGGCCACAGGAAGCTGTTCCACGCTGCCTCGATCTGGAAGACGCCGATGGTGACCAGAGCGGGCTTGACCAGGGGCGTCATGATCCGGAAAAAGATCCCGAATTCTCCAAGCCCGTCAACCCTCGCCGCATCGGCGAGCTCGGAAGGAAGTGTGACGTAGAACTGGCGGGCCAGGAACGTGTAGAGCGGTGCGATCGCCAACGGGATGATCAGGGCCCACCAGGTGTTGAGCCACCCGGTTCCGCCCATCCCGAGAATGTCGTTTCCACCGAAGAGCGGGATGGACTTCACCAGGAGGAACATGGGGACCAGAATGATTTGGAAGGGAACCATCATCAGGGCGATGAAATAGTTCAGGATTCCCTTTGCGCCACGGATCGGGGCTTTTGCCAGGGCGTAGCCTGCCATGGTGCAGAAGACCAGAGTCAGGGCTGTCTGCCCGACTGTGAGCACCAGGCTGTTCCAGAAGTACCGCAGGAACGGTGCTGCGTCCATGGCCTCAACGAAGTTGGACCAGTGGAACTCCCGGGGCAGCCAGGAGAATGTGGACACCTCGCCGGTCGATTTGAGCGCGGTGAGGACCATCCAGATGAACGGGCCAACCATGAGCAGGCTGCCCAGTGAGAGTGCGGCGTAGAGGACCACACGCCCTGGAGTGAGTTTCGTCTTAACCATCCTGGTTCTTCCTTTGCGAGCGACCACCCAGGTAGATGAAGGCAGCGACGAGTATGAGCATGATGACCGTCTCGGCCGACGCGTAGCCCAGGCGCAGGCCTTCGAAGGCGTTGTTGTAGATGTCGAAGGTCAGCACGGTGGTGGAATTCACCGGACCGCCCTTGGTCATGACGAAAACAAGGTCAAAGACCTGGAACGTCTGAACGATTGCTGTGATCAGTACGAAGTAGTGGGCCGGGCCTAGGGCGGGCCACACGACGTTGCGGAAGACCTGCCAGCGGTTGGCGCCGTCCAGGTTTGCCGCCTCAAGCAGCTCCTTCGATACGCCCTGGAGGGCGGCCAAATAAACGATCATCTTGGCACCCAATCCCTGCCAGATACCGACAGCCATCAGGGCAGGAAGCGCCACGGCGGGATCATTCAGCCACTCGGAGCGGTTGAGCCCGAAAAGGCTTCCGACAGCATTGGCAAGGCCGGCGCCCGGGTGGTAGATCCAGAGCCACACCGAGGCCACAGCTACAGTGGCGGTCACGACCGGCAGGTAGTACACCGTCCTGAAAAATCCCAGACCACGAATCTTTTGGTTCAGGCCCAAGGCGATGACCAAAGCCAACCCCATGGACAGGGGCACAACGGCGAGGGTGTAGAGGATGGTGTTGCGGAAAGCCGCTTGGAAGCGGGCGTCCTGGAACAACTCGACGTAGTTCTCTGTGCCGATCATCTGCCAGGTACCCGAGAAATCGTAGTTCGTGAAACTCAGGAAGACTGCGGCGAGTGCCGGTACGGCGAGAAAGAACGTTGAATGCAGCAGGGCCGGGGCCAAGAGCAGCCAACCGGCACGGGACTGCTTGCGGGTGAGCCGTGACTTCCGCCCCGCGGGGCGCGCGGCGCGGGTGTTGGCCGCCCCTGCCGCGCGCACCGCTGGTGTGATGTCGTTGAGGGTGCTCACTTTGACTGCTGCTCCAGAGCGGTCAGGGTTTCCTGGGCTGACTTCTTACCCAGCAGCGCGTCGTCAAGGCTGGTACCGAACGTTCCCCGGAGATCGAGCCAATTGGCGGCTCCGCCCTCAAACTTGGCATCATCGAGGTTCGCGGCCACGAACGTGCTTGCCGGGTTGGACTTCACTACCGCGGAGTCCACAGCGTCCTTGCCCGCCGGGACGGCGAAGTTCAGGGTAGCGATACCGGCTTCAGCCTCAGGCTTGCTCAGCTCCTGGATGAAATCCCAGGCCGCGCCCTTCAGCTTGCTGCTCTTGCCTACCGAGGCAAGCTGCCCGCCCGTGAACATCGAACGCTCCTTGTCGTCAAGGTTGAAGTAGACAAGGTCATCACAGACGGCCTTGCCCACACCCTTGTCGGAGCAGTCGATGTACCCGCCGGTGAACCCCATCGCGGCCTCCCCGGTGTTGACCAACGGGGATTTTGCGGCGTTCTGCGCACCGTACTTCTGCACGTTGTTCACCATGCTCTTCATCCATTCAAGGGTCTGAACGCCCTCGGAGCCGGCGAACTCTGCCTCACCGTCGGTGTTGTACAACGGCTTGCCCAGTGACCCGAGCAGGGCGACGAAGTCCTGGCGGTAGCCACCCGGCGCGGCCCAGAAGTCAAAGCCTGCCTGAGTGATGTTCCCCGAAGCGTCTTTGACGGTGAGCTTCTCGGCAGCGGTCTTGATTTCGGCCATCGTTGTCGGCGGCTTTGACGGATCAAGGCCTGCCTTTTCGAAAAGGGATTTCCGCAGTGCCAAAGGCTTAGGCCCTGCGATCAGTGGAACAGCGTAGACCTTGCCCTTGAACTCCGCGGCTGGAACAAGCGCCGGATTCGTCGATTTTCCGAGCGACTCAGCGGTGGCACCGAACGTGGACAGGTCCTCAAACACGTTCTTCGCAGCGAACGGCGGCACCCACGCTATTCCGGTCACCAGGACGTCATAGCCTTGGCCACCGGCGATCGACGTCGAGATCTTCTGGTTCAACGTGTCGAAGGTCGCGAAGTCAGGTTCGACCGTGACCTTGGGGTACTTCGCGTTGAAAGCAGTAACAACTTTTTCCAAGGCTGCCTTGCCCTCGTTGCTGGCCGGGTAGCTCGGGACCAGGACACGAAGAGTCCCGGTCACCTCTGCGGGGTTGGAAGCTGGGGCAGTAGATGTACCGCCGGAGCCACAGGCTCCGAGAGCCAAAGTGCCGGCAACTGCCAGCGCGAGAAATCCTGCACGTCGACGTGCCATATCAAATCCTCCTGGTGTAGCCATCCGGCGTTGGATGGCGCTGCAATGAGTGTATGATATCGATATCAGGGACGCAAGTCACAGTAGAACATCCATAGGATGATGAGATGTGAACCACTCCCGGCAGCGGTGCTGCAGTTAGTGAATGGAAGTTATGGAACAGCAAAGGCGCAGGCCCCGAAGTGTAGCCGTCATGGCTGGTTTAGAGACGGTCGGAGACACTCTTCTGCTCCAGATCCTGTTCCTTCTCGTCAGCCTTCCACTCTTTACTCTGGTGCCCGCCGCCATTGCGCTGCAGCGGGCGCTGCGCAAAACGGTCATCGAGGACCGTCCCGGAGTGGCCCGCTCGTTCTTCCGGGAGTTTTCGTGGGCTTGGTCCCGGTTTGGCTACGTCGGGCTGGTTGTCCCCGTAGCCATGGCTGCAGCTGCCTTTTCCATACTGTTCTGGTTGGCAACGCCTGGAGTTGCCGGAGTGCTCGCGCTGTGCGTGATAGTCCCAATCTGTGGGATCGGAGCCGCGGCCTACGTGGCGCTGCTGGCCGCGTCGATGCTCGCTGAGGACGACGCCACTTATCGGGAGCTGATGGGAGCGGTTCGCAGATTGGTGCTGGCCAACGCCCTGCCTCTTGCTGGCTGCGTCGTCGCCTTGAGCACGTGGCTGCTTCTGGCGTTCCGCCTGCCGACGTTGATACCGATAGGCAGCGGACTGGTCCCTGCTCTTCTGGCCTGGTTGCTGGTCCGCAAACACCTGGACGCCAGCAGCGGCGCTACCGGATAACCTTCACCATGAGCCCAAATGCCAATTTTGACTACGAGGACTGACATGAGAATTACGAAAGATTCCCGCCAGCCGGTCATCGCCGACGTCGCACGCCTTGCGGGGGTCTCCGTACCCACAGTCTCACGCGTCCTGACAGGGAACATCCCAGTCAGTGAGGAGCGCAGGCTAAGAGTTCTGGCCGCAATCGAAGAACTGAACTACCGCCCCAGTTCACTCGCCAGGGCTCTCAAGAGCGGCGAGCGATCGATGGTAGCCATCTTCGCGACGAGCACGTCTGCCTACGGTTACGCCAACACCCTCGCCGGCATTGAGGAGGTAGCCCAGGGAGCGGGCTACTCCGTGGTGATATCAGCCGTGAAATCCTCAGAAGACTCGGACGTGAGAGCCGCGCTCGAAATAGCTCTTCAACAACAGCTCGCGGGAATCATCGTCCTGGACTTCGATCCATCAGGTGCAGAGGTGCTTAAACAACTGCCCAAAAACATACCCACCGTCGCCGCATCCGGGTTCTCGTCGGGCCAGCCAGGCTTCCCCTACGCCTTCATCGACGAGTACGCAGCCGGACGTGAGGCAACTCAACGCCTCCTAGACCTGGGACATCCAACAGTCCACCACCTGGGCCTCTATCCCCTGACGCAGTTCTCGGGGCGATATCAAGGATGGCATGACGCGCTCACTGAAGCCGGCATCAAGCCGCCCGCGGTACTTGAAGCCTCCCGGGCCCCGCGCTCCGGCTACGAGCAAGGACTCCGGATCGCTGCCGACCCCGGAATAACAGCCGTCTTCTGCTCCAATGACGGGCTCGCTCTCGCCGCCCTCCGCGCACTCAGAGAGAAGGGAGTACCGGTTCCAGATGAGGTCTCCATCATCGGCTGGGACAATCAGCCCTTCACTGAGTTCACATGGCCCTCCCTCAGCACCGTCTCCCCCGACTTCAAAGACCTCGGCGTCAGGTCATTCCATCTACTTCAACAACAGCTGTCAGGAGCGGAGCAAGTCTCTGACTCCACGGCCCGACCCCAACTACTGGAAAGAGAATCCACCGCGGCGCCGGGTCGCCGAGGCCAGGCAGAGCCTCCCTCCGAATGAACGAGGTCGAACACCGCCCCTCGTGTGTAGCTCCGCCTGGACTGCAGACGCAGCAGGAAATTGATTCTGCTGCCGCCGCCCACAGCCGGGGACAATTCTCATAGGTTATCCACCGCTACTGCTGCCGGGGAGCTACCCCAACGGCTCCCAATCTCAGCCGTGCATAACCTGAATTGACCACAGCCATGGACTTCTCAGAGTGGCCCCCACGTCCGGCCGGGGTATCAGCAAGCACGGCCTCGTCGGCTCCGAGCAGGGTTGCCCGGTGGTTGCTTGTCCGCGTTTTGCGCTGGCTTATATGGTGTGGCGTTGGTTTTGGTTGGGAACAGCGGCGGTACAACTATTTCTCCGAGGCGGGGCTGGTAGAAGGATCGCCGGTGAGGGCTGAGATTGGTTTTTCCTATCAGGTCAGTAGGGAATTCGTCTTGGACGTGATTCGGGTCACGGATGCACAGTTGGTTCAAACCCAACGATGAAAGGACGACGATGTCCAGCAGACTAACGGCATCCTCAGCGGCCGATTCCTCACCTCAAAGGACGGATGTTCGAGCCGCCTTATTGGGCGGTAAGACCTTCAGGAGTTTGAGCGAGCAGAAGCTCTCTCCGCGGGAAGAAAAATTCGAGCGGGCCCGGCAGACGCTGGGATTCTTCCTGGCACCGGCAGTAGCAATTGTTTTCGCGCTTCTTCCTACAGGGATGGATCACACCCAGCAGTTGCTTGCCGCCGTCTTGCTGGGCGTCATCATTCTCTGGATCTGTGAACCAGTACCCATCCCGGTCGGCGGGCTCATCGGTGTCGCCGCTGTCGTTCTGCTCGGCGTGGCACCTGCCAGTGACGTCCTGCGGCCCTTCGGTTCCACAACCATCTTTACCTTCATCGGTGCCTTCATTCTCGCTGCGGCCATGCTCAAACATGGCATAGCGCAGCGGCTGGCCTTCGCCGTCCTGTCCATTCCCGGTGTCGCCAAATCCACCTACCGCGTGATCATCGCCTTCGGTGTAATTACCTGCTTGCTGTCGGCGTTCGTCTCCAACACCGCCACGGTGGCGATGCTGATGCCGACCGCCTTGGGCATCCTGGCCGTCATCGCACAGCTGATGCAGGACCGCGGCGTCGTCAAGGCAGACTTCGACCCGTTGCGTCTTCGTGTGGGCGCAGCACTGATGCTGATGCTCGCCTATGGCGCCAGCGTCGGTGGTCTCCTGACCCCTGTCGGATCACCCCCGAACCTGATCGGCCGCGGACTCATCGAGGAAGCAACCGGTATTCAGATTTCCTTCGTCCAGTGGACAGCCACCGTGGCCCCGCTCTGCGTAGCGATGTTTGCTGTTTTGGCTCTCACCATGTTCCTGCTCAACAAACCTGAGATCCGCCGGATTGAAGGTGTGGATGAGTTCATCCGGGAGCAGAAGGCCCAGCAGGGAAAGATGTCCCGGGCGGAAATCAACACTCTGATCGCTTTCGGCCTGACCGTCACACTGTGGTTGCTTCCGGCATTCGCGAGCCTCATCGCCGGCCCGGATTCCGAAATTTACACCTTTCTCGATGACCGGCTGGACGAAGGCATCGTTGCCGTGATCGGCGCTTCCCTGCTGTTCATCCTTCCAACCAACTGGAAGGAGCGCCGCGCAACCCTGACATGGGCCGACGCAGCAAAGATCGACTGGGGAACGATCCTCCTTTTCGGAACGGGCATCATCTTCGGCGCCCTTCTTTCATCCACTGGCCTTGCTGAAACGATCGGCAAGGCTGCGGCCGACAACCTGGGAGTCACCAGCGTTGTAGCGATCACCGCGTTCTCGGCAGTCCTGGCCATCCTTATCTCGGAGACAACCAGCAACACTGCATCTGCCGCTGTCGTGGTTCCCATCGTCATCCCGTTGTGTGTCGCCATGGGAGTAGACCCTCTTGTCCCGGCCCTGGCGGCGACCTTCGCCGCATCGTTCGGCTTCATGCTGCCGGTCTCCACCCCGCAGAACGCCATTGTTTACGGTTCAGGCGCCGTTCCCATCACCCGCATGGTCCGCACTGGATTCGCCTTTGACATCCTCGGTGCCATCCTCATCATCAGTATCGTCCCGATCATGATCGGGGTTACCGGCATCGGCCAATAACAACAAATATCGCCACCGGGACAGATCCAGAGTCACCACGACAGGGGCAGGCTGTGGATCTGTCCGGTACCCCCGCGTGACTAGCGGACAATGACGGCCGGGATAGGAGGGCTTGCACCAGGGGACCAGCAGTCTCCAGGGGCAACGGGTGGGGCGATAAATTTCTCGGCGCGGGCGCGCGGAACCGCAACACGCACCCGAAAGACGGGGCCCGCGCCGGGTCTCTATTTTCTGCTAGTTATACAGGCCGCCGGGAAGACATGCGTCACTGTCAGCGATGCGTTTACGACAGAGCGGCCACCACACCGGCGAGACGGAGTATCCCGGAGTCTCGCAGACATCAGAATCGTGTCGACCGGAATCCCACTGCATCCCACCAGTGTGAATCTGTCCCGATCACTGTCCGGTCCTTCCAGTGGTCGGACAATGTCTGCCCGCTCTGCGCGGCGTGCCGCGGTACGGGGGTCAGCCTTTACCCCGGCCGGGGCCGGCCGGCATGCTTCAGCGGCGGTGATTTGTTTCTTTCCGCTAGGGAGTTGAGTCCAGGAATGTGGTGTATCCCTCGGCCCGGTCCAACAGGGGGCGCCCGGCACCGTTGTCCTGCAACAGCCACAAGTACCGCCCGTCGTCGGAGATGTCGTCCACACTTCCGGTAATCCGCGGGTTTCGCTTATCTGATGTCAGGAGCACGACGGTGTCACCGGGGGTCAGCTCGCGCCAGTTACCTATTTCCTTGCGGAGGCCGCTGGAGAGCATGGGGTGGGGAGTACGGGGATTCGAGATGTACATGCCGTGGCTGGGCCCTTCGTTTTTGTCAAGGTCAATGCTCGAGTGATCATCGAGAGTGTTCGATGTACCGTTTCCCCAGTTAGGAAGGACAGCGGGTTCACCGGCCATTTCCTCAGGATCCGGACCACCTGGCAGGTGCCACCGAACGCGCTGTGTACCAGATGTGGAGCACCAGGTTCTTCTCGCTCCAGACCGGGGCGCGGCTGTCCTCGTGATGCTCAGCGGGCGCGCCCACCGATGTTCGGGCCGCTGTGGTGCTGAAGTGGCTGCCATATCGTTCCATTAGATCCACTGCATCACGGATTCGTCCAAGACCCAGAAGCAATCCGCCTGATAGGCGTAGGCTATCTAGGCCGATGTTCCGACGTCCGGGTACGGAAGCGTGCACAACCCCTCCCAAAAACCCGAGGTTGGGATTCCCAGTAAGGAGTTGCATGGATACGCGAAAATTGAAGTATTTCTTGGCAGTCGTGGATCACGACGGGTTCAACCGCGCAGCAGAGCATTTGCTGATCGCCCAGCCCTCGCTCTCGCAGACCATCGCGAGTTTGGAAAAGGACCTGGGCGTGCCGCTGTTCCACCGCATCGGCCGCCGAGCCGTCCTCAGCGAAGCGGGAAAGGAACTCGTCGGGCCGGCCAGGCTGGTGATGCGCGATCTCGATGCTGCCCAGTCGGCGGTGCAGGCTTTGCGCGGGGTCCGAAGCGGGCGGCTGGACATCATTTCCATGCCCTCCCCCGGCATTGAACCTCTGACGTCCATGATCGCCGGCTTCACCCGGCTGCACCCTTCTGTCCGGCTGAACGTCAGCGCGGCCTTCACTCCGGAAGAAGTTATTGACTCTGTCCGATCCGGCAGTACGGAGATCGGCCTCGCCGGCTCCCCCACCCCCATCCGGGTGCCCGGAGTCCAGGTCCTTGAGCTGGAACGCCAGCCTCTGATCCTCATCGTCAACCCGCACGCAGACACCTTCAGCCTCGGGGAGTCGATACAACGGGAAGACTTGGGCGGCCACCGACTCATCGCGAGCCAGCGCGGATCCCTGATGCGCTGGCTGGTCGATGACGCGCTGGCCCACGGAGTCGACACCGAAATCGTGGTCGAAGTCGCCCACCGGACCTCGATCCTCCCCCTCGTGCTCGCGGGCGTGGGCCATGCGGTCATGCCTTCATCCTGGGCGCCCCTGGCCCACAAATCAGGACTCAGAACCCTGCTGATAGAACCCGTCTCCCACCTGGACGTTGCTGTCCTCAGCCGGAAGGAAGACCTCACGCCCGCCGCCCGAGCCTTCCTAGCAGTGGCAGAACTCCACGCCTCCCCCAGCCCCTAAGACTGCCGCCAGCCTGTAACCAAGGTCGATAGGCTAAACCTATATGGCGTATCGGATCTTGGTCTTGGACGCCGCATAGGGGCAGGCCGTCTACTTGAAGAGGAAGAACAGTGTGACCCCGCTAACAGGCTCACTGCTAAATACTCAACGAGGAGGTAGGCACATGAGCGCCACCCAGAATTTCCGTATCGCTTCAATCCCCGCCGACGGCGTGGGCAAGGAAGTTGTATCGGCAGGCCGCCGCGTCCTGGACGCACTGGCCGAGAGCTCCAACGGCAAGTTTGCCTTCGACTGGACCGAGTTCCCCTGGGGCTGCGGCTATTACGCGGAAACGGGCAAGATGATGGCCGACGATGGCCTGGAGACGCTGAAGGACTTCGACGCGATCTATTTCGGCGCCGTGGGTTGGGAGAACGTTCCGGACCACATCAGCCTCTGGGGCCTGCGCCTGAACATCACGCAGAACTTTGACCAGTGGGCCAACATCCGGCCCGTGAAGTTCCTCCCCGGTGTCCAGTCCCCGCTGCGCAAGGCCGACAACACCGAGCTCGACTGGGTCGTTGTCCGCGAAAACAGCGAAGGCGAATACGCCGGCCTGGGTGGCCGGAACCTGAGCGGCCGCGGCCCCGGCAACGAGGTAGCCCTGCAGACGGCGCTGTTCACCGAGAAGGGCTGTGAGCGCATCATGCGTTTCGCTTTCGATCTGGCCCGGACCCGCACCGTGAAGAAGGTTTCCTCGGTCACCAAGTCCAACGCCCAGCAGTACGGGATGGTCCTCTGGGACGAAGTGTTCAACCGCGTGGCCCTGGACTACCCGGACGTCCAGACCGAAAGCGTCCTGGTTGATGCCATGAGCGCCAAGTTCATCCTCAAGCCTGAGGACCTGTCCGTCGTTGTGGCTTCCAACCTGAACGCCGATATCCTCTCGGACCTTGGCTCGGCGCTTGCCGGCAGCCTGGGCCTGGCGGCCAGCGCCAACCTGAACCCGGAGCGCCGCTTCCCGTCCATGTTTGAGCCGGTCCACGGTTCCGCCCCGGACATCGCCGGGCAGGGCATCAGCAACCCGATCGGCGCCATCGCTTCCGCCGCCCTGATGCTGGACCACTTCGGCCTCCATGAAGAAGCCCGCAAAGTGGAAGCCGCCATCGAAACCGCCACCGGCTCAGGGCACCTGACCCGCGACGTCGGCGGGAACGCCAACACCGACGACGTCACCGAGTCCATCATCAAGGCCCTGACCAACACCCTGGCCGCCGTCTAGCCAGAACGCCTGACCGGCCAGGGACGATCCCGGCGGTCAGTACATCCCGGAGTGGACGGCGGCAGAACACCGCCGCTGTCCACTCCGTCATGCCCACCTTCATCAAGAACTTCCAGCTACATTCCACAACGAGGTAGGAATTATGGACCACATCAGCTCCGCCGGGACAGCTTCGGCGGCCCGCAAAACACCTTTGTACCGTCAACTGTATTTCTGGGTACTGACGGCCATCGTCATCGGCATTCTCGTCGGTTGGCTCGCGCCAAGTGTCGGCATCGCTATGGAACCCATCGGAACCACCTTTGTGGACGCGATGAAGATGCTCATCGGCCCCATCGTTTTCCTCACGATCGTGGGCGGCATCGCCAGCGTCGCGGACCTGAAGAAGGTCGGCATGACGGGCCTGAAGGCCCTGACCTACTTCCAGGTAGGCACGATCCTGGCCATGATCTTCGGCCTGGTCGCCATCAACCTCTTCCGGCTGGGCGACGGCGTCAACGCAGATGCGGACAGCATCGAGACTTCCGAGTCCGCCGCAAAGCTGATCGACGCCGGAGCCAACCAGGAATGGTGGCAGTTCCTCACCAAGGTCATCCCGGAAAGCATGGTTGCCCCCTTTGCTGAGGGCAACATCCTCCAGATCATCTTCATCGCCGTCATCTTCGGCATCGCCCTGAATGCCATGGGCAAGGTCGGCGCCCCGGTCTTGGACGGCGTGCAGCGCCTCACCGGGGTCATGTTCAAGATCCTCAGCTTCATCATGAAGGCAGCCCCGATCGGTGCCTTCGGCGCCATGGCCTACGCAGTGGGCAAGTTCGGCGTCTCCTCCCTGACCAGCATGGGCGGACTGATCGCCCTGTTCTACATCACCTCCATCCTCTTCGTGGTCATCGTGCTCGGCTCCATCATGCTCTTCCTGAGGCTGAACATCTTCTCGATGATCCGCCACCTCAAGGAGGAATACATGCTCATCCTGGGCACCTCCACCGCCGAACCCGCCCTCCCGGGCCTGATGCGCAAGCTCGAGCACGCCGGCGTCAAGAAGGAAACCGTGGGCCTAGTTGTCCCCACCGGCTACAGCTTCAACCTTGACGGTGCCGCAATCTACCTCTCCCTGGCTGCCCTCTACATCGCCCAGGCCACCAACACGGACCTGACCCTGGGCGAGCAGCTGGGCCTTCTGGCCGTCATGCTCCTGACCTCCAAGGGCGCTGCGGGCGTGGCAGGCGGCGGCTTTATCGCCCTCACCGCCACCCTGACCACCATCGGCACCATTCCCGCTGCGGGCATCATGCTCATCTTCGGCATCGACAAGTTCATGTCCGAATGCCGCGCCCTGGTCAACTTCACCGGTAACGCTGTCGCCACCCTCTTCATCGCCTGGTGGGACCGCACCCTTGACGCAGACCGCGCCCGCCGGGTCTTCGCCGGCGAGACCGTGGAGCCCATGCCCTCCGAGGACCCGATCCATCTGGACGAAGTCGTCGACATCGATGACGATCTCACCGAGTACGGACACCACGGGCCCAAGGAAACAGTTTCCAGGCACGCAGGCCCGGTTGCCGAACTCGCCCCTGCGGGCTCTCGCCCCATCCGCTCGGAGACCGTGTAACTGAGATGAGCACAACTACTGCCCCCAAGACCGTGCGGACCCTAATCGCCCCCGACAAGTTCAAGGGCAGCCTCACAGCCAGCGAAGTAGCGCAGGCCCTGGCAGCAGGGCTTCGCTCCGCCGCTGAGGTCCGGGGAACGGTCGGAGCGGTTCACTGCGAGCTGCTTCCCCTGGCGGACGGAGGTGACGGCAGCGTCGATGCCGCTGTCACCTCCGGCTTCACCCGCCACGGCTACACCGTTGCCGGCCCCACCGGCCAACCCGTGCAGTCCAGCATCGCTTTCGACGGCACCACCGCCGTCGTTGAGGTGGCCAACACCTGCGGACTCGGACTGCTGCCCGAAGGCAAACTGGAGGCATTGAACTCCTCCAGCCGTGGATTCGGCGAAGCCGTCCTGTTCGCGCTCAGCCTTAACCCTGCCCGGATCGTCCTGGCACTGGGCGGCAGCGCCAGCACCGACGGCGGAATGGGAATGCTCACCGCCCTGGGCTACAGCTTCCACGACTCCGAGGGGCGCCAGCTCTACGGCAGCGGAGGAGCGTTGGCACAGATCCAGTCCGTTCACCGTACCGCGCTCCCGGAACTGCAGGACACCGAACTCGTCGTCGCGAGCGACGTCCACAACCCCCTCCGCGGCCCCAACGGCGCACCCGCGGTCTTCGCCCCCCAGAAGGGTGCCACCGCGGAGGACGTCGCATTCCTCGACGACAGCTTGGGGCACTTCGTGACGAAAATGGCCGAAGCCGGATTCGCCACCGCGGAGTCACTGGCAGCCCATGAAGGCGCAGGAAGCGCCGGCGGCATCGGCTACGCCTGCCTGCTGCTCGGCGCCAAACAGGTATCCGGAGCCGACTACTTCCTGGACCTGCTGGACTTCAACGCCCGCAAGGAGAACTGTGACGTGGTGATCACCGGCGAAGGCAGCATCGACGAACAGACCCTGGCAGGGAAACTGCCAGCCGCTGTTGCGCGACGGTCAGGCACCCGCCCCATCATCGCCGTCGCCGGCCGCTCACTGCTTCCCAAAGACCGCTGGTCGGAAATGTCCCTCACCCGGGTTTACACCTTGGCGGACTACACCGATCTGGACTCCTCCAAAGACCCTCGCCTCTCCGCCACTTTGCTCCGACAAATCGGCAGAGACATCGGAACGAGCCTCCTGTAGCTGAACTCCCGATAGTGCGAAGCGGAAACACCCGCCCGGGCTAACGCGGGCGGGCGTTTCCGTGTCGGAACCCATGCAGCAAACTACAAGGGTAGGTATATGAGACGCGCAAAAATTGTGGCTACGTTCGGCCCGGCAATTGCCAGCTACGAGAACACCCTTGCGGTACTCGAAGCCGGCGTTGACGTAGCCCGGATGAACATGAGCCACGGCGATTACTCCGTGCATGACAACACCTATGAGAACGTCCGCAAGGCAGCGGCCGACCTGAGCAAGCCGGTGGCTATCATGGCTGACCTGCAGGGTCCGAAGATCCGCCTCGGCCGCTTTGTGGACGGTCCCCACGCCCTCGCCGAGGGTGACACCTTCACTATCACCACTGAAGATGTTCCTGGCACGAAGGACATCTGCTCCACCACGCTGAAGAGCCTCACCGAAGACGTCAACGTGGGCGATGCCCTGCTGATCGACGACGGCAAGGTAGCGCTGCGCGCCATTGAGGTCGACGACGTCAAGGTCGTCGCCACCGTGACCGTGGGCGGTATGGTGTCCAACAACAAGGGCATCAACCTGCCCGGCGTCGCCGTCAACGTTCCGGCGTTGAGTGAAAAGGACGAGGACGACCTCCGCTGGGCCATGCGCCGCGGCGTCGACCTGGTTGCCCTCTCGTTCGTCCGCGACGCGTCCGACATTGTCCGCGTGCACGAGATCATGGACGAAGAGGGCCGCCGTGTGCCGGTCATCGCCAAGATCGAAAAGCCGCAGGCCGTGGACCAGCTCCACGAGATCATCGACGCGTTCGACGCGATCATGGTGGCCCGAGGCGACCTCGGCGTGGAACTTCCGCTGGAGGAAGTGCCGATCGTGCAGAAGCGTGCCATCGAGCTGGCACGCCGCTGGGCCAAGCCGGTCATCGTGGCGACGCAGGTTCTCGAATCCATGATCGACAACCCGCGCCCCACCCGTGCAGAGGCCTCTGACTGCGCCAACGCCGTGCTCGACGGTGCAGACGCCGTCATGCTTTCCGGCGAGACCAGCGTGGGCAAGTACCCGATCGAAACCGTCAAGGTTATGGCCCGGATCATCGAATCCACAGAGGTCCACGGCCTGGAGCGCGTCCCCCCGCTGGGCACCAAGCCCAAGACCCGTGGCGGCGCCATCACCCGTGCCGCCGTCGAAATCGCCGACCAGCTGGAAGCGAAGTACATCTGTACTTTCACCCAGTCCGGCGATTCCGCACGCCGGCTGTCCCGCCTGCGTCCCATCAAGCCGGTCTTCGCGTTCACCCCGGTGGAGCACGTGTGGAACCAGTTGGCGCTGACCTGGGGCATCCAGCCGGTGCTGGTACCCATGGTGGGCCACACTGACGAGATGACCGCCCAGGTTGACCGCAGCCTGCTGGAAATGGAATTGGTGGACGACGGCGCCCTCGTGGTCATCGCTGCCGGTTCCCCTCCCGGAAAGGCTGGCTCCACCAACTCGCTGAAGGTCCACAAGGTGGGCGACCTCGCCGACACCACTGGCCCGGGCGAGGCAGCCGGGAACAAGGAAAAGCTCGGCCCCTGGCCGGAAAAAAGAAGAAAAAGGCCTAATCCGTCCTAGCTGACTCCTGCACACCAGGCAGTGGTGTGCAGGAGGTAAACGCGGCTTCATCTGTGAGTGCGCGCGCCGGGCTCTCAAAGTCCCAGAAAGCTGACGCACCGGCCAAGGGCGCATGCCGTTAGGGCACACACCAACCTGACGTCTGGCGCCACTCGAAATGACTGTCAGAATGGGATGCGAAATTCCGTTCCTAGACACACCTTTGGAAAGTCTTAAGTTTCATCCTGACACCCTCGATGGGGGTGACTTCGGGTGGCAGGTCCAAGAATCCGATAAACAAGGGTCAGCACGCTGAACCAGAACGAACAGCGTCGGCTCGACGGCCAAGCTCTGGGCCGGATTATCGGCGACAAGGCCTCCGGCTCGAACACGTTCCGGAAACATCCCCTTCCAGGAGTGGGTGGGCGCCATCCGCAACACCATTCACATGCTGCTCGCCTGCCCCTATTGCTGGCCACACGTCAGGTTTAAACTGGTCTTGCACTCAGCGGTTGCGTGCACAAAAGGAGAAGGTCATGGCGGTCATCGAGCAAGTGCGTGAAGGAATGCACGTCGTAGCGTCGGATGGGAAGAAGATCGGCAAGGTCGAGGACCTGAAAATGGGTGATCCGGAGGCAGTGACCTCGGATGGCCAGACAGACCCTGAAACAGGAGGCCTCGTCAACAGCGTGATCGATGGCTTTGCTGTGTCCTCCAAGTTGCCCCGGCATGCCGCAGAGAGGCTGCTGCGGATTGGCTATGTGAAAGTCGACAGGTCCGGTTTCCTGGCCGGTCACGCCTACTTCGCCGCGGATGAGCTGGACCGGGTTGAGGGCGACACGGTGTGGCTCACAGAGGGTAGGAACGCGGATTAAGGAATAAGGAGTAGCGCCTTGGTGGCGCTACTCGACGAAACGGTCACTCCGCGTAGACGGGATACCTAAGGTCACCATGCGCGGGGACCGCAGGCCGTCGTCTAGAATTTTCAAAGCATCATCGGTACTGGGGGCAGCCGATTGTGGATCCCCGTGCTGTGAGCGCCATCGGCCAACAGGAACGGGATCCAGCAAACATGAGTCACCCCCCTTACCCCAACTCACCCCAGAATGACACCGGAGCAGGAGCTCCGCCGATCCCGAACGGACCGATCCCGAACGCACCGTCCAGTTTTGGAGGGCAGTACCAGGGAGCACCGCAGGGCGGGTACCAGCCAGGACCAGGTTCAGGCCCTTACGGCTACGTTCCCTACACCAATGGTCCGGGCAAGTCCTTCATGACCACCTGGATCCTGTCTCTCCTCCTCGGCAGCCTGGGTGTGGACCGCTTTTACCTGGGCAAGATCGGCACCGGCATTGCCAAGCTGCTGACCGCCGGCGGACTCGGCATCTGGTCCATCGTTGACCTGATCATCACGTTGACCGGCAATGCCAGGGACAAAGACGGCCGACCGCTGGAGGGGTACACGGAGAGCAAGAAGACGGCATGGATCGTCACGGGCGTCGTGTGGCTCATCGGGCTGGTCGTGGGAGTCCTGTATGGGCTCGTTGCCATTGCGTCCACCGCAGCAATGATGGAGCAGCTTCAGAAGTCGCCGGCCACGCAGTCGGCCGCTGCGGAGGATACCGCTGCCACCGAAGCCGCACCCGCACCGCCTTCCGGTGACGCCAACTCCTTCGTGGTTACTGTGTCCGACGGCAATACAGCAAAGGTCACCGTCATAGATTCCCTCTATGTCACAGAGATTCCCTCCATGTCCTACATGACTCCGAACAACGGCGGGTTCCTTCTGGTGGAAGTGTCTTGGGAGACGCTCACTGGAATGAGCTCCCCCAGCCCTGCCAACTTTGAGGCCTACGATGCGGACGGCAACGAGGGCGAGGGCATATATCTGGAGGAGGGTGCCCTGCCGAGCGAGATGGACAGCCCGGCTGGCCAGGTCCACAGTGGAGTGATTGCATTTGACATCAAGAACGGACCCACCACCATCGAGATCAGCGATGACTACGGCGACAAGGCATCGACCTTCACGCTGACAGCTCCTGTGGGTCAGTTGTAAATCACCGCCCACAGGTCCGAGGTTAAGTGCTGTGTCGTTGTGGCTGGAGTGCAGCCACAAGACGCCGGTAGCATCCGAGGATGGAACCCACAGAAGCGGAAGTCCGTGACCAGTTCGGCAGGAACCTGGAGGACAAGGGTGCCTGGCGGCAGGCCACCACCCTTGACGCCGCCGGGGAACTGACGGCGCGCTGGCTCGAAGGGAAAAGTGAGTACCAGGCGGCTACCTTCACGGTCCGCTATGACGACGAAACTGAACCCATCGCCGTCGAACTGGCAGCTCTTAACAGAAGTGGTCTCTTCACCAAGGAGTCCCAGCCCGGCCTGCAGGCCGGGGAAAGCGCGCAGCGCCAGTACGTCACAGGATTCTGCAGCGCCGAAACCGCTGCCGACCTGCTGGCTCTGTCCACCCGGTCCGACCTCGTCACCGTGGCCCACGCCCCCGGTGAGTCCAGCAGTGCGTCCATAGCGGTAACGCTCGACGGCGGCGAGGTAGTGACAGTGTTGGGTTCCAGTGAGAATCCGGTCACCGAGGATCAGATCCGGGACTGGGCGGAGGAAAGCAACGAAAGCTTGGCATTGCTGCTGGCCGACTCCTGGTACGTGGAGATCCTGGACCCCGTGTGGGGCAGGAACGATGTCCTGCTCCCGGCTGTCTTCGCCGCACTGACCGCCCGGCAGTAGGCGCCTACCGGGCCTCAGCTCCCCTGTTCTCCGTGACGACGGCGACGATCTCCGTGTTGTACGACTGGGATGACCACATGGAGCCCCGGAACCAGCAGAGGGCATGCACGCCTGCGTCCCCCGGGACCACCATGGGGCGCAGGTTGTCCACTGCGGAATCGGAGGTGACGGCCTCCCAGTCCCAGCTCGCGCCGCCGTCGGACGTCCGTCCCGAATAAATCTCGTAGTGGTCCGTCGAGCCTCCGGAGCGCGGATCCACCGGCGCGGAGATGTAAACGTGGTCAAGGTCGTGAGGATCCACGGCACCCAGCCCGGTGTAGTCCTGTTCGTGCGGGAGCAGGGCGGGCCCCGCGACGGCGAGCGGGTGGAGGCTCCAGGCCGAGCCGTCAAAGCGTGCGTACAGCAGGCGGTGATCGTCGACGTCGAGGCGTTGCTCCCGCTTCAGCACACCGTTGATGTCGTTGGCGCGGCAGGTGATGATCGCGGCAAGCTGGCCTCCCTGCCTACGTAGGTCGGCGGTCCATCCGTGGGTGAGGACATCGCCGTCGAGCTCGGTGCCCGCCTCGAAGATGGTGGTCAACCCCACCTGGCTGACGCCGGCGGACCCGATCACTGGCTTGCTGATGACCTGCCCGGCCGCATCGTGCAGGGCATCCCCCTGGACATAGCCGTGGTAGATGCTGTTGTTATAGTCCCGGGGGTGGTGGTCGGTGGTGATGAGGTCGATCCGGTCCGTGCCGTTGGAGCTGTACCGGGTGTAGCCGTTGACGTAGCCCACCTTTGGACGGGTAAAGAGCTTTCCGCCGTAGCTCCAGGTGGCGCCGTCGTCGTCGGAAACCATCAGGGTGGGGTCATCGTTGATGGCACGGACGAAGTTGTAGGTCCGTGACTCGTTGGCGAGGCGGTGCAGGTTGGAATAGGTGGCGCCGCGGCCGTCTGCGAGTTCTGTCCAGTCGAAGGCCTGTTCGGCCTCCCACTCGCTGGCGTCATGCGGCCGGACCGAAACGCGCCAGCGGGAGTAATTATCCGTCTTGTGCTTGGCGTACATCGCCAGGTAGCGCCCGTCCGGACGGATCAGCAGCGCCGGCGCGTTGTGGTCGTCCGATTCGAGCTGCTCGTGGAGGACGTGGACTTGGCTTACACCCGTGGCCAGGTCCAGGACCGCCACTTCGATGTTGCCGCCGCGGTGTTCACCGCCCGGCCCCTCGGGTGCGGCGACGGAGCCCACCAGCAGGGTGTTGTTCACGGGATCGATCAGCGCCCGTTCATCCTGGAACCAGCACCAGGCACCGTTGTCGTTGAGCGTTACTGGAGCGTTCGTCATTGAGTTCCCCTGTGGTTGCATCGTTTCAAAAGAAGGATTACGACCATCGTAGTCAACTTGCTTCCTCCAGCCCGACTATGGCGGCTTCTAACTACCTTGTCCCCCACCAAGAATTGCATGGCTGCCTCTCTCAATGCGCGGACGCCGGGACGTGGGTGACGTCGTCGACGTCGTCGATGATCGGCGGTTCCTTGATCCACAGCATGGTGACCGCGGCCAGACCGAGGAGCACACCGGCGAACACGATCGCATTGTTCGGGTTGGCTCCCAGCAGATGCTCGTAGATCCAACCGAACGTCACCGACTGAATCATCATTGGCACCACGATCATCATGTTGATGATGCCCATGTAGACGCCGTACCTGCTTGAGGGGATCATCCGGACTGCCATGATGTAGGGCACTCCCATGATGGAGGCCCAGGCGATCCCGAGGCCGATGATCGGGAGGAAGATCAGGAACTTGTTGTCGATGAACGGGAAGATCACCAGCCCGGCAGCCGCCAGCAACAGGCACACGCAGTGGACCATTTTGGCGCCGCGACGCCGTGCGAAGGCAACCAGGGCAAAGGCGACGCTGAAGGTGATGATGTTGTACCAGCCGTTGACGAGGCCGGTCCAGGCGACAGCATCTTCCTTGCCTTGCAGGTTGTCCGGGAACACTGACTTGGCAACGGACAGAGCCACGAACTGCCAGTAGCAGACCATGCCGTACCACTGGAACAGGTACACGACTGCGAGCTTGCGCAGCTGGCGTGGCATCACGCGAATCGCCTCGGCGATCTCCTTGACCGCGGGAACGAGGCCGCCCTTCTTCGCTCGCAATGCCGCGAGCTCCTCTTTGGATGGCGGGATCTCCGGCGTGGTCAGGACGGAGACGAGCACTGTGGCGATCGAGCACACGGCACCAACCATGAATGAGCCGACCACCCAGTACGGGATGCCGGCTTCGGTGGCCCCCTGGATGAATTGCTGGAAGACGAACAGGGAGATGTTGGCCAGGGTGATGCCGAGGCCGGTGAAGAACGCCTGGGCCAGGAAGCCCTTACCGAGCTGGGAAGGAGGCAGTTTATCGGCGATGAACGCACGGTACGGCTCCATGGCCGTGTTGTTGCTCGCATCCAGGAGCCGCAACAACATCACCGCCATCCAGACCGCGGTGACGAAGGGGAATAGGAACAGGCACAGGGCGCAGCCGATTGCGCCAATGAGGAAGAACGGCTTGCGGCGCCCCCACCGAGGGCTCCAGGTGCGGTCCGAGAGGGCACCAATGAGGGGCTGGATGAGGAGGCCGGTGATCGGCCCTGCCAAGTTGAGGATGGGCAGATCGGCGGGGTCTGCGCCGAGGAACTCGTAGACCGGGTTAATCGCGGTCTGCTGCATCCCGAAACTGTACTGGATCCCGAAAAACCCGATATTCATCAAGAGGATCTGCCGCATGTTCATCAACGGTTTCTGCCGAAGGGCCCCCGTTTGCTGCATGCTGGACTGCTTCGCCGAACTCATAGGCGTTTCCTTCTTACGGGCTACCCCCGCTGTCGACGAGCTTAACCATCATACTCGGTTCCATCGTGAGTCGAACGGCATGAATAACCCGGATGACATGTGCCCGCAACACTGCTGGGGTGTAATTGCGATTCAACTTTTGAAAGGCGGCAGGATGAACGGCACCATGACGGGCACAAGAATTGCAGATCCCATCACAAGGGAAACAATCGAGCTCCGCACCAATCCTGTCCGCACCCAAATAATTGACCATCTGGCACTGCGCGGAGCAAGCCGGTTATCGGACATTTGCGACGCCGTCGGCTCACCCCGGGCAAGTGTGCAATATCACTTATTGAGGCTGGAGGACGCATCAATTGTTCGGTGCAATATCCCGGCTGGCGAAAGAACCGGGTTCACCCCTTTCTACTACCTGACTGGCACGAACGGCTACTTTTCGACCGTATAGGCGAGGGGTCGGCCCACCCCAGGGTATGCCGCCTTCATCGAGGCCGCCCACCCTGGAATCGGGCCGCCGAGTCCTGACTGGGCTGACAGCTACACCCCGGCCGGCTCGGCCACACGGGCAACTTCGGCAATTCGGGCGGCAGTGAGCCGGCCCATTCGGATGGCTCCGTCCACGTGCTGGTAGCCTTCCGCGGCGAGGTCCGAGGAGCACCAGTAGATGGGGCCGACGGGGGTGTGCTGGTCTTTTCCGTAGCGGTGGAGCCCGCCCAGGTCGTAGCTGGACGCGTATGCGCCCCGGGTCCACTCCTCGGAGCCCCAATCCGATTCGTAGTACACCTCAGGGTCCAGCGCCCTGTCCCCCAGGAACCCGGCGATCGACTCAAGCACCAGGCGCTTGCGTTCGTCGGCACCCAACTCGAAGACGGCGTCGGCCTTTTCATCCGAGATAAAGCCCACCAAAGTCCCGCGTGCATCGCCGTGGTTGGTGTTGTCGTAGACCTCCTGGACCAGCGAGCCGGCGCCGAATCCGGTCCCGGAAAGGCCCTCCTCGCGCCAGAACGGCGTGCGGTAGACGGCATGGACCTTGATGACCAGGCCCAGCGACTGGTGCTGGTGCATCTGGTGCTGGCGGCGCGGCAGCGGCGGGTTGAAGGAAACACGCGAATAAAGGTTGGGCGGCACGGCCATGATCACAAACCGCGCATTCACGGTTGCCCGCTCGGATACGACGGTGACGCGGTGGCCGTCCTCATCATGCTCCCAGTTGATGGTTCGCACCGGACTGTCGAGGACGACGTCGTCGCCCAACTCCCGCGCCTGCAGCAGGGAGACCTGCTGCATTCCGCCCACCACGCGCTTGTCCAGGATGAAGTCCTCGTCGGTGAGGTGGGTGAAGGACCCGGCAGAGGCTGCCATCAGTACGGCCTGGAGCGCGGAGAAGGCGTGCGCGGGCTTGGTGAGCATGCCGCCGGCGATGAACAGGCCGATATTGTTGCACGCTTCCTCGTTGTCGGAGTTGGCGCGCAGCCAGTGGTGGAAGGAAACCGTGTCCAGGTCCCGGGCTTTGGGATGCGCCCAGGGTTCGGTAGCACCGATTTCGGCGGCCAGTCCGTCCAGCAGGGCAATGAGTTTGTCCATTTCGACGGCGGTGGCCGGGTCCACCGGGAAGGAGTCGCCGGTGTAGCGAACAGGTTTGCCGTCCGCTCCGATGTAGACGGACTCGCCACTGCGGTAGCGGGAATAGGTCTTCAGGCCCAGTTCATCCAGCAGGTCCAGGAGCACCGTCTGGTCCGGCGAGACCCATTGGCCGCCGATCTCCAGCATGGCCCCGTCCACGGTGTCCGTCCAGGTGCGGCCACCCACGCGGTCCCGGGCTTCCAGCACGGCCACGGTCAGTCCCGCTTTCTTCAGTTCACGGGCTGCGGTCAACCCCGAGGGTCCCGCTCCAACGACTACGACGTCGCGGTTTAGGTTCAGCATGATGTCCTCTCTGTGGCTGCGCCAGTGATACGCGCCACTAAATGAATGCCATTCATTTATTAGAACTATAGCGGTTCACGCCGCGCTCGGGAAGACGTGGGTGGAATAATGCTGGGGAACCCCCACGAAAGGGCCCGCACCATGCCGGCTGCCGCCGCACCAGGAACCACCGCCGGAAAAGCCGGCACCAGTACCGCCCCCGGCGTCGCCACGGGACCCGCTGACGGGGCAAAGGGCGCACGACGCCGGGCCGGCCGCCCCTCGGCGGCCCTGCTGGACCAAGCCGGCATTACGGCAGCCGCCCTGGAACTCATCGGCAAGAAGGGCTACGACGGCCTCACGATGGCTGCCTTGGCACGCCAACTGGACGTGGCGCCGTCGGCCCTTTACAACCATGTGGCCTCCAAACGTGATGTCCTCCTGCTCGTGGAGGACCACCTCGCGGCCCTGGTGGATGTTTCGGGATTCGGGGCGCGGCCGTGGGAAGACGCCGTGCGGACGTGGGCGTGGAGCTACCGCGATGTTTTTGCCCAGCACACTCCGCTGATCCCGGTCATCGCGGTCCTGCCCGTGACGGACGCACCGCAGACCCTGGCCATGTACGAGACCGTGAGCGCCGGTTTCGTGGCGGCAGGCTTTCCCGAAGAGCGGATCGTGTCGGCGATCGTGGCCCTGGAGTCATTCATTTTCGGCTCGGCCTATGACGTCACGGCGCCGGCGGACATTTTCGACGCCGGCAGCATGGCCGAGGCGACTCCGCACTTCACTGCGGCCGTACGCAGCCTGGCGGCGCGGGGCGACGAGCGCCCCGCGGACGTAGCCTTCGGCCTGGGGCTCGATGCACTCATCACTGGACTCGGGGCGCTGCGGGGCTAAGGGCGCGCTGAACGAGGTACTTCCCAGGCGCCGGCCGCCTTGACGGCGAGGACGGGACGGTCGGCCTGCATCAAGATCCGCTGGGCATGGCTTCCCAGGATGAACTTTCCTACTTGGGTCCGGTGCCTGAGCCCGATGACGATCAGTGATGCATTGGCCTCACGGGCGACGTCGAGGAACTCATCGGCAAGGTCGTGCTGGTAGGGGGGCTGGATCACGGTGGCCATGACGCCGGCTTCTGCCGCGCGACTGGCCGCCCGTGCCAGGACATTGTCCGGTGCCACTGACTTGTCCACCAGCGCGCCTTCCCTGGCCGAGTTGACGATCACCAGGTCCTCGTTGCGGAGCTTGGCTTCGGCAATGCCTGCCGTCAGCGCGGCCTCTCCTGCCGGCGTGGGGACGAATCCGACGATGATGCTCATACCTTCTCCTTGATTTCCGGCGTGACAGCCGTAGGGGCAATTGATTTGCGCTTGGCGATAGCACCGCGGATGACCGGAAGGACGGCTACCAGGACGAAGACTGCCAGAAGGGTTGCGGAGATCGGACGGCCAAAGAAGCCCAGGGAGTCGCCGCCGAACATTAGCAGCGAGCGGCGCATAGAGCTTTCCAGCAGTTCGCCCAGCACGAAGGCCAGCACCAGGGGTCCCGGCTCGAAACCGAACTTCTTCATGAGGTAGCCGATGATGCCGAACACAACGACGAGGGTGACGTCGAACATGCTGTTGTTGATGGTGTAGGCACCCAGCAGGGTGATCAGGGCCGTGACGGGTGCCAGAATGGCAGCCCGGACGCGGAGGATCTTCACGAAGATTCCCACCAGCGGCAGGCTCATGATCAGCAACAGGACGTTGCCGATGTACATGGAGTTCACCACGCCCCAGAAGAGTTCCGGGTTCTGCTCCACCAGCTGCGGTCCGGGCGTGACGCCCTGGATCAGCAGCGCACCGAACATCAGCGCCATGGTGGCGTTGGCGGGGATGCCAAGGGTCAGCAGCGGGATAAAGGAAGACGTCGCGGCAGCGTTGTTGGCAGTTTCCGGCCCGGCCACACCTTCGGGTGCGCCCTTTCCGAAACGCTCGGGCTGCTTGGCCCGCTTTTTCTCCATGGCGTAGGAGGCCATGGACGCGATCGTGGCACCGCCGCCGGGCAGGATGCCCAGGAAGAAGCCCAGGACTGAACCTCGGCCGATCGCGCCGGAGGCCTGCTTGAGATCCTTGCGTGAAGGCCAGACGTTGGTGACTTTCGACGGCGCCTTGGCGGCCCGGTGGCGTTCCTCAAGGTTGTAGAGGATTTCGCCGAGTCCGAAGATGCCCATGGCGATCGGCACAAAGTCCAGGCCGTCGGCCAGTTGCAGGCTGCCGAACGTGAACCGGCTTTCACCGGTGAAAATGTCGCGGCCCACGGTGGCTAGCAGGAGCCCAAGAGCCGCGGCGATGAGTGCCTTGGCCTTCGAACCGCTGCTGATGGTGGCCACAAGGAGGATACCGAGCATGGCCAGGGCGGTGTACTCGGGTGCACCGAAGTCCAGGGCGAAACTTGCCACGATGGGCGCCAGGAACGTCAGGCCGATGATGGCTGCGGTGCCGCCGATGAAGGATCCAATGGAGGCCAGCCCCAGTGCCGTTCCTGCCCTGCCCTGTTTTGCCATCTGGTAGCCGTCGAAGACGGTGACCACCGAGGACGCTTCTCCGGGAAGCCGCAGGAGCACGGAGGTGATGGTGCCGCCGTACTGCGCGCCGTAAAAGATGCCGGCCAGCATGATGATGGCGGTGACCGGCTCCACGTTGTACGTGAGCGGAAGCAGGATTGCGATGGTTGCCGCCGGTCCAAGGCCGGGCAGCACACCGATCAGCATGCCGATCACGACGCCGATCAGGCAGTAGAGGAGGTTGGTCGGCTCCAGGACAACCGCAAATCCGTTGATAACGGGATTCAGAAAATCCACGGGGGTCTCCTAGAAGAGGTGGGGAATGGAGGTGTTGAGCGCCAGGACGAAGATTGCGTAGAAGGCAATAACGACGGCGGCACTGACTACCAGCGTGGAGCGCCACGTTTCGCCGCCCAGGAAGCGCATCCAGATAACGCACAGGACCAGGGCCGGCAGCTCAAAACCGATCAGCGGCATCAGGGCCACCATGGCGGCGAGCGTCACCAGGCCGGTCAGCGGGGCCGCGGACATCCGGGTGAATTTCTCCGCATCCCGGTTGTGCCGGCCCAGGATTAGTTGGAAGAGTCCAAGGGCTGCCATGACGCAACTGATGATGAACGGCCACAGGCCAGGCTGGGGCTTGTCTGGCGTTCCCAGCCCCATGGAGACCGAGAGGATGACCGCGCCGATTCCGACGCCAAGGACCACCAGCGATGACGCCGCGTTGGCGAGGGCGCCGGCCGCGGGAGGCTTTTCCTCTTCCCACTGGGCTGCGAGTTGCTCTGGCGTCAGGTCATCGGGAACTTCGCTGGGGAGGGTGCTCGGGGTGTCCCCGCCGGAGGCAGCTGACGTGCTGCCTCCGGCGGGCACTGCGGGGGTTCCTTTCACAGGAATCACTTAGTTCCGCTGAGGCTGATGTCGTACTTCTCCACCAGTTCCTTGTACTTAGTTGCGTATCCCTTCCAGTCGGCGACTACTTCCTCACCGGAAATCTCCTTCGGGGTCAGCATGTTCTTCTTGTTGAACTCCTTGTAGGCATCCGACTTGAAGGTCTCCTGGAAGGCCGCGAGCAGTTTCTCCTTGACGTCCGCGGGCGTGCCCTTGGGGGCGGCGACGGCGCGATACTGGGCTACCGGTACGTCGTAGCCGGCTTCCTTGGCAGTGGGGGTGTCCGGCAGGAAGCTGTTGCGTTCCTCCGAGAAGACGAGGAGCGGTGCCACCTTTCCGGCTTCGATCTGCGGCATCGCTTCGCCGAGTTGGATAGTGGCGAGCTCCACCTGGTTGCCGAGCACAGCCGTCAGGGCCGGTTTGCCGCTGTCAAAGGGGATATCCGTACCCTTTACGTCCGCCTGCTTTAAGAGAACGGTCTGGGCAAGCTGGCTTCCGGTGCCAACGCCCGTGGTGCCAAAGGTGACGTTGCGGCCGGCGCCGGATACGTCGTCGAACGTCTTAAACCCGGACTGGGTGCTTGCAACCAGCACGTAATCGTCCTGCGACAAGCCGGCGATGATGTCCAGGTCGTCGATTTTCACGGCTTCGTCCGGGGTGACGGCCAACGGAGTGATGGTGATCAGGGATGCTGTGAGGAGGACCAGTTCCTGTCCATCGGCGGGCTTGCCTGCCACTTCCTTGGTGGCGAGGGCGCCGTTGGCACCGGGCTTATTCACAACGGGCATCGGCTGGCCCAGGGTCTTGGAGGCGCCTTCGGCAAGGGCGCGGGCGATCAGGTCCGTGCTGCCACCTGCAGCCTGGCCTACCGAGAGGTTGACGGGCCCGGAAGGGTACTTGGCGGAGTCTGTTGCGCCGCCGGCGACATTGCCGCAGGCCGTCAGCGCCAGCAGCGTCACGGCAGAGGCCGCACCGAGAATTGTGCGGCGGGTGGGGAAGTGCATCATTGGAACTCCTTGAGGAAATCTCCGGACGGGGGTCCGGCATGTGATGTGAACCGAATCACTGGCTCGCTGTGACGACTATAGGGAGCCGCTATGATGCCTGTCTAAGCCCTAAAATGCATCGGGTGATACCGGAAAGGCATCATGTTTACTTTTGACCAACTGGCCGGATTCATTGCCGTCGCGGAGGAACTCCACTTCGGACGCGCCGCGGAAAGACTGAACATGACCCAGCCTCCGCTGAGCCGCCAGATCCAGAAACTGGAGAAAAGCATCGGCACGGAACTGCTGGAACGCGACAACCGGAAGGTGCAACTCACTCCCGCCGGCATCGCCTTCCTGGACGAAGCCAAGCGCCTTATGGCACTGGCCAACCGGGCGCCGATTACCGCACGCAGGATCGCCACGGGGCGCGCAGGCGTCTTGCGCGTCGGGTTTACCGCGGCCAGCGGGTTCAGCATCCTTGGACCTTTGCTGGAAGAAATCGCCGCGATCCTTCCAGAGGTGGACATCGACCTCCAGGAACTCGTCACGGGTGAGCAGATCCAGGGGCTGCTGACGGGAGAGCTGGATATGGGCCTGGCCCGGCCGCCGTTCGACCGCGAAGTCTTTGATTCACACCTGCTCTACCGCGAGTCCATGATGCTGGCCGTCCCGGCCGGGCACCGGTTGACGGAGCTTTCCCGGCCCGTGGAGGACGCAGACCTCCGGGACGAACCCCTGATCATGCATTCACCCACCCAGGCCGCCTATTTCTACGACCTGGTGATACGCATGCATGACATCCAGCACGGGAATGTCCTCCACACCGTGAGCCAGATCCTGACCATGGTCTCCCTCGTGGCAGCACGGCGGGGGGTGGCTTTTGTGCCACACTCGGCCACGCTGCTCGCCATCAAGGGCGTCGAATTCCTGCCCCTCGCCGGGCCCAGCAGCGAGGACCCGGTGGAACTGCACGCCATCTGGAACCGTAAAGTCGCCAACCCGGCACTCCGGCGCCTCCTCCAGGACCTAGAATTCCGGACAGAGTAGCGCGGGGATCCGGCAAACCGATCGACGATACATTTTGGGTATCAATCAATACGAAAAGGCACTTAGACAGGCATCAGTTACCCTGCCTACTCTTGACACGAACCAACACCCCTTAGCCGGCAGCGGCATTCACACAGAGGACAACATCGTGGCAAAGTACACCCCGCAGGAACTGGCAGACACCCTCAAGGAAGGCCTGCTGTCCTTCCCGGTGACGTCGTTTGATGCCCAACTGCGGTTCGATGAGGAAAACTACCGCAAGCACCTTGCCTGGCAGGCGAGTTTCCCTGTGGCTGGCCTCTTCGCAGCGGGCGGCACCGGCGAAGGGTTCTCCCTGACGCCGTCGGAATCGGAGCGCGTGGTCCGCACCGCCGTTGAAGAGGTAGGTGGCCAGGTTCCCGTGCTCGCATCCGCTGGCGGTTCCACCGCCCAAGCCATCGAGAACGCCAAGGCTGCCGAGGCAGCGGGCGCCGATGGCCTCCTGCTCCTCCCGCCGTACCTCACCGAGGCTGACCAGGGCGGCCTGATTGACCACGTCAGCGCCATCTGCGGCGCAACGTCGCTGGGTGTGATCATCTACAACCGAGCCAACGCCATCTACAAAGACACCACCGTGGCCACCCTCGCGGACCGCCACGAGAACCTGATCGGTTTCAAGGATGGCGTGGGCGACCTTGAACACGATGCCCGGGTTTACGCCAAGCTCGGCGACCGCCTCTTCTACCTCGGCGGCCTGCCCACGGCAGAAACCTTCGCGCTCCCGCTGCTCCAACTGGGCATGAGCACTTACTCTTCCGCCATGTACAACTTCGTTCCGCAGTTTGCCCTGGACTTCTACCAGGACGTCCGTAATAACAACCGCGCGGCCGTGAACAAGAAGCTCAATGACTTCGTGATCCCATACCTGGACATCCGCGACCGAGTGAAGGGCTACTCCGTCTCCATCGTCAAGGGTGGCCTGGACGCCATTGGCCGCTCGGCCGGCGGTGTCCGCCCGCCACTGCAGAACCTGGCTCCGCAGGACTTCGCGGACCTGAAAGCCCTCATCGCCACCGTCTCCTGATCAACCGTCTCCTGAACACCTTCTCCTGAGGAGTAACCACAGTGACACTCACCGGACATTCCCTGATTGCCGGCCAGCCCGTCGTCGGCGCCGGCAAGACAACCTTTGGCTTCAACCCCGCCACGAACGAGGCACTCGAACCGACCTACACGCTGATCACCGAAGAGCAGCTGACGACGGCGACCTCCGCCGCGGCGGCGGCCTACCCGTCCTTCAGCACCCTGGACCCGGAGACGCACGCCGCGTTCCTGGACGCAATCGCGGACAACATCGAGGCCATCGGCGAGGAACTCATCACCCGCGCCGGCCAGGAAACCGGCCTGCCCGCCGCGAGACTGAGCGGCGAACGCGCACGCACCACCGGCCAGCTCCGGCTCTTCGCCACTGTGGTCCGCCAGGGCGACTTCCGCGGCGTCCGCATTGACCCGGCCATCCCGGACCGCACGCCCCTGCCCCGGGCCGACATCCGCCAGCGCCAGATCCCGCTCGGCCCGGTCGCCGTCTTCGGCGCGAGCAACTTCCCGCTCGCATTCTCGACGGCGGGAGGCGACACCGCATCCGCCCTCGCAGCCGGCTGCCCGGTCGTCTTCAAGGCCCACAACGCCCACCCCGGCACCAGCGAACTCGTCGGCCAGGCCATCGCCAAAGCCGTTGCGGACGCCGGCCTGCACCCGGGCGTGTTCTCCCTGATCTACGGCCCCGGATCCAGCATCGGCCAGGCCCTCGTGGCCGACCCCGCGATCAAGGCCGTCGGCTTCACCGGCTCCCAGGCCGCCGGCATCGCGCTGATGCGCACCGCCGCAGCCCGGCCCGAACCGATCCCCGTCTACGCCGAAATGTCCTCGCTGAACCCGGTCTTCGTCTTCGACGGCGCGCTCAGCGGCTCCGCGGAACAAATTGACGCGCTGGCACAGCAGTACGTCACTGCCGTCACCGGCAGCTCAGGCCAGCTCTGCACCTCCCCCGGACTCCTGTTCGCGCCCGAAGGTGAGCTCGGTGACAAACTGGCTGCCGCCGTCGGCCGCGCGATCTCCGCCTGCGCCGGCCAGACGATGCTCACCGAAGGCATCGCCGGATCCTGGAATGCCGGCGCCGAAGCCCTCGGTTCCGCGGACGGGGTCACCGTCGTCGGGCAGGGCACAAAGGGTCCCACCGAAAACGCGCCTGCCCCCACCATCTTCGGCACCCACATCGGCGAGTTCGTCTCCAACCACGTGCTGCACGCCGAGATCTTCGGCGCCGCGTCCCTGGTGATCCGATACTCCTCCACCGAGGAACTCATTGAGGCCATCGGCCGGCTCGAAGGCCAGCTCACCGCCTCCCTGCAACTCACGGAAGAGGACTACCCGACGGCGGCACGCCTGCTTCCAGCCCTCGAGCAGAAAGTGGGACGCATCATCGTCAACGGCTGGCCCACCGGCGTCGAAGTAGGCCATGCCATGGTCCACGGCGGCCCCTTCCCGGCTACCTCGGACACCCGCACCACCTCAGTAGGCACCCTCGCGATCAACCGCTTCCTCCGCCCGGTCTCCTACCAGAACCTCCCGCAGGAACTCCTCCCCGCATCCCTGCAGGACACCAACCCCTGGCACCTGAACCGCCGTATCGACGGCACCGTGGTTGCGGCAGATGCAGAGGTCAACGCATGAGCACCCAGCCAACCATCGCAAGGATTGAAGTGGTCCCGGTGGCCGGCCACGACAGCATGCTGATGAACCTCAGCGGCACCCACGGACCGTTCTTTACCCGCAACGTGGTCATCGTTACCGATTCGGAGGGCCGGACCGGCCTCGGCGAGGTTCCCGGCGGCGAGAAGATCAAGGGCACCATCGAGGAAGCCGGGACGCTCATCACCGGCCAACCGGTGGCCCGCTACCGGTCCTTGCTACGGGAGATTGCGGCAGAGTTCGCCCACCGTGACGCCGGAGGCCGCGGCCTGCAGACCTTTGACCTGCGGACCACCGTGCACGCCGTCACCGCCGTCGAATCCGCCCTGCTGGACCTTCACGGCCAGTTCCTCGGCATCCCCGTCGCTGAACTGCTCGGCGACGGCCAGCAGCGCGCCTCTGTGCCGACGCTCGGATACCTCTTCTTTATAGGAGACACCGCCCGGACTGACCTTCCGTATCTCGTGGAGGAGGCGCCGTCGGATCGCTGGGAGAAGCTGCGCCGTCAGGAGGCCATGACGCCGGAGGCTGTTGTTGCCCTGGCCGAAGCCGCCCAGGAGCGCTACGGCTTCAGCGACTTCAAGCTCAAGGGCGGCGTACTCTCCGGCGACGACGAAGTGGATGTGGTCACCGCCCTCGCCAAGCGCTTCCCCGAGGCGCGCGTGACCCTTGATCCGAACGGGGGCTGGCTCCTGGAAGACGCCATTCGCCTCGGCAAGCGGATGCAGGGTGTCGTTGCGTATGCGGAGGATCCGTGCGGAGCCGAGGGACGCTTCTCCGGCCGCGAGGTCATGGCTGAATTCCGGCGTGCCACCGGCCTGAAGACCGCTACCAACATGATCGCCACGGACTGGCGGGAGATGTCGCACGCCATCCGCAGCAATGCCGTCGACATCCCGCTCGCGGACCCGCACTTCTGGACCATGTCCGGTTCCGTCCGCGTGGCGCAACTGTGCAACGAGTTTGGCCTGACCTGGGGATCGCACTCGAACAACCACTTCGATATCTCACTGGCAATGTTCACGCACACCGGCGCAGCTGCCCCGGGCGAAATCACCGCACTGGACACGCACTGGATCTGGCAGGACGGGCAGGGACTGACCAAAAACCCGCTGCAGATCCGCGACGGCGCCATCGAGGTTCCGGACGCCCCGGGCCTGGGCATCGAGCTGGACCGCGAGGCCCTGGACAAGGCGCACGAGCTGTACCTGCAGCACGGGCTCGATGCCCGCGACGACAGCATCGGCATGCAGTACTACATCGAAGGCTGGTCCTTCGACCCGAAGCGCCCCTGCCTGGTCCGGTAGGACGTTTCAACCACCAAGCTTCCGCACGGCCGGCCCTCTTTTCGCAACAGGAGGCGGCCGTGCGGAATCACCTCTTAAATAGAAGGGCGCACTCTTGGGTGGCGTTGTCTCCGGAATACTGATCGTCTCCGCTGTCATTGCCGTAGGCTATTTCGCCGCCCGGCTGCGGATCCTGGGGCCCGAAGTCCAGGGCGCGCTGACCCGGACGGCCTTCTACATCACAAATCCGGCCTTGCTGTTTACCGTTGTGGCCGGAAGCGACATCCGCGCCGCCTTGGGAACAGATGCCCCGCTCGCGTTGCTCTCAGCAACGATAGTGGGGCTTCTCTATTGGCTGGCGAGTTTCCTGTTCTTCCGCCGTCCGGCGGCGGAGACCGCCGTCGGGGCCATGGCGAGCAGCTATGCGAATGCCAACAATATCGGCATTCCGGTGTCCCTCTATGCAGTGGGGACTGCGCAGCATGTGGCCCCCGTGCTCCTGGTCCAGCTCCTGGTTCTGGCGCCGTTCTACCTCACTGTCCTGGGGCTTGCCTCAGGCTCCAAGGTCTCGTGGAAAAAGGTGCTGTTACAGCCGTTCGCAAGTCCCATGATCATCGCCTCCGGACTGGGTGTCGTCGTCGCCCTCACCGGCTGGACCGCGCCGGACCTGCTGCAGAAGCCAATCGACATGCTGGCCGGAGGTGCCGTGCCCATGGTGCTGCTGGCCTTCGGCCTCTCCCTTGCGGGCCGCGCTCCACTGCAGAAGGGCGATGGCCGGGTAGAAACCCTCGTTGCAACGTTCCTGAAGATCGCCGGGATGCCACTCGTTGTGTGGGCCTTGGGCCGCTTTGTCTTTGGACTGGACGGCCAGCACCTGCTTGCAAGCGTGATCATGGCCGCGCTGCCCACGGCCCAGAACGTGTTCCTCTTCGCCTCCCCCTATGGCCGCGGAATGAGCGTAGCCCGGGATGTCATCCTGTGCACCACGGTATTGAGCGTTGGCGCGCTGCTGGTTGTCGCCTGGCTGGTGTAGCTGCCACCCGTCAGCTACTTGTAATACAAGTTTTATACTTGTATTCTAAGTAGGCGGGCAATGCAGCCCTGACAGCCAGCTTTCGAGGAGCACCAATGAGTACCGTCGACCTCATCCGCCATGTAAAACTCTCCACTGCAAGACTTCCGCTCGCTGTCCCGATCAGTGATGCCAAGGTCTTCACCGGGCGCCAGAAGCCCATGACGGAGGTCGCCTTCCTCTTTGCCGAGATCACCACGGAGCAGGGCCACAGCGGCATCGGCTTCAGCTACTCCAAGCGCGCCGGCGGCCCCGCCCAGTACGCCCACGCCAAGGAGGTCGCCGAAGGCATCATCGGCGAGGACCCCAACGACATCGGCAAGCTCTACACCAAGCTCCTCTGGGCCGGCGCCTCCGTGGGCCGCTCGGGCGTTGCCACCCAAGCGTTGGCCGCCATCGACATCGCCCTCTACGACCTCAAGGCCAAGCGCGCTGGACTTCCGCTGGCGAAGCTGTTGGGCTCCTACCGCGACTCCGTCCAGACCTACAACACCTCGGGCGGCTTCCTCAACGCCTCCCTGGAAGAGGTCAAGGCCCGTGCCACGCAGTCCCTCGACGAGGGCATCGGCGGCATCAAGATCAAAGTGGGCCTGCCCGACAGCAAGGAAGACCTGCGCCGGGTTGCCGGCATCCGCGAGCACATCGGCTGGGACGTCCCGCTCATGGTGGACGCCAACCAGCAGTGGGACCGCGCCACCGCTCTGCGCCTGGGCCGCCAGCTGGAGGAATTCAACCTTGTCTGGATCGAAGAACCCCTGGACGCCTACGATTTCGAGGGCCACGCCCACCTGGCCAATGTGCTGGATACCCCCATCGCCACCGGCGAGATGTTGGCCTCCGTTGCTGAGCACAAGGGCCTGATCAACGCCAACGGCTGCGACATCATCCAGCCGGATGCACCCCGCGTCGGCGGTATCACCCAGTTCCTGCGCCTCGCCGCCCTCGCCGATGAACGCGGGCTAGGGCTGGCCCCGCACTTCGCCATGGAGATCCACCTGCACCTGGCCGCCGCCTACCCCCGCGAGCCCTGGGTGGAGCACTTCGACTGGCTAGACCCGCTGTTCAACGAACGCCTCGAAACGAAGGACGGGCGCATGATCGTTCCGGACCGCCCGGGCCTCGGCGTGACCCTGAGTGACCAGGCCCGGGCCTGGACCACCGAGACCGTGGAGTTCGGCGCGTAACCTTGAACGCATGAGCCGGAACCTGACCGCGGACCTCGCCGCCGACCTTCGCACCCGCATTGTGGACGGCGTCATCCAGCCCGGCGACAAGCTTCCCAGCGAGAACGCGCTGATGGGCGAATTCGGCGTCAGCCGCACCGTGGTGCGCTCGGCCTTGACCCACCTCCAGGCTGAAGGTCTCGTGGAAACCGAACGCGGGCGGGGCAGCTTCGCACTCACCCCGCCCGACGACGGCCCTCTTCCAGTCCCGGGCAGCCGACCGGTAGCCAGCGTGGAGGACCGCCTCCATCTGCTCGAATTCCGAATGGGTGTGGAGGCTGAAGCCGCCGCTTTGGCCGCCCGGAACCATACCGAACGCCAACTCCGGGCCATCAATGCCGCCCTGGAACAGTTCACCGCCAGCCCGGACCACCCCGGCCATGCAATGAAGTACGACTTCGAATTCCACCGGGCCATCGCTGCCGCCTCCGGAAACCCGTTCTACTCGGACTGCCTGACGGCCTTGGGCCAGACCATGATCGCGATGCCGCGCACCCGGCTGATGACCGGCGTCGAACACTACGCGCGTGACCACTTTGACCAAGTGATCCACGAGCACCGGTCCATCGCCGCGGCCATCGCTGACGGAGATGAAACCGCCGCCGCCGCCGCGATGCGCAGCCATCTGGCAAATTCCCGACGCCGGTTTAAGGCTTCCGTACGTCCGTCTCCGTGAGCGCAAATGGAGTCCACGTGTGGCGATGCCCTCAGGGCATCAAACAATGCGATATGTGTCTTGGACGCGCATCGAATTCCCTGAATACAGTGGACCAAGTCGCTGTGTTTCATACCACAGGAGTTGAACGGGTCCATGGACGGGCCCCCACCGCAATACCTAAGGAATTTCCCCATGCAGTCTGTAGACACCGCTGTCACGGATGTGGCCCTGGCCACGAAGAAGTTTTTCAAGCGGGTCCTGCCCATCATGCTTGTCATGCTCGTGTGCAACCAGCTGAACCGGTCCAACATCGGTTATGCCCACGAACACCTCGAAGCGGACGTGGGAATTGGCGCCGCCGCCTATGGTTTCGGGGCAGGACTCTTCTTCATCGCCTATGCGATCTTTGAACTCCCCAGCAACGTCATGATGGAGAAGTACGGCGCCAAGGTGTGGCTGGCACGGATCATGGTCAGCTGGGGCATTGTCTCCTTTCTGATGGCGTTCGTGCAGAACGAAATGATGTTCTATGTGTTGCGGTTCCTGCTGGGGGCCGCCGAAGCCGGCTTCTTCCCGGCAGTAATCTTCTACTTCGCCCGGTGGGTACCGGCCGGCCAGCGCGGCAAGGCGACCGCCATCTTCATCGCGGGCTCCTCCATCGCCGCAGCACTGTCCGGGCCCATCGCCGGCATGCTGCTGAGCCTTCACGACGTCCTGGGAATCCGCGGCTGGCAGTGGCTGTTCGGCTTCGAGGGCCTGCTCTCCGTGGTGGTGGGCATCATCGTGTTCTTCCTGTTGGATGCCAAGATCCAGGACGCCAAGTGGCTCTCGGTCGGCGAAAAGTCCGCCCTGGCCAACGCCATCGCTGACGAGGACGCCCAGCACGCCAGCACTTCCGGGGCGAAGATCAACCGCTGGAAGATGCTGCTCAACCCGCAGATCCTGCTGCTTTGCGGCATCTACTTCTCCGTGCAGCTCTCCATCTACGCCAACACTTTCTGGCTGCCCACCATCGTCAAACAGATTCCCGGAACAACGGACCTGAGTGTTGGCTTCCTGTCCTCCATACCGTGGGTGTGCGCCGTCTTCGCGATGTATTTCGCCGCCAAATGGCAGGAC
The DNA here is from genome assembly GCF_042270935.1 of Pseudarthrobacter sp. NPDC055928. NCBI lineage: Bacteria > Bacillati > Actinomycetota > Actinomycetes > Micrococcales > Micrococcaceae > Pseudarthrobacter > Pseudarthrobacter sp. NPDC055928. The sequence goes on from NZ_JBHJZH010000005.1 coordinate 195,377, forward strand.
AAGGCCAGGTCCAAAAAGCCGCTGCTGGTGGCCGCGCTGCTGGTCGCCGCCGTCGGAACGCTGGCCGCCGCGATCGCCAGCCCGGCCCTGGCCCTCGTGTTCCTGGCCATCGCCGCCATGGGCTTCAAGAGCGCGTCGCCGCTGTTCTGGACCATCCCGCAGTCTGGTCTGCACCCTCTGGTCCTTGCTCCCGCCATCGCGATCATTAACTCGCTGGGCAACCTGGGTGGTTTTGTAGCCCCGTTCGGGTTCGGCATCATCAAGGAGACCACGGGCAGTGTTGTGCCCGGCCTGTTCGCACTTGCCGCAGCCTCCACCCTGGCGGCCGGACTCGTCTACTTCCTCAAGGAACGCCGCACCCCGTCCTCGCCTGGGAAGGCACCTGAGCAGGAGTCCCGCAAGGCAACCTCCGGCGAAGAGCTTATGGAGCCGGCCACAGCCCGCTAGAAACCTGTCCTTCGGCTTATCCCCGCCCCGCGGTCCAATCCCCCACGCGATTCCAGGGGAAATGACCGTGCGGCGGGGATAAGTCGTCGCGCTGCCGTTCTCTGAACGCAAAAGAGCCCCGGTCCTAAGACCGGGGCTCTTTTATTTGCGTGCGCGAGGGGGGATTTGAACCCCCACGCCCTTTCGGACACTGGCACCTGAAGCCAGCGCGTCTGCCGTTCCGCCACTCGCGCGCAACTTCTTTTCCATGAATTGCGACCGGTTTCCCGGTTCCGCACCATGTAAAAGCAGCGAGATCAAGCATAACGGACATCGGCGGCAAAACACCAATTGAGGTCGGCAGCCTGGCCTACGCGGCCGATCCAGGCATGTATCAAGGCCACGGGAGCCACCGGCAATGAACCCTTTCTGACCGCGCGCAGATCGCCCGGAACGAACTTTTCCGCAGGCCGGGCCGTTGTGGATTAAGGTCATTCACAGGCCTGCCCAGTAGTATCTGATGTAGTAGTGCCTGCCGTCGGCGGGCCTGCCGATACGCAGTGATCTGTGTTGCTGGTTGAGTTCCGGAACGAAAACTGCCCCGCAGTCGGGGGGAAAGGAGGAGGACCATGGGTTTGCTGGACAAGGTCGAGCGCGGCATCGAAAAGGCCGTTCGCGGTGTCTTCTCCACTGGTTCCCGGGCGCAGGTCGAGCCAGTTGAGATCGCAAGCCGGCTTCGCCGCGAGGTGGACCACAAGGCGATCACCATTGCCGCCGGCCGGACCCTCGCCCCCAACGTTTTCGACGTCCTGCTCAGCGAGGACGATTTCAAGCGGGCGCAGGAATGGGGCACTCCGCTGGCTGAGGAACTGTGCGACGTCGTCATCAACCATGTCCGCAGTCAGGGCTACACGCTCCAGGGCTCCGTGCGGATCTCATTCCGCCGCTTCGAAGAGCTGCGGGCCGGCGATTTCGAGATCAAGTCCTCCACCGAAAAATCAAGCGGGGCACCTGCCAGCCCAGCGCCCCGGCCTAATCTCCCGGCCGCCCCCAGCCGCCAGCCCACCCGCCTGCAGCCAGTCCTGGACATCGATGGCCAGCGCTACTCGCTCAATGCCCCTTCGATCATCCTGGGCCGGTCCTCCGAGGCCGACATCCTGGTTGACGACACCGGCGTGTCCCGCCGCCACCTCGAGATCCGCACGGCGAACGGGGTTACCAGCGCCGTGGACATGGGTTCCACCAACGGCAGCTATGTTAACGGGCACAAGGTCGCAGGCAGCACCGAACTTACCGACGGCTCCACCATCACGATGGGACGGACAAAGATCATCTTCCGCTTGCTCCCCGCCACCTCTGGTGGCCGCCCATGAGCGAACTGACCATTACCGCCCTCCGCTTCGGCTTCCTGCTCCTGCTCTGGGTGCTGATTTTCAGTATCGTGTCGGCAATGCGCCGGGACCTGATGGTGGGCCGCAAGGCCGCCGTTGGAACTCCCACTGCCCGCCAGGTCCGGAAGAACCCTGAACTGGCCGATGCCCCGCCGCAGCCCGTGAAGCAGCAGGCACACCAGCTCGTGGTCACCGAAGGACCCCTCAAAGGCACCACCATCCCCCTGGCGGCCAGTCCCATCCTCCTCGGCCGGGCCCAGGAAGCCACCTTGGTGCTTGAAGACGACTACGCCTCCGGCCGTCACGCCCGGCTCTTCCCGCAGGGCAGTAGATGGTTCATAGAGGACCTGGGCTCCACCAACGGCACGTACCTGGCGGACCAGCAACTTACCCGCGCCCTGCCCGTTGAGCCTGGCGTACCTGTGAGGATCGGCAAGACGGTCATCGAATTGAGGCCATAGCCATGGCCGATCCAGAAATTCCCGCAGACGAGGCACAGCCCGCGCAGCGGCCCCTCATCATGCGTTATGCAGCCCGCTCGGACGTGGGCCGCATCCGCGCCAAGAATGACGACTCCGCCTACGTGGGCCGCCACCTTGCCGTCGTCGCTGATGGCATGGGTGGCCACGCCGGCGGTGACGTTGCCTCCGCCGCAACCGTCCTGGACATGCTGCACCTGGATCACGGAGATTACGACGGCGACGCCGGGACCGTGCTTGCGGATGAAATCCAAACAGCGAATTCCCTCCTGTCCGAGCTGGTCCACATCAATCCCAAGCTCGCCGGCATGGGAACCACCGTCACCGCCCTGCTCCTTGCCGAAGGCAAACTGCACTTCGCCCATATCGGGGACTCCCGCGCCTACCGCCTTCGCGACGGCGTTTTCGAGCAGGTGAGCGTCGACCACACGTTTGTGCAGCGGCTCATCGATGAGGGCCGGCTCCGGCCCGAGGAAGCCGAGACGCATCCGCACAAAAACGTCCTGATGCGCGTTCTCGGCGACGTCGACGCCAGCCCGGAACTCGACCTCGACACCTTGGACGTCAAGCCCGGGGAACGCTGGCTCCTCTGCTCGGACGGCCTCAACTACGTTGCCGGGCACGTAGTGGAACGGACGGTCCGGGAGACGAAGGACCTCCGCGAATGCGTCGAGACCCTCGTTAACCTGACGCTGGAAGCCGGCTCACCTGACAACGTCACGGTGGTGATGGTGGAAATAGCGGAGGAAACGCGCGACGACGTCAGTACCGCCGCCGTGGAAATCATCCCTCCCGCGTCAGTCACCGCAGTCGTCACACCCAGCGAGCCCGCCGGTCCGGCGGCACAGCAGCCACCTGCTGCCGGGGACGCGGCCGAGCCCAAACCGGCAGAAGCGCTCCCCTCAGGGAAATCTGACGAAGAAAAGCCTGATGCAGGAAGGGCCGACGCCGAAAACCCGGACGAAGCCAAAGCTGATGCGGGGCAGTCCGGCAAGGGCGAAAGCGCCGATTCCACAGACCCGCACCTCGGCGAACATCTCTCCGCCGAAGTCCTCCGGGAGGAACTGGCCTCCCGCCCGCACGAACTTGTGGGCGCCGCAGCCGCAGCGGCAGAGTCCGGCTCCATTCCCACTATCGCCGGCCGTACGGTGGCCCGACGCGCGGCCACGGTGCTGACGCACAAAGCCGACCAGCAGTCCGTCGATGCAGATGAATCCTTCCTTCAGCCGAGGCCTCGCCGCTGGGTCACATGGTCCATCGCGGCCTCGGTCCTGGTGGTCCTCACAGTCGGGCTCTGGCTCGGCTACGCGTGGACACAGACGCGCTACTACATCGGCGAATACGATTCCCGGGTCGCCATTTACAACGGAGTCTCCCAGCGCCTCGGCCCTATCCAGCTCTCCAGCCTTGAAGCCGTGACGGAAATCCGGATGGACTCGCTGCCGCCGTTCTCGCAGCAGCGAGTCCGCCAGACCGTCCCGGCGCGGGACCTTTACGACGCCCAGCGGATCGTTAAGAACCTTGAGCGGACGGGCACTACCTCCCCGGCTGACGAATGCCCGTCGCCGACTACCGGCGCCACAACGACCCCGCCCGCACCGGCACCCACAGAAACGGCAGCGCCCGCACCCTCTCCGTCGGATCCGGCAGCAGCGCCGGCTCCCACGTCGCCCTCACCAAGTCCTACCGTCACCTGCGAGGGCACCCCATGAGCCAGCTAAGTACTATCCCCAAACCCAGGCGGAACGTCGAACTGCTGTTGTTGTTGCTTGCCCTGTCGGTGGGAATCGGCGCCAACATGTTGGTCGGTGTGGATCAGGAAAAGGCGTTTGATACCGATTTCTGGTTCCAGTCCAGCCTGCTCGCCGCTGCCGCACTGGCGTTCCACGTGGTCCTGCGGATCCGGGCGAAATATGCCGATCCGGTGATACTTCCCCTTGTTGTAGCGCTAAACGGTCTCGGCCTCGCCATGATCCACCGACTGGACGGGCCCGGCGACGACACCGGCAACGACCAGCTCCGCTGGACATTGGTCGCTATGGCCGTGGCGATCGCCGTCATTTGGTTCCTCAAGGACCACCGGGTCCTCCGTCGCTTCACTTATATTTCCCTGGCAGCCAGCGCACTCTTGCTCGTCTTGCCGCTGGTACCGGGAATCACAGCCGGCGAAATCCTGGGCGCCCGTGTGTGGATCAGACTCGGCCCATGGACCTTTCAGCCGGGCGAAATTGCCAAGATTACGCTTGCCATCTTCTTCGCAGGTTACCTTTCGTCAAACAGGGACCTGATCCTGCTGGCGGGGCGGAAGATCGGCCCGCTGCAATTCCCTCGGTTCAAGGACATGGGTCCGATGATCACCGCCTGGCTGGTGAGCATCGGCGTGCTCATCTTCCAGCGGGACCTTGGTTCCTCTGTCCTGTTCTTCGGCCTGTTCATCGTGATGATCTACGTGGCCACCAGCCGGATCAGCTGGGTAGTGATCGGCGTAGCACTCATCCTGGGCGGCGGCTTTGTGGCTTCGAAGGTGTTCTCCCACGTTGGCCTGCGCATTGATGGCTGGCTCAACGCCTTCACCGACGAGGTCTATGGACGGCAGTTCGGCGGCAGCTTCCAGATTGTTGAAGGCCTCTTTGGCATGGCCAACGGTGGCCTCGTAGGGACGGGTCTCGGACAGGGCCGGCCCAACCTCGTGCCCTTTTCCAACAGCGACATGATCATCGCCTCGTTCGGTGAAGAGCTCGGACTCATCGGGCTGTTCGCCATCGTCATGATGTTCCTGCTGCTCTTCACGCGCGGCTTCCGGGCAGCCCTGGGCACCCGCGACGCCTTCGGTAAGCTCCTCGCCTGCGGCCTGTCGTTTGCCATCGCGCTGCAGTGCTTCGTGGTGATAGGCGGCGTCACGCGCCTCATTCCACTCACCGGCCTAACCACGCCCTTCCTGGCCGCAGGCGGTTCCTCGTTGCTCGCCAACTGGATCATCGTGGGCCTGTTGCTCATGATTTCGCACACGGCAAGGGGGCCAGTGGACACCACACCGCTGCCGCCTGCCAAGGGCGCAGAATCCAACGGCATTGACACACCAACCGAGGCGGTGAAGCACCTGTGAACCAGGCAATACGAAACTCATGGGTCGCCGCGATCGCGATGTTCGCACTGATTTTCGGTGCTCTGAGCTACGTGCAAGTGATCGGGGCGGACGACCTCAAGGCCAACGCCTGGAACAAGCGCGCCATCCTGCAGGACTACTGCAATGACCGGGGTGCCATCATTGTGGGCGGCACGCCGATAGCCGAGTCGGTTGAAGGCTCGGAGACGTGCAAGTTCCAGCGCACCTATTCCCAGCCCGAACTCTATGCAGGCATCACCGGCTATTTCTCTCAAAACTATGGAGCCACAGGGCTGGAAATTGCGATGAATGACCAGCTGGCCGGCAGCTCCGACCAGCAGTTCCTGGACCGGATAGGCCAACTGTTCCTCGGAAACCAGCCCAAGGGCGCATCGGTGGAGCTGACCATCGATCCTCGGATCCAACAGCTCGCCTACGACCTCATTCCGGACGGACAGCGCGGTTCCATTGTGGTGACCAACCCCAAGACCGGTGCCATCCTGGCCATGGTGTCGAAGCCCTCCTACAACCCCAACCTCATCGCCACCCAGGACCCCACTGCTGAGAGCACGAATATCAACGAGCTCGTCAAGGTCCCCGGTATCAACCTGAACCAGTCCGTCAGCGGCCCGACCGGCGAGCTCCTCGCCCCCGGCTCTGTCTTCAAGCTCGTTGACACCGCCGCGGCCCTGAATTCGGGCAAGTACAACAAGGACAGCCAGCTACCCAACCCTGCGGAGATGCCCTTCACCGGCATCTCGTACAAGCTCCCCAACTACGCGGGGGGCAACTGCTACACCAGGGACACGGCTTCCTTCGCCTTCGCCCTGCAGCAGTCATGCAACACGCCTTTCGCCAGCATCGCCCTGGACCTGGGGCGCGACGCCATCGCCGAACAGGCGAAGAAGTTCGGCTTTGGCGAGAGTCTGGGGGACCAGCTGAAACTTGATTACGCTCTGCAGGGCTTCCCCGATAACTTGGACGAACCGGGGCTGGCCCAGTCCGCTATCGGCCAAAAGGACGTCCGGGCAACGCCGCTCCAGATTGCGCTGATGACGGCGGCAATAGCGAACGATGGCGTCCAGATGAGCCCAAGCCTGGTCAAGACCCTTCGCTCACCGGACCTCCGCGTCCTGGAAGAACCCCAGCCGACGCCTCTGCGCACGTCAACCACGCCCGACATCGCCAACCAGATCACCGAATGGATGACCAGTGCGGTGAGCGAGGGCATCGCCCGCGGCGCGGCCGTTCCCGGCGTTCAGGTGGCCGGCAAGACAGGTACGGCGGAATTGGGCAATGGCCTGAACAACTCCTGGTTCACGGGCTTTGCCCCCGCGAACAACCCGCAGGTGGGTGTCACGATCGTCATGGAAGGCGTAGACATCACCACCGGCGCACAGCTAACCAGTCCGAACGCGAAGAAGATTTTTGAGGCGGTGTTGAATAAGTGAGGCCTACAACAGGAATCACCCTCGGCGGCAGATTCCAGCTGACCACGCGGATTGCGATCGGCGGCATGGGAGAGGTTTGGAAAGCCAAGGACCAGGTCCTGGGCCGAATCGTCGCCATTAAGGTGCTCAAGGAGGAATACACCGGCGACCCCGGCTTCCTGCAGAGGTTCCGTGCTGAGGCACGCCACACCGCGCTCCTGAACCACGTGGGCATCGCAAATGTCTTTGACTACGGCGAGGAAGAGGGCTCCGCCTACCTCGTGATGGAACTCGTCCCGGGCCAGCCGCTGAGCAGCATCATCGAGCACGAGCAGGTGCTGTCCCCGGACCGGACCCTGTCCATGATCGCGCAGACCGCCCGGGCTTTGTCCGTCGCCCACGCCCAGGGACTGGTCCACCGCGACATCAAGCCGGGCAACCTGCTGATCACTCCCGACGGCCGGGTCAAGGTCACCGACTTCGGCATTGCCCGCCTGGCCGACCAGGTCCCGCTGACCCAGACCGGGCAGGTAATGGGCACGGCCCAGTACCTCGCCCCGGAGCAGGCAACAGGCCAGACCGCCACTGGTGCCTCGGACATCTATTCGCTCGGAGTGATCGGCTACGAGTGCCTTACCGGGCACCGGCCGTTCTCCGGCGAATCCCAGATCGCCATTGCCCTGGCGCAGGTCAACGATGCCCCGCCGCCGCTGCCCGATACGCTGCCCAAACCGGTCCGTGCCCTCCTGATGTCCATGTTGGCCAAGGATCCCAAGAACCGGCCGGCCAACGCCATCAAGCTGTCCGAGGCCGCCGAGGCTATCCGCAACGGCGACATCAGCGCCGCACACGCCGCCGTCCCCGGAATGCTGTTGTTCGAAGCTGCCACCGGCCCCATCACGGCCCCGGTGAATGTTGCCACCGCGCCCACGGGCATCATCGGCGGGCAGAAGGACAGCTCCACCACGTCCACCTCCGCACTGCCGGTACTGGGTGCCGCTGCCGCAGGTGCGGCAGGCGGTGCCGCAGCAGGCGCTGCTGCTGCCAACGCCGCCGGCACTGGAGCCGCCGGTACGCTGTCGCGGGCCGATGCGCTTGCTGCAGAACGCTCCTGGGTCCAGGAAGAAGAGACGTACGACGACGAACCTGCCGACGAGCCCCAGCGGCGGGGCCGGAGCCCTTGGACTTGGCCCCTGATCGCCCTGATCCTGCTGGTGCTCTTCGCGCTGGTCGGTTTCTTCCTGTCCCAGCAAGGCATCCTGTTCCCTCCGAGCAATCCCACCAGCTCCGCGCCCAGCACGACATCCAGTAGCCCAAGTCCGACAACAACGTCCGCATCGCCCACTCCCACCTTGACGACGCCACCGCCAACGCCCACGCCCACCCCGACGCCCGAAACCGTAAACATCATTTCCGCGGCCTACCTGGGCAAGGACTACCGCCAGGTCCAGTCCTCCTTGGAAGCGTTGGGCCTCTCGGTGACCGTCCTTCCGCAGCAGAGTGCTGAGACGGCCGGAACGGTACTGGAAATCAACCCGACCGGAACCGTTCCCAAGGGCACGGCTGTCACCATCATCTACGCCGTACCGCTCCCGACGGCCACTCCGGTTCCAACCACGACGCCGAAGGCTACCGCCAGCGAGACCGCCCTGCCCGACTGCACCACTGGCCAGCTGCCGGGCGTGCCCGCCACCTGCAAGCCGTAGCCTCCGGGACGCCCAGTGACTGACACGCCCCGTACGCCGTCGCACCGTGAGGACAGCCTCCCGGTGGATAACCAGCGTGTCCTGAGCGGCCGCTACGAACTCGGCGGGCTGATCGGGCGCGGCGGAATGGCGGATGTCCACAGGGGGGTGGACACCAGGCTGGGCCGGACCGTTGCCATCAAGCTGCTCCGCCCCGACATGGCCCGGGATCCGCAATTCCAGGCACGGTTCAAGCGCGAGGCGCAGGCCGTCGCCGCATTGAACCATCCCTCCATCGTTGCCATCTACGACACCGGCGAGCACACGGTTCCGGACGGAACGGAAGACAGCATCCGCGTTCCCTACATCGTGATGGAGTTTGTGGAAGGCAAGACCATCCGGGACCTCATCAGGGCCAAGGAAGTCAGCATTGACCAGGCCATCGAGTTCGCCTTGGGCGTGCTCGCGGCACTGGAGTACAGCCACAAGGCCGGCATCGTGCACCGGGACATCAAACCGGCCAACGTGATGTGCTGCGAGGGCACCAACTCCGTCAAGGTGATGGACTTCGGCATCGCCCGGGCTATCGCCGATTCGTCGGCCACCATGACCCAGACACAGGCCGTAGTGGGCACGGCGCAGTACCTTTCGCCGGAGCAGGCCCGTGGTGAAACCGTGGACGCCCGCAGCGACCTCTATTCCGCCGGCTGCCTGCTGTACGAAATGCTCACGGGCCGCCCGCCCTTCATTGGGGACAGTCCGGTTTCAGTCGCCTACCAGCACGTCCGGGAGATCCCGGAACCTGCGAGCAGCGTTAATCCCGAGGTGTCGCCGGCGCTGGACAGTGTCCTGGCCAAGGCCCTGCTCAAGAACAGGGCTGACAGGTTCCAGGACGCGGCGGCATTCCGGCGTGCCCTTCGCGCCGCCCGGGCTGGAGTGCCGGTTCCGGACGTTTCGGCAACCGAGGCGCCGACGGATCCGAACGACCACGTTCCGACGCCGGAACGTACGCCCGCCACCGAGGCCTTCGCTTTCACTGGCGCCAGTTTCCTGGACGACGCCCCCACCGGCCGGCTGCGGGCAACGTCCAACAACCACTCCAACGGGAACTCCCTGGCCGCCGGAGCGGCCGGAGCGGCCGGAGCTGCCGGAGCCTACGAGCCGCCGGACGCGGATGAGCTTCCTCTCGGCCTCCCGCCGGAACGGGAGCGGAGTCCGCGGCAGAAGTCCCGTCGTCGTGCCTGGATAGTCACCCTGGTGATCTTCACACTGCTGGTCCTTGCCGGCGGCGGCCTGTGGCTCTACAACACCGTAAACAGGCCAGCCCCAGCAGCCCCCAAGGTGGAGATCCCCGTAGTGGCCGCCATGACAGAGTCCGCGGCCCTGCAAGAGCTCTACGGGGCCAACCTGCGCCCACAGATCAAACGGGCCCAGCACGATACCGTTCCCAAGGGGACAGCAATCGGAACGGACCCGGCAGCCGGAACATCGCTTGATCCCAATTCCGAAGTAATCCTGAACATCTCCGATGGCCCCAGCGCGGTCAAGGTGCCAGAGAACCTGCCCGGGAAGACTGAGGCAGCAGCCCGGGACGTCCTGCGGCAAAGCGGCCTGGTGGGCGCCCCGACCACCACTATGGCCAACAGCGCCACCGTACCGGCCGGCATTGTGATCACCACCAGCCCCGCCCCCGGACAATCGGTGGCCGTCGGCAGCACCGTGGAGATTGTGGTCTCCACCGGGAAGGTGGCCATGCCGGAACTGCGCGGCCGTACCCGTGCCGAGGCCGAAACTGCCTTGAAGGAACTGGGCCTTGTTCCGAATGTGCAGGAAGTGGAAAACTCCCAGGTCGAAGCCGGCCGGGTGACGGACCAGAGCGATCCCGTCAACGCCGCTGTCGAACAGGGGAAGACCATCAACATCGTGGTGGCCAAGGAGCCGCCACCGCCGGTAACCCCCACACCGACGCCGACTCCCACCCCGTCAGCCACCAAAAAAGGCTGACCCCGCGTCCCTTCATGGAACGCGGGGCCAGATGTGCCAGTCCGGCTGCACTGCGCCGGTCAGCAGCGCCTATTGGTCAGTGCTGGATGAGCGGACTCAGTTTGGCGGCCCGTGATGCAGCACCGGCCATGCCCAGCGATTCGAGCCAGTTGCCCAACATCTGGTAGCCGCCCTCCGTCAGCACGGACTCAGGGTGGAACTGCACGCCGCACAGCGGCGCCGTACGGTGTTGCAAGCCCATAACCACGCCGGTAGAAGTTTCCGCAGTGATCTCCAGGACGTCCGGGATGGTGTCGCGGACGGCTGCCAGCGAGTGATACCGGGTGGCGGTCACGGGGGAGGGGAGCCCTTCAAAAACACTCGTTCCGTGGTGCTCCACCAAAGAGGTCTTGCCGTGCATCAGCTCAGGGGCATGGGTTACTTTGCCGCCGTAAGCCTCGGCCAAAGCCTGGTGGCCCAGGCAGACACCGAACATGGGCTTGTTGTTGTCCCCGCACCACTTGATCAGTTCGATGCAGACTCCGGCTTCCGCCGGGTTGCCTGGGCCGGGCGATATGAGGACACCGTCGCGCGTTCCTGCCATTTCGATGGCTTCTGCCAGCGTGACATCGTCGTTGCGCACCACGGTGGTCTCGGCGCCGAGCTCCTGGAGGTATCCCACCAGGGTGTATACAAAGCTGTCGTAGTTGTCTACGACCAGGATCTTGGTTGTGGTCATGGCTGGGTTGCAGAACCAATCGTTGAGTCGGTGAATGGGGTGAAAGTGGACATCCAGGGGAACAGGAACTGGGCCATCAGGACCAGGGCGGCGAAGACAAGCAGCACCGAAGTGGCGATCCGCAGCCACAGGGGGCCCGGCAGGTGCCGGAAAATCCAGGCGTACATAATCAGCCCTCTCCGATCGCGGCGGCCACCTGGGCCGCTATCTCAGCCGGGGGGCCCGCCGAGGCAGGCCGCCAGCTGTCCAGGAGCGCATAGGCGATAATGCGTTCCTGGGAGCCGAAGCGCGGGTTGCAGCTTGTCATGGTGAGGAAGCTTTCGGTGGGTGTGAGGCCGGGCCTAGTGGGCACCGGTTCCAGTACATCGGTCCGGGATGGCAGCACAATCTGGTTGTTGCGGAAGACATACACGTAGTAGCCATCCTTGGTCTGGACGTAGATTTTGTCCCCGGGTACCAGGGTGTGGATGCTGTCCAGGACTGCGCCGTGTGTCTGCCGGTGGCCGGCCACCGCAAAATTCCCCACGGCCCCGGGCATTGCAGTGTTGCTGTAGTGGCCCAGCCCCAGGGTATCCAGCACATCACCGGTAGTGCCTTGGACAATGGGCCGGGTGTAGTTCGCACCGAAGCGCGGAATGTACATGATGCCGATGGTTCCGGCGTGTCCGGGGGCCGCAGAGACTACGGGTGCTCCGTAATTCACGGCGCCGGGTGCCGAGGGCGAACTGGTGGGCGCATCCGCGCCGAAATCCTGTGCGAATTCCTTGATGATGGCGCTCTGCCTGGCGTCCGATTCCACGTTGGTCCACCACAGCTGCCAGCCCACAAAAAGCAGCAGGACGATGCCCGCCGTAATGAGCAGCTCGCCCAGCACCTGGACAGTCCCACGCAGAATCACGACGCCGGGCCCCGGCGCAGTGCCGGTCCTCGCCTTCTCCTGCAATACCACGCGTTCTCCTCCGGGCGGTCACCACGGGCGCTGGTTGGCCCTGAACTACGGCTAGAATTGGCTGCTAGTAAGAATCCAGATTTGACCAAGATCGCGCAGACCGCTGGCAATTTCCTTCTTGCAGGATATCAAGCCCGGGTCGCCGAGCTTGCCTCAGCCGCAAGGAGAGCACGTGCCCGAGTCCAAGCCACGCAAGAAGACTTCCACCCCGGCCCAGGCGGCTTCGTCCACGCAGGCGTACAAGCCGAACCCCGTGTGGTTCAAGCCTGTCATGTTCGGCCTCATGATCATCGGGCTGCTCTGGATCATCACGTTCTATATCAGCGAAGGCCAGCTTCCGGTCAAGGCCTGGGAATCATGGAATATCGTCGCCGGGTTCGGCATCGCCATCGTTGGCTTCCTGATGACCACCCGCTGGCGTTCGTAGCGTCCGGAGTATGATCCCCGGCCCTGGCGGCACCGTTCTTGGCGACGACGGACTCTTCCGTCCGCCCTGGGCCGCCGTTGATCCCCTCCTCCGGGAGTACTACGACACCGAGTGGGGCCTGCCGGTCCGGGACGAACAGGGCCTCTACGAACGCATCAGCCTGGAGGGTTTCCAAGCCGGCCTGTCCTGGGCCACTATCCTGCGGAAACGCCCGGCTTTCCGCGCCGCGTTCCACCACTTCGACCCGGATATCGTAGCCACTTTCACTGAAGACGATGTGGAGCGGCTGCTGCAGGACCCCGGGATTATCCGGAACCGGCTCAAAATCCGGGCCGCCATCACGAACGCGAAGGCGGTCATCGCCCTGCGCAGCGAAGGCGGGCTCGTGAACTTCGTCTGGAGCTTCCAGCCCCCTGAGACGCCGCAGCCGCTCACACATTCCGATATCCCCACCCAGTCCCCGGAATCGGTTGCGCTCTCCAAGGCGCTCCGCAAGAAGGGCTTCTCCTTCGTGGGGCCTACTACGATGTACGCGCTGATGGAGGCGATCGGCATGGTGGACACGCACCTGCTGGACAGCCACCGCCGAGGATCATCCGGGGTATGGCTGGATGCCCGCGAATAAGTCCGTGCCTGCGAGTTCTCCCCAGCTGTTCCTAAAGTTATCCACAATGTGAATAACTGACGCCCGGCGATTTGCCGAAAGGGCCCGCAGATGCCCTCAATCAAGGTTTATGCGAACAGTGCCTTTGGCGAGGCAGTTATTAACAGTGTGGATTAGCTGTGGATAAGACTCGGCTCTCCCCACAGACGGGGCGGGACACCGTGGCCGCAGCAAGTCCGCTTCCGCGCTGGAACCCTTACTCCTGGCGGCGTACTGGATGATGGCTAGTTATGGAGACCCGGTTGAACGCGTTCATGGTGATCGCCAGCCAGCTGACCGCTGAGAACTCATCCGCGGTGAGGTGTCGCCGGGCATAGCCTTCCTCTACCTCCCGTGAGCGCGGATCCGGGAGTTCCGTGATGCTCTCGGCCAGCGCCAGGGCAGCACGCTCCCGGTCTGTGAACAGGGCCGTGTCCCGCCACGCGGGAAGTACCGCAAGCCGTTGGGGGGATTCGCCGTTTTCCACGGCATCGCCGACGTGCATGTCCAGGCAGAACGCGCAACCGTTGATCTGCGAAATGCGCACGTACATCAGTTCAATGATCTTTTCATCCACTCCGGCGGTGGCCGCTGCCTCGCGTGCCTTGAGTCCCAGGCCGTTCAACGATCGCCACACGGCCGGGTGCTGCTTGTCTAGGAAGATGTTTGCGGTGTTGCGGCCCATGGGCCCTCCTGATTCTGGGTTGCGTCGGCGGCGGAACTTACCGGTGCGCCGATCCGCGTGGTTATCCACTTGCTAACACACGACTACCCACAACTTATCCACAGATGTGGACAACATGCATGAGTACACACGGTTATTTCCCCGCAGAGGCTCCGCAGAGCCTCGCGTCGACCATGAACTACACGCGTGTGAGTTATTAACACTGTGAATAACCATGTTGAAATCCCGCCGTTTATGCTTGCTCAGCGCCTCTCCAGCCCAAGAAAGCCAGCGATATCCACAGATGCAGCTCCAAAGAGCGTGATTGTCCACTTAACCACAGGGACATCCCCAGCAGTTATCCACAACTGTGGACGTACGCCGACCCTTGCGTGCCAGCCAGTGCGCCGTTGCAGGCTTCTGGCAGGATCCGGCCTTGAACTACACCCGTGTAAGTTACCAACAATGTGGATAAACCCTGTGGAAAACCTCCGTCGGCATTCCGGACACAAAAAGACCCCGGTGTCCAAGGGACACCGGGGTCTTCGGTAAGAGCGGCTACAGCGCCAAAATCAGCCCGCCGTGACGCGGACCCAGCTCACGAGAATCAGCAGCCCAAAAACGGCCACCAGGCCAGCTGCCTGGAGCAGGCCCTGACGCGGGCCGCGCGGCGTGTACGCTACCACTGCAGCGCACAACGCCCCGGTGATGAGGCCGCCCAAGTGGGCCTGCCAGGCGATCTGGGGGATCAGGAAGCCGATGACGCCGTTGATGGCTATCAGCACCCATAGCTGTCGCGTTTCCCCGCCCCGATGCCGCTGGACCAGGAGCATCGCCCCGAAGAGTCCGAAAATGGCACCGGATGCCCCGACCACTCCGGCGAGCTGCTGGCCTGGGACCAGCAGCGGATTGAGGAGCAGATAGCCCACCGAACCGCCGACGGCTGAGATCAGGTAAACCGCCAGAAAGCGGACCCTGCCCAGAAGCGGTTCGAGGGCCTGCCCGAAAATCCACAGCGTATACATGTTCAGCACGATGTGGAGGACTGAATCTGGAGAGTGCAGGAACGCGGCCGTCAGCATGCGCCAGGGCTCAAACGCGCCGTAGGCGGGCGTCGCGAACACATTGTTGTACGCGAACTGTTCGTATACGGCGCCGCCGGGCACTATCCACTGCAGGACGTACATCAGCGCACAGACGGCGATAATTCCGTACGTGACGATGGGCTTGCCGGTTGTCACCGTACCGCCGTAGACGGTCCTGACGGCCGGCGTCGAACGTGCTGTTTCGTTGACGCAGTCAACACATTGGAACCCGACGGCGGCCGCGCGCTGGCAGTCAGGGCACGCGGGGCGCCCGCAGCGCTGGCACCGCACATAGGAGGGCCGGTCCGGGTGCCGGGGGCAGACCGGAACTTGCGCTGACGGCTCCGCCGCCGGGATTCCGTAACTCATTGGTGCTTGTTAGAGCTGTTCGATGTCAATGCTGTTGATGGTGACGTCCTCGACCGGGCGGTCGCCCATGCCGGTGCGGACACCCTCGATGGCGTCG
This sequence comes from Pseudarthrobacter sp. NPDC055928, assembly GCF_042270935.1. Classification (NCBI taxonomy): domain Bacteria; kingdom Bacillati; phylum Actinomycetota; class Actinomycetes; order Micrococcales; family Micrococcaceae; genus Pseudarthrobacter; species Pseudarthrobacter sp. NPDC055928. The sequence goes on from NZ_JBHJZH010000005.1 coordinate 210,850, forward strand.
ACGACCTTCTTGGAGTCCTCGTCAGCCACCTCGCCGAAGATGCTGTGCTTGCCCTGCAGCCAGTCGGTGGGGATCGTGGTGATGAAGAACTGGGATCCGTTGGTGCCCTTGCCCATCTGGATGCCTGCGTTGGCCATGGCCAGCTTGTAGGGCTGGTTGAAGCTGAGCTCGGGGTGGATTTCGTCGTCGAACTTGTAGCCGGGTCCGCCCACACCACGGCCCAGGGGATCGCCGGCCTGGATCATGAAATCTTTGATGATGCGGTGGAAGATGGTGCCGTTGTACAGCGGGGTACCGGTCTTGTCCTCACCGGTTTCCGGGTGGGTCCAGGCCTGCTCGCCCGTGGCGAGGCCGATGAAGTTCTTGACCGTCTTGGGGGCGTGGTTCCCGAAGAGGTTCACGACGATGTCGCCGAGGCTGGTGTGGATGGTTGCTTTTGCGGTTGCGATGGCAGTCATAACGCTTATTCTTTCACGGCCCGCCAAAGCGGCACGGGTGTGGACGGCAGTTCCGCGCTGGGTGAAATCAGCCTGAATTCCGGGCCAAGAATAGCCGGTGAAGGTCAATCCACGTAGGCTAACAACAGAACCGTCACATTAATCGGGAGGTAGTTGTGAAGAAATCGGATCGTATTGCCCGTGACCTTGAGCAGTCAGTCAACAGCGCGGTAGAGAACGCCAAGGACTGGGCAGCCCCCCGCGTGGAAGCAGCAGTGGACTGGGCCGTTCCCCGCCTGCAGCATGGCCTGGATACCGCATCTCCCAAGATCCAGGAAGGGCTTAAGACAGCCGCCCACAACCTTGCCGACGGCGTAGCAACAGTAACGCCGCGGATCCAGGACGGGCTCGCCCACCTGGCCCCAAAGATCCACGATGCTGTTGAAGGCACCACTCCGCGCCTTCACGAAGCGCTGGACAAAGCCACACCAGTGATCCTGAACGCCCGCGACCGCGTAGTGGTGGAGTACCTGCCACGCCTCTCGGACCAGATCGGCCAGGCGTCCGAAGCTGTTCACCGCACGCTGGAGAATGCTCCGTTGCACGTGGACGCCGTAGCCCAGCGTCTTGCCGATTCCGGAGTTGTGCACTCCATCCAGGAGCAGGCCCACACGGCAGGGACCCAGCTCAGGGCAGCCGCGCATGAAGCCGGCAAGGTGGTAGGCGTGCAGATCGCCCAGCCTGAGAAGCCCAAGAAACGCGGTTGGCTGGTCTTTGGCATCATCGCCGCCGCCGTGGCCGCTGGTGTTGCCGCGTGGAAGGCTTCCAAGCCGGTTGAAGATCCGTGGAAAACCCCTTCTCCGGTGACGCCCACTCCCGCCCCGGTACCCGCCACCACGGTCAACGACCTCAAGGAAACCGCAGCCGACGCCGTCGGCAACGTGGCAGCCGCTGCTGCCTCAGCTGCAGGGGCCGTTGCGGAAAAGGCCAAGGATGTCGCGGAAGATGCCAAGGAGGCTGCTGAAGATGCAGCCGACAAAGCCAAGCACGTCGCCGAGGACGCCAAGGACGCTGCCGCGAAGGCAACAACCGATGCCAAGACCGCGATGAAGAACATCGCCTCCAACATGAACGGATCCGCGGACAAGGACACCGTCTAGCAGTTCCCGGCGCTTTGCGCCGTCAGCTGAAGGGGTCCCGCCTGGTGCGGGGCCCCTTCAGTGTTTTCCCAGTGTTTGTCCGGACTTGAGCCTTCAGCCCGTGGGGCGGTCACCGATCGATGCTAAATTTGAACTGATGTCAGCCGATAAATCCTCTGGGGATGCCTTGAACGACGCAGCACAGCTGCCCCGCGTGTCCATTGTCATCCCGGCTTACAACGAGGAAAGTGTGATCCGGCAGTGCCTCATCGCTGCCGTTTACCAATCGGTCCCGGCGCACGAGATCATCGTGGTGGACAACCTCTCCACAGACCGGACCGCGGCAATCGTGCAGCAGATGCAGCTGGAATATCCGGAAAGCCCCATCATCCTGCTGAGCCAAGACCGCGACCAGGGGCTGATTCCCACCCGCAACTTTGGCCTGGACCATGCAACCGGTGACATTCTGGGCCGGATCGACGCCGACTCGGTCGTGGAGCCGGACTGGGTGGAGCAGGTCCAGAAGGCGTTCCAGGACCCCTCAGTCCAAGCGGCCACGGGCCCGGTGGTCTACTACGACATGCCAATGCGCCGGTTCGGCCTCAAAGCCGACGACAAAATGCGCCAGCTGATGCTTAAGCTCGCCAAGCACCAATACCACTTTCTCTTTGGCTCAAACATGGCGCTTCGGGCCTCGGCGTGGGAAACCATTCGGTCCGAGACCTGCCGTGATGAGAAGGATGAGATGCATGAGGACATCGATCTGTCCCTGCATCTTGCCGACCACGAACTTAAAGTGCAGTACTGGCCGCAGATGGTGTCCGGAATGTCTGCCCGCCGGCTGGAAGATTCACCCCGCGACTACCGCTACTACGTGACGCGTTTCGACCGGACGTACAAGGCCCACAACGTGAAGAAAATGGCTCTCAAGGCCCCCATGGTGGTCTTCTTCTCCGTTTACTTCCCGGCCAAGCTGCTGCGTGCCATCCACACCGTCAACACGGCTCAGCCGGTCCGCCGCGGCGGCCAGTAAGCACCTTCGGTACGGTCCTAACGGTCAGTCCGTTCCGAGCTCCGCGAGGCGGTCCGGCGGCGGTTCGCCGTCCCGGGTGCCGTCCTCTGAATCCAGGCGCCGCCGTCGGGCGTTCCCGGACCGCTGTCCCAGGACCACGACGGCCAGTCCTACCAGGATCAGCGCCAACCCTGCATAGGTTCCGGCCGGGAGGGTTTCGTCCAGGAAGACGGCCGCCAGCACCGCAGCGCCGGGGATTTCCAACAGGATGATCATCGAGACCAGCAACGGGCTCATCGTGGCCAGCAGGTGGTTGAAGGCTGTGTGGCCCACCAATTGCGCACACACGGTGATGGCGATAATCCCCAGCCAGCCGCCGGCGTCGAACCCTGTCAGGGGTTGTCCGCTGAACAGGGCGAGGACGGCCACCAGTGCGGCGCACATGCCGTAGCAGAGCGTCGTGTACGTCCCTGTGGTCATGCTTTGCCGCGCCTTGCCGCCCGCCAGCGTGTACAGCCCGGCCAGGGCCCCGCCGGCCACCGCCAGCAGGTCGCCCAAGAGCGCCTCGGGGGAGCTGCCCATATCAAAACCCGTGATGGCAACGACGCCGCCGAAAGCTATGCCCAGGCCGGCCAGGACGGGCCAGCGGTGTTTCGTGCCACGAAATAGCTGGAAGACAGCAATCCAACCGGATTGAAGGCACACGAGGGCAGTCGCGGCGGCCACGGAGGTCAGCTGCAGTGAGGTGATGAAGCACGCGAAGTGCAGGGCCAGGGCGACGGCGGCAAGCAGCGACCAGCGGAACTCCCGGCCGGAAATGGCCCCGAACTGCCGCGGTTCGCGCACGAGGGTGGGTGTGGCCATCACCACCGCGCCTATGGCATTGCGCCAGAACGCGATGGCCAGGGCGCTGACAGTGGTGGCACCGAGGGTGGCCGCGATCAGCGGACCGGACGAGGCAACGCCCAGCACGCCGAGTGCCGCGATGAAGAAGTTCACTGTCCAACCCTACTTTTTCGAGTTAACCAAAAAGTCCCGGACAGCGTTTCCGCTGTCCGGGACTTTCCATATGGTGGAGGCACGGGGACTCGAACCCCGAACCCCCTGCTTGCAAAGCAGGTGCGCTACCAATTGCGCCATGCCCCCATAAGAAGCAACCCGTCAATCATACCCTAGAACCTGAGAGCCTCTTGCCAGCTCCCGATCCGGGAATCCGTGCTAATCAACCGTATCGGTTGATTCGCTCCAGACCGTTTTCCGGGCCTCGGATTCCTGTGATTTCCGGTAGAGCAGGACGCCTGCGATCGCAGCTGCAAGAACCAGCAACTTCTTCACATGCACCCCGTTCCGACTCAGTCCACCAACCGGAGGACTGAACCTTTCCTGAAACCTGCACAGGTTCCGTGGGCGTACCAGGACTTGAACCTGGGACCTCTTCGTTATCAGCGAAGCGCTCTAACCGCCTGAGCTATACGCCCCGATGCCTCATCGGGCCGAGATATGACTGTACAGCACATCCCGGCCCGATCTCAAATCGAGGCATTCCGAGCAAAAAGTCCGCCGGAATTATGGGATTTTCAGTCGTCCGTGAGGGTAACGCCGATACCGCCCACCAGGGTGGCGGAGATGTTGTACAGCACTGCAGACAACATGGACAACGCGGTCAGCAGGACCACGTTCACTACGGCGATGATGGTGGCAAAGGAGGCAACCTGCCCCAGCGACGCAACCTTCTTCAATTCGAAGCCCCCGCCTTCGGACCCGGCGAGGGTGCCCAAGAGACTGTCCACCTGGTCGAAGATGCCGGTCAGGTCCAGGACCGTCCAGAGCACGATGGCCGCAACGACCGTAACGATTCCCAAGGCCACAGAGAGCAGGAACGCCATTTTCAGGACGGACCAGGGATCAACTTTGCTGACCAGCAGGCGCGCACGCCTGACCTTGGCTTTGGGGGCCGGCTTTACCAGTCCCGGACCGCCAGGCGCGGGTCGCTGCCCTGCCGTGGCGGGACGCTGAGCCGGGCGCTGGCCCTGTCCAGGCTGGGCCTGCCCGGGCTGGGCCTGCGGACGCTGGCCTGCTGCCGCGGGGCGCTGGCCGGGCAGGCCTGCCGGAGCCGCAGGGCGCTGCTGGGGACGAACGGGGGCGTTTACTCGGGGGGCAGCCGCGGGCTGCCCCGTTCCGCCGGGAACATTGCTGTTCTGCTTGGGATATGAGTCGGGATTACTCACTCGTTACCTCCGGTGTAGTCTTCGTTCGGCTCAGCGTCGCCGGAGGCGTCCTCTGACTCAACGGCCGGTGCTGTCTCTGCCACTGCTGCTGACCCTGCGGACCCCTCGGGGGATCCGTCCTCTTCAGCCAACGTTACGTCATCCTCCAAGGATTCATCGCCCTCAAGACCGCGTTCGCTGTTCCGGGCCACTTCGATGATGCGGTCATTCTTGTCAGGTTTGGCGAAGATCACTCCCATGGTGTCGCGGCCCTTGGCAGGGACGCCAGCCACGGAGGAACGGACCACCTTGCCGCCTTCCATGACTACCAGGACTTCGTCTTCCTCCTGGACAATCAGGGCTCCCACGAGGTCACCGCGTTCCTCGGCCAGCTTGGCAACCTTGATTCCCAGGCCGCCGCGGCCCTGGAGCCTGTATTCCTCCACGGCCGTGCGTTTGGCGTAGCCGCCCTCGGTCACGATGAACACAAAGGAGCCGTCCGTGACCACGTTGGCGGCCAGCAGTTCGTCGTCCTCCCGGAACTTCATGCCGGTGACGCCGGACGTGGCACGCCCCATCGGCCGCAGTGCGTCATCGGTGGCCGTGAACCGGATGGACTGGCCCTTGCGTGAGACGAGCAGGAGGTCGTCCGATTCGGAGACCAGCTGGGCGGACACCAGTTCGTCCTCGTCCCGGAGGTTGATGGCAATGACGCCGGCAGAACGGTTGGTGTCGTAATCCTCCAGCCGGGTCTTCTTGACCAGTCCACGTTTGGTTGCGAGGACCAGGTAGGGCGCGTGCTGGTAGTCCTTGAGGTCCAGTACCTGGGCGATGTGTTCGTCCGGCTGGAAAGCCATCAGGTTGGCGACGTGCTGGCCCTTGGCATCGCGGCCCGCCTCCACCAGTTCGTAAGCCTTGGCCCGGTAAACCCTGCCGAGGTTGGTGAAGAACAGCAGCCAGTGGTGCGTGGTGGTTACAAAGAAGTGCTCCACCACGTCGTCGCCGCGCAGCTGGGCGCCCTTGATGCCCTTGCCGCCGCGCTGCTGCGAACGGTAGTTGTCGCTGCGGGTCCGCTTGACGTAGCCGCCACGGGTAATGGTGACAACCATTTCCTCTTCGGGGATCAGGTCCTCCATGGACATGTCGCCGTCGAAGCCCATCAGGATCTTCGTGCGGCGGTCATCACCGTGCTTGGCCACGATCTCAGCCAATTCGGTGCTGATGATCTCGCGCTGACGCTCCTCCGAGGCCAGGATCGAGTTGTACTCAGCAATCAGCGCTTCGAGTTCTGAGTGCCGGTCCTGGATCTTCTGGCGTTCCAGGGCTGCCAGGCGGCGCAACTGCATGTCCAGGATGGCCCGTGCCTGCAGTTCGTCGATGTCCAGCAGTTGCATCAGCCCGTCGCGGGCCGCCTCCGTGGTGTTCGAGGCCCGGATGAGAGCGATGACCTCGTCCAGCATGTCCAGGGCCTTGAGCAGCGCCCGCAGGATATGTGCTTCTTCCTCGGCCTTGCGCAGGCGGTACTTCGTGCGCCGGGCGATAACGTCCAGCTGGTGGGTCACCCAGTGCCGGATGAAGGCATCCAGGCTGAGCGTGCGCGGCACTCCGTCCACGATGGCCAGCATGTTCGCGGAGAAGTTGCTTTGCAGTTCGGTGTGCTTGTAAAGGTTGTTCAGCACTACCTTGGCAACGGCATCGCGCTTAAGCACGATGACCAGGCGCTGGCCCGTACGGCCGGACGTCTCATCGCGGAGGTCCGCGATGCCGGAGATCTTGCCGTCCTTGACCAGTTCGGCGATCTTGATGGCCAGGTTGTCCGGGTTGGCCTGGTAGGGCAGCTCGGTAACCACCAGGCAAGTACGGCCTTGGAGTTCCTCAACGTTGACCACAGCCCGCATCGTGACAGATCCGCGGCCGGTGCGGTAAGCGTCCTCGATACCCTTGTGCCCCAGGATCGTGGCCCCGGTGGGGAAGTCGGGTCCCTTAACCCGCAGCAGCAGCTCTTCGAGCAGTTCCTCGCGGCTGGCGGTCGGATTCGCCAAGTACCATTGGACGCCGTCGGCGACCTCTCGCAGGTTGTGCGGCGGGATGTTGGTGGCCATGCCGACGGCGATGCCTGAGGAACCGTTGACCAGCAGGTTGGGGAAACGCGCCGGCAGGATGGTTGGTTCCTGGTTCTTGCCGTCGTAGTTGTCCTGGAAATCGACGGTTTCCTCATCGATGTCCCGGACCATCTCCATGGCCAGCTGCGCCATCTTGGTTTCGGTGTACCGCGGGGCGGCAGCACCGTCATTGCCAGGGGAACCGAAGTTTCCCTGCCCAAGCGCCAGCGGGTAGCGCATGGTCCAGTCCTGGATCAGGCGGACCAAGGCGTCGTAAATGGCGGTGTCGCCGTGGGGGTGGTACTGGCCCATGACCTCGCCCACCACACGCGCGCACTTGTTGAACGAGCGGTCCGGGCGGTACCCGCCGTCAAACATCGCGTACAGCACGCGGCGGTGTACCGGCTTCAGGCCGTCGCGCACGTCAGGAAGGGCGCGGCCCACAATAACGGCCATCGCGTAGTCGAGATAGGACCGCTGCATTTCGGTCTGCAGGTCCACCTGCTCTACGCGGTCGATCAGCACATCGCCTTCAAGCACGGTTTCCGGAAGATCGGCGGATTCCGCCTGGTTCTCGGGTGTCTCGTCACTCATCGTCTATATTTTCCGTTTCAGGTATATGTCAGTTCTGGAATATCAGTCGGGAGTACCGCTAGATATCCAGGAACCTGACGTCCTTGGCGTTCTGCTGGATGAAGTTTCGGCGTGATTCAACGTCCTCGCCCATCAGGGTGGAGAAGATCTGGTCCGCAGCCAGGGCATCGTCCATGGTGACCTGCAGGAGGGTCCGGTTGTCCGGGTCCATGGTGGTGTCCCAGAGCTCGGTGTAGTCCATTTCGCCCAAGCCCTTGTAGCGCTGGATGCCGTTGTCCTTCGGAATGCGGCGTCCGGCTGCCTGCCCCGACAGCAGCTTGGCATCGCGCTGTTTATCGCTGAAGACGTAGTCGTGCGGCGCATTGGACCACTTGATGCGGTACAGCGGCGGCTGGGCCAGGTAGACGTAACCGTTCTCGATGAGGGGACGCATGTACCGGAAAAGGAGCGTCATCAGCAGCGTGGTGATGTGCTGTCCGTCGACGTCGGCATCGGCCATCAGCACGATCTTGTGGTACCGGAGCTTGCTGAGGTCGAAGTCCTCGCCGATGCCGGTGCCAAAGGCAGTAATCATGGACTGGACCTCGGCGTTGCCCAGGGCCTTGTCCAGGCGTGCCCGCTCAACGTTCAGGATCTTGCCGCGGAGCGGCAGGATCGCCTGGGTTTCCGGGTTGCGGCCGCGCTTGGCGGAACCACCCGCGGAGTCACCCTCCACGATGTAGACCTCGCACCTTGCCGGGTCCTTCGAGGAGCAGTCCGAAAGTTTTCCAGGCATGCCGAAGGACTCGAGCGGGCTCTTGCGGCGGGCGTTGTCGCGTGCCTTGCGGGCCGCCATACGGGCCTGGGCCGCGGAAATTGCCTTACGGATAACGTCACGGGCCGGACCCGGATTGCGCTCCAGCCAGTCGCCGAGTCCGTCTGTGACAACGCGCTGGACGAAGCCCTTGACCTCGGAGTTGCCCAGCTTGGTCTTTGTCTGTCCCTCGAATTGCGGCTCGGCAAGCTTGACTGAAATAACGGCAGTCAGGCCCTCACGGATGTCATCGCCGGTGAGGTTGTCGTCCTTTTCCTTGATGATGCCCTTCTCCCGCGCGTAGCGGTTGATGAGCGAGGTCATGGCGGCGCGGAAGCCCTCTTCGTGCGTTCCGCCCTCGTGGGTGTTGATGGTGTTGGCGTAGGTGTGGACGCTTTCGGAATACGCGTTGGTCCACTGCATAGCCATTTCCAGCGCGATACGCCGATCCTTGTCCTCGGTTTCGAAGGCAATCACGTCCTCGTGGACGACGTCGACCTTCTTCCCGGAGTTCAGGTGCTTGACGTAGTCCAGCAGGCCGTCGTCGTACTGGTAGACCACGGTGCGGTGCTCTGCGGTGACTTCGCCCTCGGTGACCACGGCGTCCAGGTCCAGGTCGCCGTCGTTGTCCTCCGGGGAAGTGCGCTCGTCGGTCAGCGTAATGCGCAGGCCTTTGTTCAGGAAGGCCATCTGCTGGAAGCGGGCCCGAAGCGTCTCAAAATCGAACTCAGTGCTTTCGAAAATGCCGGCATCCGGGTAGAAGGTCTGCGTGGTTCCGGTGTGGTCCGTCTCCTCGCCCTGGACAAGGCCGCCCTGGGGCTTGCCGCCGTCGGCGAAAGACATCCGCCAGACGTGTCCCTGGCGCCGAACTTCGGTGTCAACACGGCTGGAAAGTGCGTTCACTACGGAGATGCCCACACCGTGCAGGCCGCCGGATACCGCGTAACCACCGCCGCCGAACTTGCCGCCCGCGTGCAGGATTGTCATCACAACTTCAACGGTGGGCTTGTGTTCGGTGGGGTGCATGTCCACGGGGATTCCACGGCCATCGTCCACCACCTTGACGCCGCCATCGGCCTGAAGGACTACCTCGATGTGCGTGCAGTAACCGGCCAAAGCCTCATCTACAGAGTTGTCCACCACTTCATAGACCAGGTGGTGGAGGCCGCGCGGACCGGTCGAGCCGATGTACATGCCGGGGCGTTTGCGCACGGCTTCGAGGCCTTCAAGGACGGTAATGTCACTTGCACCGTATTCACGGGGGGTCACAGCGTCTGCCGGGGTGTCGGGGGTACGGGCATCCTCAACTGCGGGTTCCACTGCCTGGATATCTGTATTGTCGTTAGCCACAGGCGCTGTCGACTCCTCTGTTTTCGATGATGGCCGGCCGGAGTCCTTCCCCCAGGGAAAGCTTCGGCCAACAGGCACAAACTGATGGCGCTGGCGAGTTAGCTGACATGCGGAACCGCGATCCGCCAGCGGGAAGCGTGCGGAAAACGGACTCAGTCAACGTTTCACCGGCGCCCAGTTATCTGTTGCGATTCTATCGTGGATCGCGGCGTTCACCCGCATTCGGAGGGCCTCGGCGGCAGGCAATGTGCCTTTGTCAGGCCGTTGACCCCGCCTTGGGCGCCCCAGCGGTCCGGTCTCCGGGTGCCTATACACCCCACGGCCGTTGCATCGCCCTACACGCCCTTGGGCGAATATTCAATAGTCGACGACGGCGGCACGGAACTCGCAGGCTCACCCGTAAGTATCGCGGGGGCCGCGGCCGTTAACGCTTCGCCCTCCCTTGCGCCAACTGGGCGCCGACGGGCCCAGGACGTGGATGCTGGTCACCACGCCGTCACCAAGTTCGGTGCGGAACTTCTCGAGCAGGCTGATGCTGAGAAGGCGAAGCTGGGTGGCCCAGGCCGTTGAGTCGCAGCGAACGTGCAAAGTGGTGTCCGTAAAGCTCTCCGGTGTGCAGTGCGCGGAGATTTCCGGCCCCACAAGGGTGGCCCATTCGGCCATCACCGACCCGACAGCAACGGGCGAGGTCCAGCCGCGTTCGGCCACCAGGCGTCCCACCACCTTGCCGAGGCCCAGCGGATCACGGCCGGTGGAGTGGAACTGGCTAAAACCTCGGGTGTCCCGGATGCCGCCACGTTTTGTCTTGCCGGCACCGGCGGCGGGTGGTGCCTTGCGGCGGATCTCGCCGCGTGCCGCTGCTGCTTCGCGCATCCGATTCAGCGCCGCCTGCGGCGCGTCGATGTTGTCGGGATCCCGGCCGGGCTGGAGGCCGCCGTTTTCATCCTTATTCATCGATTCCTCCCGGGATGACCTTCACCCGCCGGCCGGAGAGTTCTTCCGGAATATCGGCGTCGACGGCGGCAGTCACCAGCACCTGTTCCGCACCGGAGACTATTGCCGCCAGTTTACGCCGCCGCTGGACATCGAGTTCGGCAAAAACATCATCGAGGATCAGGATGGGAGCGGACCCGCCCGTTCGGGCGTCGTCGAGCATCACATAGTAGGACGCCAGCCGGAGGGAGAGGCACATGGACCATGTTTCGCCGTGCGAGGCGTACCCCTTGGCCGGAGCCTCGCCCAGGACAAGTTCCAGCTCGTCGCGGTGCGGGCCCACCAGTGAAATGCCACGCTCAAGTTCCTTGCGGCGGGACGCGGCGAACGCCCGGACGTACGCTTCGGTGAGTTCTTCCACCGTCAGCGTCCGGAGGTCTTCCTGAACCGGTCCGCCCGTAGCGGACGGAAAGGCAGCACCCGGTGCTGCGCCGCCGTCGTCGTCCATCATGTTTTGCAGGCTTGAGCGGTAGGCGGCGTCGGCAACCTTTGAACCGTCCGTGAGTTGCGCATAGGCACTGGCCAAGTGCGGACGAAGCCGCTCTACCAGTTCCAGCCGGGCATGCAGCAGCTCGGCGCCGGCCCTGGCCATGTGCTGGTCCCACACGTCAAGAGTGGCTTCGTGGCCGGCGGTGAACTTGCCGGCCCTCGCAGATTTCAGCAACGCATTGCGTTGCTTCAGCACACGGTCATAGTCGCTGCGGGTTGCCGCGTGCCGCGGAACCAGGCTGACCAGCAGCTCATCGAGGAACCGGCGCCGGTTGGACGGATCACCTTTGACCAGCGCCAGGTCTTCGGGGGCGAAGAGCACGGTCTGGCAGATCCCGAGGATGTCCCGCGCACGCACGGGATTGCTGCGGTTGATGCGGCCACGGTTTGCACGGCTGGCATTGATTTCCAGTTCGAGCACGGTGATCTGGCCTTCGCGGACCAGCCGGGCCCGGACCAGGGCACGCTCCGTACCGAACCTCAGCAGCGGACCGTCTGCGCTGACACGGTGCGAGCTGAGGGTGGCGAGGTAGCCGATGGCTTCCATCAGGTTGGTCTTGCCAATCCCGTTGGATCCCACCAGCACCGTGACGCCAGGTTCCAGGGCAAGGTCAACCTGGGCGTAACTGCGGAAGTCAGTCAGTGAGAGGTGTTCTAGGTACACGCGGTCTTCAGGATTCTCGAAACCCTCGGGTCCCGGGGATTGGAGCTATTTGGCAGGGCGGGTGGCATGCCCGCCGAACTGGTGGCGCAGCGCCGAAACCATCTTCATGGCGGGGGAATTGTCTTCCCGCGAGGAGAAACGGGCAAAAAGTGCTGCCGTGATGGCAGGGGCAGGCACTGCGTTGGCGATCGCCTCTTCGACGGTCCAGCGGCCCTCGCCGGAATCTTCTACGTAATCATCGATGGAGGCAAGGCCTGGATCTTCGTCAAGGGCCTTCACCATGAGGTCCAGCAGCCAGGACCGGACAACGGTTCCCTTTTGCCAGGCGCGGAAGGTCCCGGGAAGATCGTTGACGATGTCCTTGGCCGCGAGCAGTTCATAGCCCTCGGCGTAGGCCTGCATCAGGCCGTACTCGATGCCATTGTGGACCATCTTCGCGTAGTGTCCGGCGCCGACCCCGCCCACATGCACAAAGCTGTCGGCCCGTTCGCCTTCCGGGCGGAGTGCGTCGAAGACCGGGAGGGCCCGTTCGATGTCGGCCGCGTCACCGCCGGCCATCAAGCCGTAGCCGTTCTGGAGGCCCCACACGCCCCCGGAGACACCACAGTCGGCAAACCGGATGCCCTTTTCGGCCAGCGCGGCACCATGTTTCTGGTCCTCGGTGAACCGGGAGTTGCCGCCGTCGATCACCAGGTCGCCGGCGTCGAGCTTGGCCCCGAGTTCGGTGACGACTGCATCGGTGATATCGCCGGCCGGGACCATGACCCAGATAATCCGGGGTGTCGGGACGGCGGCAATGAGTTCGTCCAGCGAGGAAACATCGGTGACGTCCGGATTGCGGTCGAAGCCGGTGACGTCAATTCCACCCTTGCGCAGGCGTTCGCGCATGTTGAAACCCATTTTGCCAAGGCCGATCAGTCCGATATGCACGGTGGATCTCTTTTCTGCGCTGGTGGTGTGGCTGCGGGGACGTCATCCCAACTAGGTAGCAGTAGATGTCGTTTTGAACCCTCATAACGACATCTACTGCTACCTAGTTGGGTGGGAGGCTGCTAGTTGGGGAGGCGGACCGGCATGACCAGGTAGCGGTAGTCGTCCTGGTCTTCGCCGTCGACATCCGCCTGGGCCGTGATCATCGCTGGTTTGGGCGCGGTGGTGAAGGAGAACCGGACGTACTTGGTTTCAATGACGCTCAGCCCTTCCACCAAGTAGTGGGGATTGAAGGCAACAGTGATGTCTTCACCGGACAACTGTGCCTCGAGCTCTTCAGAGGCCTGCGCATCCTCGCCGGTTCCGGCGTCGAGGTGCAGCTGGCCTTCGGTGAAGGCCAGGCGCACCGGGGTGTTGCGTTCGGCCACCAGGGACACACGACGCACGGCTTCGACCAGTTCCTGGGTCTGCACGGTGGCGTGGATGGGTGTCGTGTCGGGGAAAAGCGAACGGATTTTGGGGTAGTCGCCATCCACCAGCAGAGATGTGGTGGTGCGGCCGCCGCTTTCGAAGCCGATGAGCCGGCTGTCGTCGTCCGCCAAGGCCAGGTTGATGTCACCGCTGTTGCCCAGTGTCTTGGCAACTTCATTCAGGGTCTTCGCCTTGACCAGCGCGCTGGTGGAAATTCCCGGGGTGACGGGCTTCCATGGGACTTCGCGCATGGCCAGCCGGTACCTGTCGGTGGCCAGGAGAGTAATGAGATCATCCTCAATTTCCATCCTGACGCCGGTCAGGATGGGGAGGGTGTCATCCTTGCTGGCCGCGATGATGACCTGGGAAACAGCTTGGGCGAAGGCATCGCCGGGAACTGTACCGCTGATCGTGGGCAACGACGGCAGCGGCGGGTACTCGGCTTCCGGCATGGTGGCCAGGTGGAAACTGCTGCGGCGGCAAGTAAGCGTGACTTTGTTGCCGTCCGTTTCCACGTCAACCGGGGCCGAAGGCAGGCTGCGGCAGATGTCTGCCAGGAGACGGCCCGATACCAGGATGGTGCCTTCCACCGCGATGTCAGCCGGGATCTCAAGCCGGGCAGAGGTTTCGTAGTCGAAACTCGAAAGGCTTACGGTGCCGGACTCAGCCTTGAGGAGCAGGCCTGAAAGGACCGGTACTGGCGGCCGCGGAGACAACGAGCGGGCTGTCCATGTGACGGCTTCTGCCAGGACGTCCCGATCGACTCTGAACTTCACGGAAGGGTGCCGCCTTTCATTGCTGCTGCCATGTCTGAACCGGGAACTCCATCGTGGAGTTCCAAAAGTGGGTGCCCCAAACTCCTGAACCTGCATGGTCCGCGCTTGCTGAACCACAAAGAAACCCGAGGATGGGAGCGCTGCTGACAGCTTAGCCGGAAGATCCGGGATTAACCCATCCCCGGCAAGGATCCCGGTTGTCCTGGGCCGCCAGGCCCTGGCAGGTTCGTCGTGTGGATCCAGATTGTTGTTTGAGGGAAATCAATTTTTTGGGATTAGTAGTGTTAATAACTGCTGTGGAAACTGTGGATAACCCCGTCTCGCCGCAGGATCCGGCGGTTAAGCCCTGTTCATGGACTGTGGGTGAAGCAGGTTTTAAACAGGGTGTGGATGGGGATAAGAATTTTGGCGGTTTCGCTGATCCACAGATGGGTTAAGGGTTTTAAGCCCATTAACCGCACTTGTCCCCTTAACTGTCCACAGGGTTATCCACATGCACCTGTTAATAAGGTATAGAGGCGGAGGGTCAGGAGTCGCGCTGCTGCTGTTTGATCCTGTTGGTGAGCTCGGTGACCTGGTTGTAGATCACACGGCGCTCGGCCATGAGTTCGCGGATCTTGCGGTCCGCATGGATCACCGTGGTGTGGTCGCGGCCGCCGAGCTCCTGGCCGATCTTGGGCAGCGACATGTCCGTGAGCTCGCGGCACAGGTACATCGCGATCTGGCGGGCCGTCACCAGTGTTCGGGTGCGTGATTTGCTGCAGAGTTCCTCCATGCTGAGCTTGAAGTACTCGGCGGTCTGCGTGAGGATCTGGCTGGAGGTGATCTCCTGGGCGCCGTCATCGGTGATGAGGTCCTTGAGGACCATCTCTGCCAGGGCAACGTCAACCGGCTGCCGGTTCAGGCTCGCGAACGCCGTGACGCGGATGAGGGCGCCTTCGAGTTCGCGGATGTTGCTGGAGATCTTGGAAGCGATGTACTCGAGGGCGTCGTCCGGCGCGGAGAGGCCCTCACTGAGCGCCTTCTTCCGGAGAATGGCGATTCGGGTTTCAAGTTCCGGCGGCTGGATGTCCGTGAGCAGGCCCCACTCGAAGCGGGACTTCATCCTGTCTTCGAACCCTGCCAGGAGCTTGGGCGGCTGGTCCGAGGTGATGACCACCTGTTTGTTGTTGTTGTGCAGGGAATTGAACGTGTGGAAGAACTCTTCCAACGTCCGGTCCTTGCCTGCCAGGAACTGGATGTCGTCGATCAGCAGCACGTCCACGTTGCGGTACGTGGTCTTGAAACTCGCACCCTCGTCGTCGCGGATGGAGTTGATGAAGTCGTTGGTGAATTCTTCAGAGTTCACGTACCGGACACGAATGCCGCTGTAGAGGCGGCGGGCGTAATGGCCGATGGCGTGCAGGAGGTGGGTTTTGCCCAGCCCCGAGTCACCATAGATGAAGAGCGGGTTGTAGGCCTTGGCCGGCGCTTCGGCAACGGCCACCGCGGCCGCGTGGGCAAAACGGTTGGACGAGCCGATGACAAAAGTATCGAACACGTACTTGGGATTCAGCCGCCCGAATTCGTGGGAGGTGCTCGGCAGCATGGGTTGCGGCTTCTGCTCGATCAGCTGGTCGGACGTGAAGGACGGCTCGACGACGAGTTCCGGCTCCTCATGGATGGGCACCAGATCGGTGTCCACGTCGATGGCACAGCGGATGTCCTCGGAGAAAACGTTGTGCAGTGCGTCGTCCAGCGCATCCTTGACCTGCGTCTGCAGGACCTCGCGGGTGAGTTCGTTGGGGACGGCCACCAGAAGGGTTGAACCGATCAGGCCCTGGGCCTGGGCCAGGATGACAAAGCCCCGCTGCCGTGGTGAAACGCGGTCGTCCTGCTCCAGCAGGCTGACAACGCGCCGCCAGGAACTTCCGACAGTATTGGCGTGGTTGGCTTCGTCTACTGTCATCAATCAGTTCCTCAAAACTTGCTTTGCCTGCATTACCTGCAGCCCCAAGTCCGGAACCAGGATGCTGGTCCAGCTTCATCCACAGGGTTATGCACAGTCCGTGGATAATCGGCTACTGAGCCACTCTAGGGGATCAAAACGCCAGAAGATAGCTGGGAAGTAGCTTGTGGATAATTACACCAGTGTGGTTCTAAAAAGGGCCCTGTGAGCCAGTTCATCCACAGGCTGTTGTGGATGGTTAACCACAGCTGGGGACAAGGACCGCGGGCCATCCCGGTTTGACTCTCGGGCGTAATTTGCCCTAACGTTGTGAAGTCCTTTGTGTCCGCTTTTTGGCCCCATCTGAATCTCTCAGACGCACCGCGTTCGAGCAGCCGGGGGAAGCGTGCATTACAAAACTTAGCGTCGGCCAGTTCTTCCCCTTTACTGATCGGGTGGGCGCACCTTTGATCCACTGGAGTAACTAACGTGAGCAAGCGGACTTTTCAGCCGAATAACCGCCGTCGAGCCAAGAAGCACGGCTTCCGCCTTCGTATGCGTACCCGTGCCGGCCGTGCCATCCTGGCAGCCCGTCGTGGCAAGGGCCGCACCGAACTGTCGGCCTAAATAACTGACTCGTCGGTTTACATTTCTTTGCGAGTTTAAGGTGCTGGCCACCCGTAACCGTTTGAGGACTGCATCCGATTTTTCAACAACCGTACGTTCCGGTGTCCGCAATGGGCGCCGGAACGTAGTGTTATATACGGCAGCTATCGCTGCCGACGAACCCAGCCGGATCGGGTTTATCGTTTCCAAAGGTGTCGGGAACGCTGTGGTCAGGAACCTCGTTAAGAGGAGACTGAGGGAAGCCGGTGCTGCCTCGCTACGCGAGTACGGTACCGGGTTCGCCATAGTGGTCCGGGCTCTGCCTGCGTCCGCGGCCGCCAGCTGGGATCAGTTGTTGGCGGACTACAACGCCGCGCTGGAATCGACGGTGAGCCGGTTGGGCAGCCGCCTTCCGCGGGCTGCTGTTAACGGTTCTACCGGTACAACACAGGAAGGGACACAGCGTGCATAACGTGACTGCCGCCGTCGTCCATTTCCTGCAGCCTGTTGCCGTCACCCTGGGCAAGGTCATCTGGAACCTGCCCCGCAACATCCTCATTCTGCTGCTCAAGGCCTACCGCAAGGTGATTTCCCCCTTGTACGGCCAGGTTTGCCGCTTCTTCCCTTCATGCTCGGCATACGCCCTTGAAGCAATCACTGTCCATGGTGCAGTCAAAGGGAGTTGGCTTGCCGTCCGGCGCCTCGCCCGCTGCCACCCGTGGAATGCCGGCGGCGTGGACCATGTCCCCGCCGGCCACCGGGAATGGCCTGAAAACCGGACCCCCACAATTGTTGTGCTGAACAACCCGGACAAGTACCTGGCTGCTCAGACTGATGGAGAAGGCCGCCTTGCGGCCTGACGAATAGGGATATCGTATGGACTTCTTTGAAACAATCATGTTTCCGTTCAAGTGGCTTGTGTCCATCATCATGGTGGGTTTTCATGAGGGCCTGAGTTCCATCGGCATGCCGGAGGCCTCCGGCTGGACATGGACGCTCTCCATCATCGGCCTGGTGCTGGTGATCCGTGCCGCTTTGATCCCGGTGTTCGTCAAGCAGATTAAAGCCCAGCGCGGCATGCAGCTGCTGCAGCCGGACCTGAAGAAACTCCAGGACAAGTACAAGGGCAAGACCGACCAGCTCTCCCGCCAGGCAATGGCGCAGGAACAGATGGCCATGTACAAGAAGCACGGCACCAACCCGTTCTCCGCCTGCTTGCCCATGCTGATTCAGATGCCGTTCTTCTTCGCGCTGTTCCAGGTTCTCTCCGGCATCAGCACGGCCCGTGACCAGGGCAAGAGCATCGGCGCGATGAGCCACGAACAGGTGTTGCAGTTTGATGACTCCACCATCTTCGGAGCGCCGCTGTCAGCTACGTTGCTGCACAACCCCGAGGGCAACGTAGTTGCCGTTTATGTCCTGTCGATCGTGATGATCCTGGCCATGACGGCCTCGCAGTTCATCACGCAGAAGCAGATCATGGCCAAGAACATGTCTGAAGAAGCCATGGCCAGCCCGTTCATGCGCCAGCAGAAAATGATGCTGTACATCCTGCCGATCGTGTTCGGCGTGGGCGGCATCAACTTCCCCATCGGTGTGCTGATTTACTGGACCACCACCAACCTGTGGACCATGGCACAGCAATTCTTTGTCATCCGACGGATGCCGACGCCGGGATCCCCTGCCGCCAAGGCACTGGCCGAGCGCCGTGCGGCCAAGGGCCTGCCGGCCCTGCCCATCCTGGGCGGGAAGAAGGCCGACGCCGAAGCAGAGGCCGCCGCTGCCGCTGCAATCATCGAGGCCAAGGGTCAGCGCATTCAGCCACAACGCAAGAACAGGAAGAAGAAGTAATGTCAGCCGAGAGCACCGAACACGCCCTTTCCGACGAGGTCACCGAAGACCGCGACGAGTCCGTGAGTGATGCCACTTCCACGAAGGGCTCAACGGCCAGCCGCCTGGAAGAAGAGGGCGATGTTGCTGCCGACTACCTCGAAGAACTTCTGGATATCGCTGACATCGATGGCGACATTGACATTGAGGTCCGCAACGGCCGCACCTACATCTCCATCGTGGCCGAAGAGGAATCGGACAGCCTGGACAGCCTCGTGGGCGAAGACGGAGAGGTCTTGGAAGCGCTGCAGGAACTGACCCGCCTTTCTGTCCTGTCTGCCACCGAGAACCGTTCGCGCCTGGTGCTGGACATCAATGGCTACCGCCAGCAGCGTGCCGGACACCTTCAGAAAATCGCTGAGGATGCCGCCGCTTCGGTCAAGGAGACCGGCAAAGCCGTGGCCCTCGAGCCGATGAGCGCCTACGAACGCAAAATTGTCCACGACGCCGTAGCTGACCTTGGTCTGGTCAGTGAATCCGAAGGTGAAGGCGCTGGCCGCCACATCGTTGTATCCGCTGACTAGAGAATTGCTGAACAGCTAATCATGGTTGATATCACGGCAGCTGAACTGCTGGCCGCAGAGAAGATCTTCGGCGACCGGCTGGACCTCGCTAAGCGATACGTTGAGCACCTGGCTACCTCTGGAACGGAGCGTGGGCTCATCGGCCCGCGTGAGATCCCGCGGCTGTGGAGCCGGCACGTCCTGAACTGCGCAGTCATCGAAAGTGAGATCGCCCACGGGAGCCATGTTGCCGACGTCGGAAGCGGTGCAGGCCTCCCCGGACTGTGCCTCGCCATCGCCCGTCCGGACCTGGAACTGACCCTGATTGAGCCTCTCGAGCGCAGGGTGATCTGGCTCCAGGAAGTGGTGGATGACCTTGGCTTGGCTAACGTGACGGTCATGCGAACGCGGGCGGAGCTCGCCGTGGGGCATGTGAATGCCGATGTGGTGACCGCCCGTGCGGTGTCAGCACTGAGTAACCTGGCTGGACTCACTATTCCCCTGCTTGGCGGCAAGGGTGAGGTTGTGGCTATCAAGGGCCGCAGCGCGGGCGAGGAAATTGAAAAAGCCGCTAAGGTCATCAGGAAACTCGGTGGCGTCCAGACGTCCGTGGTCACGGTGGGTGAGCATCTCCTGGAGGAGCCCACCACCGTGGTCCGCATCGTTGTAAATAAGTCCCAAAAGATTGCCTAGCGCCGGGCCCCGGTAACCTTGGTCTACAGGGCGAAGCGGTTAGGCTAGACAACGGCAGCAAAAAGCTGAACGAGAGTGAGTGTGTCCCAGTGACCAGTAGCGAAGCCTCCACACAACGGATTCCCCCGTTTGTGTCTTTGGGGTCAGCACGATCAGTTGCTGGGCCGGGATACGCACCAGGACGGGGCGGAATTCACCCGAATCCGGTTGCTGAACTTGCAACGATGGCCGCTGTTTCACGTGAAACAACCACTTCCGGTAAAACCAATGTTTTTGACTCGATGGACGATTCCAGCCCGATCGCCCGTGAACTTGCCCATGAGACCAAGCGCAGGGAACGCCTCCTGGGCAGGGAGTTGCCCAAACCCGAGAAGACTCGGATCTTCACGGTCTCGAACCAAAAGGGTGGTGTTGGCAAGACCACCACTACCGTAAACATCGCAGCAGCCCTGGCAGCGGCCGGCTTAAACGTCCTGGTCATTGACATCGATCCCCAGGGCAATGCTTCTACAGCACTGGGCGTCGAGCACCATGCCGATGTGGACAGTATCTATGACGTCCTCATCAACGATTTCCCGCTCGCCGACGTTGTGGCGCCTTGCCCTGATATCAGCAACCTGATCTGTGCACCCGCCACCATCCATCTCGCCGGCGCGGAGATCGAACTCGTCTCCCTTGTGGCCCGCGAACAGCGGCTCCGCCGGGCCATTGATGTTTATGCCAAGGCCCGAGCCAAGAACGGCGAAGAACGCCTGGACTACATTTTCATTGACTGCCCGCCCAGTTTGGGGCTGCTCACAGTAAATGCCTTCTGCGCCGCTGGCGAAGTACTGATTCCTATCCAGTGTGAGTACTACGCCCTCGAGGGCCTGAGCCAGTTGCTCAAGAACATAGAGATGATCCAGAAGCACCTGAACGCTGACCTGGAAGTCTCCACAATTCTTCTGACCATGTACGACGGCCGGACTAACCTGGCGGCGCAGGTAGCTGCAGAAGTTCGCCAGCACTTCCCGGACCAGGTATTGGGTGCGGTGGTTCCACGCTCCGTCCGGATATCGGAAGCGCCAAGCTACCAGCAGACCGTGATGACTTACGATCCTTCCTCCAGTGGAGCCCTGTCTTACCTGGAAGCCGCAGCTGAAATTGCTGAACGCTAGAATCTTCGAAAACTGCAACAACCGGAGCCGGGCTTTGTCAGGCTCTACCACTGGAGGGATTTATCCATGAGCGAAAAGCGACGGGGCTTAGGCCGCGGTCTTGGCGCACTCATTCCAAGTTCCGCCTCTGGCAGTGCGTCGGGTAACGGGGCTGCAGCGTCCCGGCCAGTGGATCTCTTCTTTCCTGAAGGCCGGAAAAAAGTCACCTCGGTTGAGGATGATGCCGACCGTACGCCGTCTGACAGGACGCCCGGCGTAGCCGAACCCGCGGCTGCTGATGCACAGGCTGAAACTGATGTCACGCCCACGGCCAGGAAATCGGCCGCGCCCAAGACGGCGCCGCGAGCTACGCCTAAAGTTGAGGCTAAGCCGGCAGCTGCGAATGAACCGTCGAAGCAGCGGACAGCCGCCGCGAAGCCCAGCTCCCCCAAGCTTGCCGAGGACGAGGCCCCCGCCGGGACATCAGCTGCCATTTCCGAGGACACCCAGCAGATCGACAACGGTGTTGACTTGGTGGAAGTGCCCGGAGCGCGGTTCGCCGAAATTCCCGTGGGTGACATCCACCCGAACCGGAAACAGCCGCGTTCCGTCTTCGATGAAGATGACATGGCGGAGCTGATTCACTCAGTCCGCGAAATAGGCGTCCTCCAGCCAATTGTCGTGCGCACATCAACCGAATCCGGTGGTGAACCATATGAGTTGGTGATGGGTGAGCGCCGGTGGAGGGCTGTCCAAGCCGCAGGCCTGGAAACCATCCCCGCGATTGTCCGTGACACCACAGATGATGACCTTCTCCGTGATGCGCTGCTCGAGAACTTGCACCGCAGCCAGCTCAACCCACTGGAAGAGGCTGCGGCCTACCAGCAGCTTCTTGAAGATTTTGGCACCACTCACGAACAGCTTGCAGACCGGATCGGACGGTCCCGGCCGCAGGTCTCCAATACGCTCCGACTCCTAAAACTGCCACCACTGGTCCAGCGGCGTGTGGCGGCAAGTGTTCTATCGGCGGGCCACGCGCGGGCCCTGCTGGCTCTTCCCGATGCTGCAGCGATGGAACGCCTGGCGCAGAAGATCGTGGCCGAAGGTATGTCCGTGCGTGCTACCGAGGAAGCGGTCACTCTTTACCAGGACCCGGCGAAGCCAGCCAAGAACAACATTCCGCGCCCTGGCGCCCGCCACGAGCGGCTTGATTACCTGGCTTCTTCACTCTCAGACCGCCTGGATACAAACGTCAAGATTTCGCTTGGAGTGCGTAAAGGACGCGTCAGCATCGAATTTGCAAGCGTTGAGGACCTAAACAGGATCATGGAGGTCTTGGCTCCGGGCCAGGACAGCTAAAAGGATACGCATGAGGGGGCCTGTTTCACGTGAAACAGGCCCCCTTCTTTGTCTTCGTTTCCACGAGGGGCTGCGCAGTTCGTTTGTGGGGAGCACCATGTCATTAGTGACTTCTTGGGCACAAATTCCAGGCCGCTGCACTCCCGTGCTTGGTCGGGACTAGGGCCAGCCGGCGGAATCAGGTTGGACGCATATCGGGCCGCGCTGATGGGTGAACCCTATGGATTGCATTTTTGAGTCCTGCGGCATGTGTTGGTTCCTGTTCAGCGTTCCGTCCGTTCACTGACGCGCGATTACCACAACGTTCGTGTTTCTTCTATTACGGCGAACAAAACGGGAAGCTTTCGAGGCTATTCGGATACATTTCCGGAATCGAGCCCAGGCTCATCGAATTGGGACGTGAAAAGAGTCTTCCTAGCATGGCTTCCAACTTGGTGGCGCCATTTCCGGGACTTTCTGTTTCGTCTACGGTCGCGGCGCTCACTCTGGGACACAAGGTTCTCAGGTCGTGGAACCTGATCTCTGTGACCGTTCGTCCAGGGCACTTGCACCGTGGGAGCAGAACGATCCACAGTGTCCCCTGTCGTTTCACGTGAAACACACGGCGATGCAGAGACTTGGGCGGAAACTTGCTCCCCGATGCCGGAAATCCCAGATGTTGGGTACGTCTAGCCCGGCGGCTACTTAGAATCTGGGTACCTTGGAGTGCATGCGTTGCCTCGGCCCAGGATGCCGGCTCAGGCCTCAAAGCTTGCAACTGTACGTCAATAGGCCAGAGCCAAACATGGAACTATTAGAAGCATCCCGGCCGCGGCCCAAGCATGCGCATTCCTTCCGCGAGCGGAAGACGATTGCCTTGGCCTTTCTGAGGGCTTCTTCGGCGGATTGTTTCACGTGAAACAGCACTACTCCAGCCGGAAAGTTCACAGGTCCGGACGGGCAGTGAACTCCTACCCGCTCATTGTGGCACTGCGTCTGCTTTGCCCGTCTCTGAAGGCCCCCAGATCCATCACTACCCGTACCATCCAGGGCGCATCTGCGTCCCGGAGGCGGCCCGGGGCCACAGTGGGGGCGATATGAAGGTCCACCTCATTGGGCGGCCCAACAGCCGTGCTACGGGCCTCACGTTCGCTACGCCCCTCATGGGACCGTCATCGTGGGAAGAGGCTGAGCTGGCAACATACAGAGCGTCGGAGCCCACGGCCACTATTTTCTGACGTCGGACACCTTGCTGCCCAAATTGATTCGTCTTCGGGGGTCTGGGCAGGCTAGGTTCGGTCCTTGCCTTGGATCGTACTGAACCACGGTATGCAGAGGACAATCTCCTGTTGAGCTATTCAGCAGCCTTCGTCCCGATGAACCAGAGCGTGGACACTCTATACGCTTCGGAATGGAAATCTCATGTGGAGGGAGCACGCCAGGCTGACAGTCCCCCACCCGGCGGCTTTGTCGGACCAGCCATGCACCTCATCGTCGATCTGGCAGGGCCTGTTTCATCGCGTTGTCGATCTTGGAGACTTAGTCCTCCACAATGGGTGATCGGTCCGGCAGTCCGGGACCAAAGCCTAAAAGACGAATGATTCTTGCCCGCTGCAGATGCAGGGGAAGACATGGCCTCTTGGGGTGGGAGCTGATCGGCACTCCCCCTCCTTGAGCGCCCTCGTCGGTTCAGGACGGATGCCGAGGTGTTCCGTCGCCATGGGGCTTGGCCAATCAGCAGGCAGGATTCAGTACCCCGACAACAATTGCCCAGGGCGAGCGTGGTGCAGAATTTGAACCGCTAATTGACAGCTGATCTCAACGACCGACGGAGCCCCGTCCGAAGGAATTGAGAGACTGCCGCTTGGAGGAGGAGTTGGCTCCGGACTGGCGGCCCCGGAGCGCGTGACAACACAAGGGTGGAGGATGGACGTATTCGTCCGATTCCAGCCGGCCTGTCCCAGGTGGGGCGCGGAGCGGTCTTTGACTCCAGGAGGTTGTCGGTGAGCTGTCCACTCCATGTGTCCGGACGGAAAAGAACTATGAATGCTACCGGTGAGGAGTTGGACGTTGGTTGCCTGAAAGCCTGGCAGACGCCCTTAGACGAGAGGCTTGGGTCGACGTAGTCTGGGGACGACCTGTGTATTGTGCAGTGGATAACGCTGTGGATAACTTTGTGGATAGAAGCCGGCCGGACATACCGCGAGCCCCTTCGGTGTCGACGCCCCATTTGTTTTCTGGGTTCTCTTTGGCTGGTCCCTACTCACTGGACGGCCGCCTGTTTCACGTGAAACACACTAGGTTGTCTCGGCCCGGGCGGAAATACCGGAATATTCGCTTACTGAAGCTGATTTTCGGGCTTGAAGGGCCCCAATAGTAGCGCAGAAGTGGGGGCAATGGGGGTTCTGCTCAAGGGGACTTCCGCCAGCCCATGTCGGCGCTAGGCAAGGAATGGCAGTCCTGCGTTCCTGTGATTAATTTCTCAAAAACCACCTTGTGCATAAGCCTGTGGATAATGATGTGGATAACTTCTGGGGATAAGCATGCAGCCTGTTGACAAACTGGCCTTCCACCGAGGTGAAGCCTCCAGCCTAACTGGTTCAAAGTCAGTGCTTTGTTCCGTTGGCGGAACGGTATGTGAGACGCGGGTTCAAGAATCGGTCACTGCCATGGAATGGATCACGGCATGCTTGGCGCGGCTTTCCCCTCTGAGTGCCTCAACATGGGTTCGACAGTGGAGGGTTGTTGCCTTAGGTTATCCGCGCAACCAGGACCCGATCGTCTAGTAAGACGTGTTCGCTACTGATTGACCGATCGACGGAAGGCCGTGCATGGTTGAAGATCGGACCGGTACGTGATGTCACCCGCGCGACGGGACCTGTGCGTGGTGCCTTGCGTACCTCTGGGCGGTGGCTGTTTAGCGGCATAACGGCGTCTAACACTCGCCGGCTGATGCCGGACACTTCCATGACGTTTGGGATGTGCGGCTCTCAAAGGACTAGCACTGCCCCTATTAGCACCTAAGGTGCGAGTGGGTTAGGCGGCCCCAATTTCGGCAGGTGCGTGTCTGGGGTCTTGCCGTCGAAGCGACTGCTTTCTCCGTCATGTGTGCCTCGCGCTTTCGGTTCCTTACAGCCAAGGACGGCTAGGGTGTTTCACGTGAAACATTGCGCCCGTCCGGGCCACGCTCGTGGCGCCAACAGCAGCCAAAGGGCCCCGTAAGCTCCGAGCCGGGCTGCAGGTCGCATGCACTGATGCACCGCGGCAGCAGCACTAGGCCGAAGGGGCATACCGGCAGCTAAGGCCGAAGGGCGTACCGGAAGGCTGTCTGCTCTGTCCGGGAGCCAGCGTAGTGCCGACCGCCCCGGGCGTTGGGTTCGGCAAAGTGCAGGGCTAGGGCTATGCGAAGTAGTGTCAACGCACTTGCAAGCCGACATTGCCGAGGAAGCCAGCCGACGAAGCCAATTGGGATGTAGCCAAGCAAGAGTCGATCGTAGTACCGCCACGGTTGGCGGCTGCCACTGCTTGAGTCCTGTTTCACGTGAAACAGCCGGAAGGCGTCGTGGCCCTGGTGGCTTTGTCCTGGTGTTCTGGTTCCAAGGACATGATGAGCTGAGTAGAGGCGGACAGAATACCCGACGCGTTGTCCATTGGGTCGCTGAGCCCCTACGAAAACTCGCAGGCGGACAAGTCGTGCGGCGTACTGCCGGGCGGCCGAACACGTCGTGCCTTCGATTGCTGGTGCCGGCGGACGTGGTGGCCTGTCTCGCGCAGTGGATAGGTCCTCCTCCCCGTCCACAGTGGCGATATGCCCGAATGTAGCTTTCTAGAATGGGGCTGGCTTGTCTGGCTGAGCTGGTGCCAGATTAAGTAGGGCTATTCTGTAGTCGCCCAGAGTTTGCACCAGATGCTCAGGTGGTGGGCTCAAGAGACAGGATGAATCGATGGGGACCAGCCAGATTCAGAAACCTCGGCGACTGCGCCATGAGTTGCCCTGGGCCGCGCACTAGTGAATCTGTAGTCGTGGACTCCGGGGACGATGGCGTTATGGCGGGTGTTTCAGGAACCCTGGACGCGCCCGTTGCTGCAGATCGACGTTCCGACTCGGTCCCCTATCCCGAGGGGCCCAGTCCCCTGTCCTGAGCGGCCGAGCCTGACGTTGCCACCGGTCTTTGCCACCAAACTTTGCGGCAGGCAACCGACCGTAAGAGTAATCGCGACTTGCAGACAGATAGGGTGAATAACTGTCGAAAAGGGCGGTTTGATTCTCACAGCAAGCTGGATGTTAGCCGTATCCGGTTGTTGCCATTGTTCCTTGGCGATTTTCCATTTTCTCGGCGGGTGTGGCGCAGCCAGAATTCTAGGGAATGTTGCACTGGATGTGCACCGGCGGATCATGTGCTCGTCCAATTGTGGGCCGCTGTATGTAGGAAGGATGACTCGCTATGTTTCACGTGAAACACGTTATTTTGTCGACTGGCAGGGACTTCCGATGAGGTGCGCGAATCGCTCATCCACGGGTCCCACACGCGCTCGACAGCCTTGGATGGACTCGGAAAATGTCGCAGAGCACCGCATGGAATCCACCCGGGCAACTATGAAGTCAAAGTATCGACTCGTGATGGAAGTGCGGCGCCGGGTCATTCTTTAGCTCAGCCCCAAGGAACTGATTCACCAGAGGCGTGAGCCTGCCATACGCTTATGGCACCTTATGCTCATCCGACGGGAATGACGAGGTGTCGCTTTGAGGTACATCTCGCGATCCAGGAGAGTTCCGGCCCCATGACAGACACCGGCCTCCAGAGCTGATGCACATCGAGGGCTGGTCTGCTCGGGTTCCCTCAGGATGACAGACCTGAATGGGCGCCCTCCACTGCATGCCGCACAGAGTCCATCTCTTGCCACTTCAAGGCCACGCAATGTTTCACGTGAAACACGGGCTCGGAGCCGTGCCTATACAAGTGGAACTTCACCAAGTTTGCCCAGCGCTCCCCCAGTTGCAGGCAAGTCCAGAAAGTGACACTCAGGACGGCTGGGAGAACAAATGCGATACGAATTAAACGAAAAATGGACACATAACCCAGCAGATCGCGGCATAAGTGGTGGACCTCAGTAACTTCAGCCGCTTAAAAGAGGATGGCCACCGCTTGGAAGCGGTGGCCATCCGGTTGGCGGCTGAGCGATGAGCCCAGTTCCAGCGAGAACCCTTAGGACAGAACGTCCGCGAATTCCTTCTCAAAGAACTGCTTTGGCTTGGCGCCAATCACCGTGTTCTTGACCTGCCCATCCTGGAACAGGTAAACGGCGGGAATGGACGTGATGCCATACTCAGCCGCGATGGCCGGGTTGTCGTCAA
This sequence comes from Pseudarthrobacter sp. NPDC055928, assembly GCF_042270935.1. Lineage (NCBI taxonomy): Bacteria > Bacillati > Actinomycetota > Actinomycetes > Micrococcales > Micrococcaceae > Pseudarthrobacter > Pseudarthrobacter sp. NPDC055928. Next base: position 238,256 of record NZ_JBHJZH010000005.1, read on the forward strand.
CGTTGACCTTGACGACGTTCACTTTCTCGCTGTACTCCACGGAGATCTCATCGAGGATGGGGCCCAGTTTGCGGCAAGGGCCACACCACTCCGCCCAGAAGTCCACAATGACCGGCTTGTCCGCTGACAGGACGTCCGTGCCGAAACTTGCATCAGTTACGTCTTTTGCGTTGCTCATAACCTTTTCTCTCTCTTCAAAGGGTGGATACGCGAATTAGGCGTGAAGGTCTGCGAGGTAGTGCTCTACATCAATGGCTGCTACACAGCCCGAACCGGAAGCCGTGATGGCCTGACGGTAGGTGGGGTCCACAACGTCTCCGGCGGCAAAGACGCCAGGGATGCTGGTTTTGGAGCTGCGGCCCTCGACGGCGATGGTGCCGGCGGGCGTGATATCCAAAGTGTCCTTCACGAGCTCAGTGCGGGGGTCGTTGCCGATTGCAACGAAGACCCCGGTGACAGCGAGGTCGGAAACGGATCCGTCCAGGAGGTTCTTGATTTTCAGTCCCGTTACCTTGTTCTCGCCAATGACGTCGGCCACGGTGCTGTTCCAGATGAAACTGATCTTTTCGTGGGCCAGCGCTCGGTCAGCCATGATCTTCGAAGCCTTCAACGAATCGCGGCGATGGACTACTGTGACAGACCTTGCGAACTTGGTCAGGAACAGCGCTTCCTCCATGGCGGAGTCTCCCCCGCCGATGACTGCAATGTCCTGGTCCTTGAAAAAGAAACCGTCGCAGGTTGCACACCAGCTCACGCCGTGGCCGGAAAGGCGCTTCTCGTTGGGTAGTCCCAGTTCACGGTAGGCGGATCCCGTCGACAGAATAATTGCGCGTGCCTGGAATGTTTCACCCGTGGCGATCGTGACGGTCTTGACATCGCCCTCAAGCTGCAGTGCGGTGACATCCTCGAACTGGATCTCCGTACCGAACCGCGCCGCCTGCTTCTCGAAGTTCTCCATGAGGTCCGGGCCCATGATGCCCTCGGGGAAGCCCGGATAGTTCTCAACGTCGGTAGTGTTCATCAGTTCTCCGCCAGCGGTGACGGAGCCCGCCAGAAGCAAGGGCTTGAGGTTGGCACGCGCCGTGTAGACGGCGGCCGTGTAACCAGCCGGGCCCGAGCCGACGATGATGACATCACGTACTTCGGACGCGGTGTTTTCTGCGTTGCTCACTGAACGGTGAACCTCTTCCTTAATTGATGCGCCACCCCGTGGAGGTGGCCACATGGCACAACTGAATCGCATTGCTGAATATTCCGGGCGCCGGTAAACGAAGGAACCATCCGGTAACGGTGCAAAGTCACCTCAACAACGACGCCATACCAGATTACCGTCTGCAGACAGCAGAGCCGCGCCTGTTACCCCAAGAGTGAAGGGGAACTGGCGCGGCTCGACTGCAACGACAAGAACGCGTGAACTATTGGATTTTGATTTCGGCAAGACGGATGCCGTAGCCATATCGCGTCTTAGGCGCAGCCAGCTTGGGCAAAGACTTGATGGACACAATGACGTACTGGGCGTCAACAGGTTCAGCGAGGGGCATGGTCAGATCGGTGGAGGTGAAGCTGTTGGTCCCCACCTGCTTGGCGCCATCCAATGATGGCCGGTCGTTCGTGAACACGCTGATGTTACCGCCGGATGCTCCCAGCTGGGTCAGCGTGATAGAAGAAACAGTGGCCGGGCTCTTCAGCTTAATGAACAGCGGCACACCGTCAGGAGCTAGCCCGCCCCATCCCTCAGTGGCAAACTCCATGTCAGACCAGTAACTGGCGGCATTGCCATCAAACGCTTTCACCAGGTCCACATCGTAGGTGGCGGCAAAATCGAAATTACCCTGGCGGGTAATGCCCTCGATGGCGGGAGGTGCAGCTGGCGCAGTCGAAGTAGCGGTCGGGTTGGCCGGACCGGATTCCGAAGGAGCCGCGTTTGAGCCAGTGGCAGTGGTGTTTGCCTGTGGATCAGAGCGGAACAGGCTTCCCAGATTGGTCACAGCGAAGACGAGTCCAGCAATGAGGACCACGGCGAGCAGGCCCCCGACCAGCCAGCGCATGGAGCGGGGCTCGCGCTCGGGCTCGTCGTCGTCGTAGTAGGTCTCGGGTTCGTCTGCGGGGGCGGAGGATGTCGCTGCCGCTGCGGGCGCAGCAGAACGGGCAAAAGCGGGGAACTTCCCAGAGGAACGATCCGCCTGGCGGGGCGCGGCGGTCGCTGCCGGCTCATCATAGGCGGCTTCCTGTTGGTCCGTACCGTAGTTGTAGTCCTCTTCATTCCACAGGGAGACCTTGGGTGAGGCCGCGCTGGTGCTGTCCGCGGAACCGGAGCCCCCGGCTACCGGCACATTGGGCTGCCGGCCGTTCGGCTGGAGCGGCTGTGGGGAGGTGACGTGCTGGGACGCGGTTCCGGAAGCGGCAACGCCGGCGGCAGCAGCACCACCGGCCGCTCCGGCGGCCGCGCCAGCCGCAGGGGACGAAGCGGGCCGGGCGGGCGGCTTAGGCGGAACCACCGGCTGGTTGGCTCGGTAAGGGTCGACCTGGCTCGGGTGATCATCCGAATACTTGATGTAGCCGGCGTCGACGTTCTCTTCGTCGTCGTACGGTTCCGGTTCATGTGACCGTGCCTGGCCAAAGATTTCACTTCCGAGCGTATCCGTGAAAAACGGCTCTACGTACGGCGGGTTTGAGGCGACCACAAGGTCCAGCAGGTCTGCGGCGGAAGTGTGATTGGTGATCAGGTAGGTGGCTGCCTCCGTGACACCAAGATCAAGGACCTGGACGGTGCCGGGCCGTTCACCGGTGGCAACTTCACGGGCGCTCTGGGCAACCTGCTCGGTATTTTCCGGGCCGGCGACCAGAATGCTGACTGGACGGTTGAGAACCTGGTCCACCCCGTCCAGCACCAGATCCTGGTCGTGTGAAGTCAATACCGTGGCTGTGACCTTGTAGCGGCCGCCGAGTACTGATCCAACATCGATCGGGTGGGACACGTGTTCCTCCTAGACTGTCCGGGAAATTGCCGGCTTGTGGATGGTGCCACTGCCGTTCCAGGGCCTGCCGGCGGGCCGGCTGACGCTTGACTGCAACAACCCTTGTTCACTTTCGATCCTAGCCGATGGGCTGTGGCGGCCGGTGGAGACAGGCAGCTGATAACCCCGGCTATATCACTTTTTTCGTGGCCGTCGCGGCTTGAAGTGGGGGTTCTGCCCCGCTGGCCCTTGGAAGGTCCGCCGGCCGGGCAACGGGATCTCGTCCCGCAGCAGGCCCCGCCTGGCTGTGCCGGGCACGTCTTCCGCCGGCAAGTATCCACCGCCGGATCCGTCGTCGGAGTCGGCTGGAGGGGGAACGGCGTGGGGGGCGTGGTCCCGTGACGGCTCCGGCACTGGCCCCGCCCGGAAAGAGACGGCGTCAAACTCGCCGGAAATCCGGGGAATCAGGCCGGTGTCCACCGAGACCGTGGCGCGTTCCGGCGTCGGACGTCCCGTTCCGGAGTGGGCTCCCCCTGAACCGGACGACGGCGGCGTCTCCGGACCGGAGTCAGTGGGAGCGGCGGACTTGGACCGACCAAGGCGTCCCAGCAGCGGGCGGAGAAGGTCGCGCAACTCCGAGACATGGAAGATCTTGAGCAGGAAAACGTAGACCACCAGCATGATGGGTCCGACGACGATGAGGGTCACCAGTGCGGTTGCCTGGTTGGTCCAGGCAAAGCCGTCCGGGCTGTAACTGCCCATCAGCCATAACGCGCCGGCGCCCGCAACGGCGGATCCCAGCGCGGCGTACCCCATCCGGATATACGAATTGGCAATCCGCGGACCGTCGAGGTGTCCCAGCAGCCGGCGCAGGAAATAGGCGCTGATCACCACCGAGAGGATGTTGCCCACCATATAGAGGATGGCGATGGCGTAGATGATCTGACCGACGGGCAGGAACTGGATGGCGAAGGCGCCCACAACATAGACAAGGGCCAGCAGGAGCTGAATATAGAACGGTGTGCGTGCATCTTCATTGGCGTAGAAGACACGGGACATCATGAAGTTTGCGCTCATAAAGGGCGTGCTGAGGGCCAGGAGCGTGAGCGTCTGGGCCAGCATCACGCCGTCCTGCCGGGGGCCGCCCGAGAAGAACATGCCCAGCGGTCCCGCCAGGGCGAAGAGAGCCAGCGCGCCAAAAACAGTGGCGACAGCCATGGTTCGCAGTCCGTGGGAAAGGGCATCACGGAGCTCGTCCCGGTTGCCGTCCTGGGAAGCCCGGGTCATCCGGTTGAACAGGACTGTGGCCAGCGAAATGGCAATGATGGAGTGCGGCAGCAGGTACAGCTGGCTGGCCACCTCCAGCACGGCGTTGCCGGGCAGCATGGCGGCAGCCGGATCACCGGCAGCCTGAAGCCTGAGCCGCTCGGCTCCGGGAATTGTGGCGATACGCATGACATACAGGAAGGCGAGCTGCCCGACGGCGGCCGTCAGCAGTGTCCACACGCTGAGTTTTGCCGCCTGGCCAAGTCCTACTCCCCGCCAGCCGAACCGCGGACGCAGCTTGAGCTTTAGACGGAATACCGGCACCAGCAGGATGGCGGTCTGGGCCACCACACCAATGGTGGAAAACCCCGCCACAAGAAGGGTCTGCGAAGAACCCCAGTTTTCCAGCGTGTGCGGGTTGGCAATGTTGGCCCCAAAGATCCAAATGAACATTCCCAGGCCAGCGACGGCCACGAGGTTGTTCAGGATGGGTGCCCACATGGCAGGGCCAAAGGCTCCGTTGGCGTTAAGGACCTGGGTGAGCAGCGCGTACAGGCCGTAGAAGAAGATCTGTGGCAGGCACCAGAACGCAAAAGCCACCGCCAGCGACTTCTGCTGTGGCGAGTAACCCTGCGTGGTCAGTTCAATTACCCATGGGGCTGCAAGGGTCACCAGGGCCGTGAGCCCCAGCAGCAGGAGCACAGCCAGGGTCAGCAGCCGGCTGATGTAGTCCGCTCCCCTGTCCGGCGCTTTGCTTGCCTTGATGATCTGGGGCACCAGTACGGCGTTAAAAACGCCACCCGCAACCAGCAGGAAGATCAGGTTGGGAAGGTTGTTCGCGTTGATGAAAGTGTCGTTAACAGTGGACCCGAGTCCAAGGGCAATGCCGAGCATCCAGGTCTTGCCGAACCCCAGGAAGCGGGAAATCAGCGTACCGGCGGCCATGATGGCACTGGAGCGCGTTTCGCTGGGTTGGACGGCAGCAGGCTCGGCTTCACCGGCATTGCCTGCGTTGTCGGAGGGGAAGTTGGTAGCGGACATCGACTTCATCGTCTCACCCGGAAGCCGATATTGCCGCAACGCAGCGGGAAGCCGCGGCCGCGGGGCGCGCGCGATGGACTACTCAAAGATGTTCGGGCAGGACTTCCCGCGCGAGGTCGGCGATGCGCCGTTCGTTGGGAAAGGAGAGCTTCCGCGCGAGTTCCTGGATAGGTACCCAAGCGACGTCCACGGCTTCCTGGTCGGGATCGTTCTCGATGGTGAGTTCGCCGCCGGTGGCGCGCAGCAGGTAGTGGTGCACGGTCTTGTGCACGCGATGTCCGCTGACAGTGAACCAGTAGTCGATGCTGCCCAGCGGCGCCAGAATGTCGCCCTCGATGCCTGTTTCCTCGGCAATTTCGCGGACTGCGGCCTCTTCGTTGTTTTCTTTGCCCTCCGGGTGCCCCTTGGGCAGGCACCATTCGAGCCGTCCGCCCCTGTTAAGGCGGGCGATGATCGCAACCTTGAGGTCGCCGTCGGAAGTGTCCACTACTACCCCGCCGGCGCTGATCTCCTCCACAGTTGGAAGCGAGGCCGGTGCCGAGTGCTGGGCGGGCGCGACATGGGCACCGATTGCCGATGGCAACGGTGGGTTTGTCCTCCTGCCGGGAGCGCTCGGTACGGGATGGGCCATGAAGTCCACTCTAACGACTCTTGCCCGTTCCTGATGACCGGAACATGACATCGGGATGGACTGCGTATGACGCACTTTGCCCCCGCCGGAACGATTAGGCGTGATCTTCACGAGATTTTGGCCTGCCAACGCTCTGGTTTCTGCCAAGCTTAAGTAACTATGGCGCACGTACATCACAAGACTGAATCCCACACCGTCGATTTCCAGGTTGACCCGGTGGTCCTGGAGCTCGGCCAGCGGTTTGTCGACGCAGGCCACGAGCTGTCGTTGGTGGGTGGCCCGGTCCGTGACCTTTTCCTGGGGCGGACGTCGCCGGACCTGGACTTCACTACCGATGCCACTCCGGATCAGACGGTGGCCCTCATTAAGAAGTGGGCGGACAACTACTGGGAGATTGGCCGCGCCTTCGGAACCATCGGTATGCGGAAAGCCGGCTTTCAGATCGAGATCACCACCTACCGGGCCGAGGCCTATGATCCCGAGTCGCGGAAGCCAGTGGTGGCGTTCGGTTCCTCCCTGACCGATGACCTGCTGCGCCGCGACTTCACTATTAACGCCATGGCACTGCGCCTGCCCTCGCTGGAGCTCATTGACCCTTTCGGCGGCGTGCGGGACCTCCACGGCTCCGTCCTGGCCACCCCCGGTTCCCCCGAGGCCTCCTTCTCCGACGATCCCCTCCGCATGATGCGCGCCGCACGGTTTGCCTCCCAGCTGGGGATTTCCGTGCATGACGACGTCCGCCTCGCCATGAGCCAAATGGCCGAGCGGATCACGATCATCTCCGCCGAACGTGTGCGCGATGAGCTGGTCAAGCTCATCTGCGGCGCCAACCCCCGGACCGGCGTGGACCTCCTGGTGGACACCGGCCTGGCAGAGTACGTGCTGCCCGAAGTCTCCGCCCTGCGGCTTGAATCGGACGAGCACCACCGCCATAAGGACGTTTACCAGCATTCTTTGCAGGTCCTGGAACAAGCGGCTGCCCTTGAAACCGATGCCGACGGCGACGTGCCGGCTCCGGACTTTGTGCTGCGGTTTGCGGCGTTGATGCACGACGTCGGCAAGCCGGCTACGCGGCGTTTTGAACCGGGCGGCGCGGTCAGCTTCCGCCACCACGACATGGTGGGCTCAAAGCTCACTGCGAAGCGGATGAAGACACTGCGCTTCGACAACGACACCATCAAAGCCGTGGCCCGCCTGGTGGAACTGCATATGCGCTTCTACGGCTACGGCGATGCCGGCTGGAGCGATTCTGCCGTCCGCCGCTACGTCACGGATGCCGGTCCGCTGCTTGAGCGCCTGCACCGGCTGACCCGCTCGGACGTCACCACCCGCAACCAGCGCAAAGCCGAGCGCCTCGCCTTCGCCTACGACGACCTTGAGGCCCGCATCGCAGCACTGCGCGAGCAGGAATCCCTGGACGCCGTGCGCCCCGACCTCGATGGTGCCCGGATCATGGACATCCTGGGCCTCAAACCGGGGCCAGTCGTTGGCCGTGCCTACAAGTTCCTCCTGGAGGAACGGATGGAGCATGGCCCCCTGCAGCCGGACGATGCCGAGGCCAGGCTGCTCGCCTGGTGGGCGCAGCAGCCCGAAGCAGCACCTCCGGTTCCGGAGGCCGATGAGTCTCTCGCCGACGTCGAACTTTCCGCTACTGAGGAGCCCTAATGAACATCTCTGCCATGACCCCCCGGCCTCAGCTCTGGATCCTGCGCCACGGCGAAACGGAGTGGTCCAAGAGCGGCCAGTACACGGGCCTGACCGATCTGCCGCTCACGGTGGAGGGCGAGCAGCAGGCCGTGGAGGCTCGCAAAGTGCTGGACCAGGTGGACTTCGACCTGGTCCTGACCTCCCCGCTGCGCCGTGCCCGCCGCACCGCCGAGCTCGCAGGATTCCCGGACGCGCAGCACGAGCCCCTCGCTGTGGAGTGGAACTACGGCGACTATGAAGGAATCAGTTCGGACCTGATCCGCAAGGACAATCCTGACTATCTGATCTGGACGCACGGGGTGCCCAACGGGGAAACCCTGGACGAAGTGGCGGCCCGCGCCGACAAGATCGTGGCGAGGGTCCTCGAATCAGGTCTGGATAATGTGCTGATCGTCGCCCACGGGCACTTTTCCCGGATCCTTACCGCCCGCTGGCTCGAATTGGCACCCACCGAAGGTCGCCACTTCATATTGGGTACCGCGAAAGTCTGCACATTGGGCTGGGATAAGAAGACTCCGGCAATTGTGCGCTGGGGCCTCTAGAAGGCTTTAGTTACAAAAGAATTTGAAATGTTTCCCCATTCAGTGGCGAACTGATGCATTCATAGTGTAATTTTATTTCTGACCCCAGAGCGTCTCGCCGGGGTCAAGGCGCGCGTTTGCCTGGCGAGTCAGTCAGTGCAACGGCTTAGCGGAAAAGGAGGTTGGGAGAAATGATTACTTTGACTAGCGGATGGAAGATGACCATCACCGCGTTCCCGGCCCCTGTCGCACATGCGCGCCATCTTGACCGACGAACTGACTCCTAAAGCCTATTGCTGCTGATGCCGAGCATCAGTGGAGCAATAGTTACCTACTAGCCGCCCCGTCAGGGTGGCCGGTTGTCAGCATCTGGTCCAGGCGGAACCCCTCGGTTGCGCAGCACCCATAGTTCGGAACCAGCTTCTTGTTGGGTCTGCAGCGCCAGCCTCAGGGGCCCCATTTTCGCATTCTGCGAACTCTATTAATTAGCACCGGGCATTTCTTTGCCTAAATTCAGGCGTTTATTGTCGCGACCATAAACGGCTCTATTTGTTGTGCCTAATTCCTGCTGAAAGCCCAGAGACCATGACGATCACCACGCCGGCACCATCCAGTTCGCAGCCTGCAAGCCAAGCTGCCAAAGACCCTCGGAAGGAGGTGACACACATGATCAAAAAGATCCAGCGACTGTTCTCCAGGCCCCAACAAGTCCGCGACAGGCCCCGTGAATTCAACGGTGACCTACTGGACAGCCATCGTGAGTACGTTTTCTTACTGATGCACCAGCAAATGCGCGGCATGAACTGATGCCGCAGTCCCTCTTCGTTCGTACAGGAGGAGCTGATGGCTAATACCGGCAGCAATCCGCAAGGAGCCCACGCGGCGACGCGTGGGCTCCCCCATTTAAGCGAAGCGAGTCCAATGGCTTTCCTGCAGACTGTGGGTCGTTGCTGCCTGGAACCACACGGGTAAGCTCGAAAGCATGCAGGAGACCAAACCGCCGGCACACCCGCGACGCACTCGCTTGGTGGTTCCCAGCCGCAGCGACCTGCTGCTCAGAAACTTCACTGAAATCATTGGCGGGCCAATGGGTGTCCGTTCGGCTCCTGGCATGATCTCCCCCGGGGTGTTCACGGTGGAGCGCGTGCTGATCATCCTGACGGTGCTCGCGGCCCTGGTGAGCATCCTCATTAAGGGCTATTGCCGCGCCAACGGTTGGGAGTCCCCCAGCCAGTTCTACTCAACGTGCTATTCGGATTTTCCGGAGCTCTTCCGCAACCGCGGGCTGGGAGACGGGACCTTCCCGTTCTTCAGCCAAGGGAGCCTGTTCGAATACCCGGTCCTGATGGGGCTCATCGCAGGTGCCACTGCCTGGCTTGTACCGGGTGAGGGCGTCACCGATGCGAGGATCCTCGGCTACTTCGACGTCAATGCAACCCTGATCGCCGCTGTCTGGATCGTCACTGTACTGGCAACCGCACGGATGTCGCGGCGCCGTCCTTGGGATGCTGCGATGGTGGCGCTGGCGCCTGGGATCGTACTGGCCGGGACCATCAACTGGGATATGTGGGCCGTGGGTCTGCTGGCCGTGGGCATGCTGTGTTTTTCGAAGGGGAGGCTGGTGCTGGCCGGCGTCCTGATCGGCCTGGGAACAGCCACCAAGCTCTACCCGGTGCTTATTTTTGGGGCCATCCTGCTCCTGGCGCTAAGGACCGGAAGGATCCGGACATTCGTGGTCACCGGGGGTGCGGCCCTGGTGGCATGGCTGGCCGTCAACATACCGATTGCGCTGATGAACCCCGCAGGGTGGCGGTACTTTTACCAATTCACGGAAGATCGGCCGGCCGGTTACAGCTCACCCTGGTTCGCGTACAACCTGGTGGCAACAAGGCTGCGCTGGAAAGTCCTGGACGCCGAAGTCATCAACGCGCTGGCCCTCAACCTGTTTGTCCTGGCCTGCGTCGGCATTGCCATAGTTGCACTGACCGCTTCGAGGCGGCCCCGGCTCGCACAGTTGACCTTCCTCATAGTGGCCGCATTCATCCTGACCAACAAGGTCTACTCCCCCCAGTTTGTGATTTGGCTGATTCCCCTTCTTGCCCTGGCAAGGCCGCGCTGGCGGGACTTCCTCGTGTGGCAGGGAATTGAGGGCCTCCACTGGGCTGCCATTTGGATGTACCTCGGACAGGTGACCAGCGGAGGCTCCTCGCAACACAATATCGATATGCCCTATTACGTCCTTGCTGTCGCGGCTCACATGCTCGCAACGGCATATCTTATGGGCCGTGTGGTGTGGGACATCTACGACCCCGGCTACGATCCCGTCCGCCGCCATGAGATGGATGACCCCCAAGGCGGGCCCTTTGAGGGGGCACCTGACCGTTTGCGAATCCATATCCTCAAACCGGCGGAATCCGTCCTTCCTTGGCGGGCCAAGAGCCATGCCTGACGTCGCCGTCGTCGGATCCGGGCCGAACGGACTGGCTGCTGCCGCCGTGATGGCGCGTGCGGGACTCCACGTTGAGGTCTTCGAAGAGGCAGGAACGATCGGAGGCGGAACCCGGACGTCAGAGCTGATGCAGCCCGGATACTTCCACGATGTCTGCTCGGCGGTCCACCCGATGGCCCTGGCCTCACCTTTTTTCCGCGATTTTGAGCTGGCCCGCCGGGTGGAACTGGTGGTTCCTGAATTGTCGTTCGGATCCCCCCTCGACGGCGGCCGCGCGGCGTTGGCCTACCATTCACTGGAGCGAACAGTCCAGGGGCTGGGGCGTGATGGTCAGGCCTACCGGAAGCTGATGCGTCCGATTGTCAGCCGCATCGACGGAGTTATGGACCTGACCCAGCACCAGCTCCTCCGGATCCCCAAGGATCCAGTGGCTGCGGTGATCTTCGGGCTGGGCACGTTGGAGCAGGGCACGCGGCTATGGAATACGCGGTTCAGGGAAGAATTCGCTCCCGCACTGCTCAGCGGCGTAGCGGCCCATGCTGTCTCGCACCTGCCTTCGCTGGCCGCCGCAGGTGCCGGGCTGATGCTCAACGGCCTGGCCCACGCCCAAGGCTGGCCGATTCCGGTGGGGGGTTCGGCGTCGATTGCTGCCGCGCTGGGTGATGACATCCGCGCCCACGGCGGCGTGATCCATACGGACAGTCCGGTTGAAGACCTCCGGGAACTCGGCGGTGCCCGCGCAACCCTCGTGGACGTGGCACCGCGCGGATTACTCCACATCGCCGGGGATGGGCTGCCGGCTAAGTACCGGCGGTCGCTGGAGTCGTTCCGGTACGGGAACGGCTCCTGCAAGGTGGACTACATCCTGTCAGGACCGGTTCCCTGGGCAGCCCCCGAACTGGCGGATGCCGGTACAGTGCACGTTGGCGGTACCCGTGCTGAACTGGCGCACGCCGAGAACGAGGTTACGGCCGGGAGGCACCCTGAACACCCGTACGTTCTGGTGGCCCAGCCGTCGCGCTTCGACAGCGGCCGCGCGCCCGCCGGCCACCACGTGCTCTGGGCCTACTGCCATGTCCCCGCCGGATCGACGCGGGACATGGGCGAGGTGGTCACTGCGCAACTCGAGCGTTTCGCGCCCGGATTCCGCGACCTGGTGATGCAGACCCACGTAACAACCGCAGCGGAGCTCGGCCGCTACAACCGGAATTACATTGGCGGAGACTTCAGCGCTGGCCTCATGGACGTGCGCGGGCTTCTCCAGAGGCCGGTTATTTCCACGGTCCCTTGGCGGACCCCCCTCCGCGGCGTCTACCTTTGCTCATCATCCACCCCTCCGGGGCCGGGTGTAACGGGCATGCCTGGCTTCTACGCCGCAAAATATGCCTTGAAAGACATGTTTGGTCTGGACGTTCCGCCCTTGGGGCTGTAGGCAGTAAGTTTTTCCAGCTTCCTCGGGGCATACGTCTACTTCACACCGTGCTCCGCGGGGCGTCATACGTTCGGTCGCGCAGGGGAATGGCCAAAAACGGGGCATAATGACGCCGTGGGGAACTCAAAAAAACTGTCTCTTGCCATAGTTGGAATCATTCTCGGCGCCTCCCTGGCCGCCTGCGACGATGGGCGGGGGGACGCGGAAGCCGCGGCGAAACAGCTTGCCTCCGGCGTTTCCGCCCTGGACGTGGGCTCGGTCGCCTTCGACGGCCGGGACTCAGCGGCCGTGAATGATCAGCTCAAGGAAGTGTTCAAGTCCCTCGAGCCGGACAAGCCTACCGTGGAAGCCGGCGAGCTCACCCTCGACGGTGACAGCGCCACTTTCCCCCTGAACTACACATGGAACATTGCCTCAGCTGAATGGAAATACACCGTCTCCGCGGAACTCAAGAAGTCCGACGGCGAGTGGCGGGCAGTGTGGGATCCGGCAGACCTCGTCCCGGACCTGGCCGACGGCGAGATCCTCAGCAAAGGCACGCAATCGCCGCAGCGGGCTGACATCCTCGGTGCCGGCGATGCCAAGCTGGTCACTTATAGGCCCGTGGTGAATGTGGGCATCGACAAGCCCCGCCTCGGCGCTGCCGATGCGGCTGCATCTGCCACCAAACTGGCCCAGCTCGTGGGCATCGATCCGGCTGCCTACGCCCAGCAGGTAGCCGCTTCCGGCGCTGAGGCATTTGTCCTGGCCATCACCCTCCGCGAGGAGGGACGTACTATCACGGACCAGCAGATCGCCGAGATCCCCGGTGCCCGCGGTATTGCTGCCACCATGCCTTTGGCGCCCAGCCGTACCTTTGCCCGTGCAGTCCTCGGTTCGGTCGGCGAAGCCACGGCTGAACAGATCGAGGCCTCAGCCGGGGCCCTGGCAGCCGGAGACGTGACCGGTATCGGCGGCCTGCAGCAGCAGTACGACGCCCAGCTGCGCGGCACCGACGCCGTGGTAATCCGGGCCCAGCGGGCCGACCTCACCACCGAGCAGATCCAGACTGCCGCTACGGATCCGCGCAGGGTCGTCTTTGAGGTGGCGCCAACGCCTGGCACACCCCTGAAAACTACCCTTGACCCGGCCCTCCAGTCGCTGGCGGAGAGCACGCTCACCAGTGTTGGTCCGGCGTCCGCAATCGTGGCACTGCGTCCCTCCACCGGGGCTGTGCTGGCGGCCGCCTCCGGTCCCGGGAGCAACGGCTACAACACCGCCATGCTGGGTCAGTACGCCCCCGGATCGACTTTCAAAATGGTCGATTCGCTGGCCATGCTGCGCAATGGACTTACCCCGGATTCCAAGGTGGAGTGCCCCCCCGACCTCACTGTGGACGGCCGGACCTTCAAAAACGCCGAAGGCTACCCCGCCGAATCATTGGGATCCGTGACACTTCGGGATGCCTTCGCCCATTCCTGCAACACAGCATTCATCGGAGCGCGTGACAAGGTGTCCCAGTCCCAGCTCGAGGCTGCCGCGATGGCCATGGGGGTTGCCGTGGAAGCGCCGTCACTGGGGGCAGCGGCCTTTCTGGGCTCAGTCCCCGGTGAGGCTGAGGGCACCGAACATGCGGCCTCGATGATCGGCCAGGGCAAGGTGCTGCTGTCACCGCTGGCCGCGGCCGTCATGGCCGGCTCCGTCGCTAAGGGCGCGCCCGTTTCCCCGCAGCTTGTCCTGAATCCCGACGCCGGCCCTGCCGCGGCAGAGGCCACTAGTGAGCCTACCGACGGGGCCGCGCCGCCGTCGTCGACCGTCACTCCCGAGGCGCCGTCCCAGCCCTCGGACAAGCCGATCACGGCCGCTGAGGCCGCAGCCCTCGCCGACATGATGCGGGCGGTGGTCACTTCCGGCCACGCAGGCTTCCTGTCCACCGTTCCGGGCGCGCCCGTGGGCGCCAAAACGGGCACCGCAGAGTTCGGCAACGAGAACCCGCCCAAGACGCACGCCTGGATCGTGGCTGTCCACGGTGACCTCGCCGTAGCCGTCTTTGTGGAGGATGGCGGCCTCGGCGCCACCACGTCCGGGCCCCTGCTCAAGGAGTTCCTCGTCGCAGCCGGCTGACCCGGCCGACGAGGACCGCGGCGCGGGGCGTGGGAAGATTATTGGCGTGGCCCACATAGACGTTTCCGGTATTGACTATTTCCTCTCCGACGGCACCCAGCTGCTCAACGGGGTGACTTTTAAGGTCCCGGATGGCACCAAAACTGCCCTGATCGGCCCCAACGGCACGGGCAAGACCACGCTGTTCCGGATCATTTCCGGCGACCTCGTTCCGGATGAAGGCGTGATCGGGCGCTCCGGGAACATGGGCATCATGCGCCAGTTTGTGGGCCAGGTCCGGGACGACTCAACCGTCCGCGACCTCCTTGTATCGGCCGCTCCGCCTGCGCTGGCCGCCGCTGCCCGCGAAGTGGACGAGGCGGAACTCGCCATGGTGGAGCTCGACGACGAACCCAGCCAGATGCGCTACGCCCAGGCCATCGTGGACTGGGGAGACGCAGGTGGCTACGACGTAGAAACCGTATGGGACGAAGTCTGCATGGCCGCCCTGGGCCTGCCCTTTGACCGAGCCCAGCACCGCCCGGCGTCGAGCTTGTCCGGCGGTGAGCAGAAGCGGTTGGTCCTGGAAGCCCTGTTTGCCGGCCCCGACGAGCTGTTGCTGCTCGATGAGCCGGACAACTACCTTGACGTGCCCGGCAAGCGCTGGCTCGAGGAAAAGCTTAACGAGTCCAGGAAAACGGTCTTCTTCATCAGCCACGATCGAGAGCTGCTGAATAACGCCGCGGGCCGGATTGTCACCCTGGAGCCGGGCATCAACGGTGCCGGCGCCTGGATCCATGGCGGCGGCTTCGGCTCCTACGTGGAAGCCCGGGCTGACCGGAACGCCCGCTTTGAGGAACTGCGCAAGCGTTGGGACGAGGAGCACGTGAAGCTCAAGGAACTCGTCAACATGTACAAGAACAAGGCGGCGTTCCGGTCCGATATGGCCAACCGCTACCACGCAGCCCAGACCCGGCTGGCGAAGTTCCTCGAGGTTGGCCCGCCGGAGGCCTTGCCAATCGAGCAGAACGTACATATGCGGCTCAAGGGCGGCCGGACTGCCAAGCGCGCCATCGTGGCCGAGAAGCTGGAACTGACCGGCCTGATGAAACCGTTCTCCACCGAGGTGTGGTTTGGTGACCGTGTGGGTGTGTTGGGCTCCAATGGCTCCGGCAAGAGCCACTTCCTGCGCCTGCTCGCGACCGGAGGCACGGATCCGGAGCGTGAGCACCTGCCCGTGTCCGATGTCGAGATCGCCGAAGTGCCGCACGAGGGCACCGTGAAGCTCGGCGCCCGCATCCGGCCGGGATTCTTTGCCCAAACCCACATTCGTCCCGACCTCCTGGGCAAGACGCTCCTGGAGATCCTGCACCGCGGCGATGAGCACCGGTCCGGGCTGGGCCGCGAGGCTGCGGCCGGCGCCCTCGACGGCTACGGCCTGGCGGGGCAGTCCGAGCAGAAGTACGAATCCCTTTCCGGCGGGCAGCAGGCGCGGTTCCAGATCCTGCTCCTGCAGCTCTCCGGAGCCACGCTGCTGCTGCTCGACGAGCCGACCGACAACCTGGACCTGCACTCGGCCGAGGCACTTGAGCGCGCCATCGACCACTTCGAAGGAACGGTCCTCGCCGTGACGCACGATCGCTGGTTTGCCCGGACTTTTGACCGTTTCCTGATATTTGGTTCTGACGGCAAGGTGTACGAATCCACCGAGCCCGTCTGGGACGAAAAGCGAGTGGAACGGGTCCGCTAGGCCGTTGAGGTGGATTGATCACAGGAATGATTAAATGATCAAATCTTGTTAGCATTTGAACATGAAGACTGAGGAGCGCCATCGGCTGATTGGCGAGCTGTTGCGCCGTCAGGCCGAGGCTTCCGTCGAGGAGCTCACAGTGGCTTGCGGCGCCTCCGGAGCCACGATCCGCCGGGACCTGGAGGTGCTCGCATCCAATGGCGTCCTCCGGCGCGTCCACGGCGGCGCACGGAGCTTGATTGTCAGCGGTGAGAACCCCGGCTACGGCCAGCGTGAGCTCGAAGACCAGGCCGTCAAGGTCCGGATTGCGGCGGCCGTGGCCGGCTTGCTGCGGGATCGGGAACACGTGTGGCTGGACGGTGGAACCACCGCGACGGAAATCGCCAGGACCCTGCGCGGCCGCGAGCTGACGCTGATGCCCATGTCCGTGCGGTCGCTGACTACGGTGACGGCTGACGACCCGAATGCAGGCCAGCGACCGGCCCTGCTCCTCCCCGGCGGCAGCCTGGTTCCCGGCGAGCTGTGCTTTCGCGGCCCGCTGGCGGAAGCCAACATCCGGTCCTTGCGCTTCGACACCGCCGTGGTGACGCCGTGCGCCCTGAACCTCAAAGACGGCCTGCTCGCGCACGACCTCGACGACGCAGCTGTCAAAAGGGCAGGCCTCGAGTCAGCAGCCCGAGTGATTGTTGCCTGCGCCGGTTCCAAATGGAATGCCAACGCTATGGCACTGGTAGCGCCCCTCGAATCAGTGAACGTGATCGTGACAGACAAAGACTTGCGTGCGGAAGAACTCGCACACCTCAACAAGCTCTCGGTGGAAGTAGTGAAAGCATGAGCATCAATACCCGCACCACGGCCAGCCCGTCCCTCAAGGCGGCGGCTGCCGCAACATTCATAGTTTTCGGAATCAATGGACTGGTATTCGCCAGCTGGGCGGCACGCATCCCTGCCGTCACTGAGACGCTGAACCTGACATCAGGCCAGATGGGCACCCTCCTGCTGTGCACCGCCGTCGGTTCGTTGCTGGCGCTTCCGACGGCGGGCCTCGTGGTGGGCAGGCTGGGAACCGCCAACACGGTGCGGGCAGCCGGCGTGCTGGTAACGCTGGCAGGTGTCGGGATTGCCCTCAGCCTCTCGGTCGAATCCGTCCCGGGTACCGCCGTGTGCTTGTTCTTCTTCGGCATCGGCATTGGTCTCTGGGATGTAGCCCAAAATATCGAAGGCGCCGACGTCGAGCACAAGATGCGCCGCACCATCATGCCCCAGTTCCATGCGGCGTTCAGTGGCGGAGCCTTCGTAGGTGCCCTGATCGGCGCCGGCCTTTCCACCATCGGAGTCGGGCTGCCGGTCCACCTCCTGGTCATCGCCGGCGTGGTGGCCGTAGTGGCGCTGGTGACACCGCGGTACTTCCTGCCACATATAGCAGCTGCGACACCGGCTGAAGGCGAACCTAAGGCGGCCAAGGGACCCTCCGCGTGGCGGGACGGCCGCACGCTGCTGATCGGCGTCGTGGTCCTCGGTGCAACCCTTACCGAAGGTGCAGGAAATGACTGGATCGCGAAGGCTTCCGTGGACGGGCTCGGCACCACAGAGTCCACCGGAGCCCTGATGTTTGCCCTGTTCGTCCTGGCCATGACAGCAATGCGCTTCGTCGGCGGCAGGGCCATCGACGCCTATGGCCGTGTGGTTGTCCTCCGCGCGAGCATGGCCGCTGCGGCCGCCGGCCTGCTGCTGTTCGTCCTGGCCGGCAACGTCTGGCTCGCCGCGGTCGGCGCCGCTCTGTGGGGCGTAGGTGCTGCCCTGGCCTTCCCCATGGGCATGTCCGCTGCAGCTGATGATCCCAAGCATGCCGCAGCCCGTGTCTCGGTTGTATCCACCTTGGGGTATATCTCCTTCCTGGCCGGTCCGCCGTTGCTGGGATACCTGGGCGACCTGACCGGCATCCACCTGGCACTGCTGGCCATTCTGGCTCCGATCCTGCTTGCCCTCCTCCTTGCGGGCGCCGCGAAGCCGCTGAGCGGGAAATAGGTCCCGGCTGGCCTGCCCGGGTGAAATGCTCCCGGCGGTAGGGTGGTGGAATGCAGATCAGGTGGCGCAGGGGTTCCGGCTGGATTAGCCGCTTCGACCGGCATCTCGTCCGGAAGGTGTCGCGATTCCCAGGCGGAAACCATGACGTGTTTTTCCGCCGGTTGTCCGCGTCGGCCAACCACGGGAAGCTTTGGATGGGCGCTGCAGCCATCATGGCGGCGTTCCCGGGAAAGCCCCGCCGGGCAGCCCTCCACGGATTGATCGCCCAAGCGGTAGCCTCCGCAGTAACCAATATGGGCTTCAAAACCCTGCTGCCCCGTGCCAGGCCTTTACCGGAGCACCTTCCGGTCTTCCGGTTCGTCCATCCACAACCCACGAGTTCGTCCATGCCGTCAGGGCATTCGGCCTCTGCCATCGCCTTCGCCGTGGGTGCCGGACTGGTGAAGCCGGTGGTCGGGGCCGCTTTGGCCCCTGTGGCCGTGGGTGTTGCGTACTCGCGGGTCCACACCGGGGCGCATTGGCCCTCGGACGTGTTCTTCGGCTCCGCCATCGGCGCGGGCGCAGCCCTGATAACCAGGAAGTGGTGGCCAGTCCGCCCGCCGTTTCCTGCCGTGAGCCGGACGTTCACCCAAGCTCCGGAACTGCCCGGTGGGGCCGGACTCAGCATCGTGGTGAACACCCTCGGGGGATCGTTCACGCAGGAAACGGCCGGGGCGCTCCAGGAAGTATTCCCCCAAGCGCATATAAACACGGTGGAGCCTGGCGAAGACCTCTCCGTTGAAATACAGGCGACCGCCACCTTTCCGGGAACAGTTGCCCTGGGAGTCTGGGGCGGGGACGGAACCGTTGGCACCGCGGCCGCCGCCGCCGTCGAACATTCCCTCCCGCTGCTGGTGTTGCCCGGGGGCACCCTGAACCACTTCGCCCGGGACGCCGGCACGGGACACCTTAAGGAAGCCGTGACTGCCGCCAACCGTGGCGAAGCGGCCTTGGCGGACGTGGGCCTGGTGACCGTGGAACGGGGAATGGCAGGGAACCCTGAAACGGCAGAGCTCGTCATGTTGAATACAGCGAGCATCGGCCTCTATCCCAACCTCGTCCGGCGCCGGGAAATGTTGCAGCCCGCGCTGGGTAAGCCACTGGCCGGTGTAGTGGCCATGTTCCGGACCTTCGCGACGGGAACGCCCACTACCCTGCTGGTGGACGGCGTGCGCCACAAACTCTGGATCGCCTACATTGGCCGCGGCCGCTACTACCCACGGGACCATGCACCCCTGGTGAGGCCCGTCCTGGACGACGGCGTCCTGGATGTCCGCATGATCACGGCTGATGAGTCCTTCGCAAGGCTCCGCCTCCTATGGTCCGTCCTGACGGGAACTGTGGCTACTTCCCGGATCACCCACCTGTCCGAAGCCTCTACGATCCGCGTCGAATCCGACGGCTCACCGATGGTTTTGGCCGTCGACGGCGAAGCCCTGGCCGGCGTCCGAACGGCGGAGTTCCGGGTTGCCAACCGTCACCTGACGTACTACTCGCCACAGTCCTGAGCCACTTTCCTGCGGGGCGCCCGTGGACTCTGCGGGGGATCCGGTCATCCGGACGGACTACCCTGATTCAACCCTGAATCATCCCTGAGACCGGCGAAATCCATGGTCTGCGTCTGTAGCGTTGTGGATACACCACTCTCCAAAAATCCCCGCAGCCATTGGCTGCTGTTCGAAGGAACAATCCATGATCGAGGCAAAAGGCCTGACCAAGGTTTACGGCGAAAAGACGGCCGTTTCCGGCGTCGATTTCACCGTCGAAGCCGGCCGCGTGACCGGCTTCCTCGGCCCCAACGGTGCCGGCAAATCGACCACCATGCGCATGATTATGGGCCTGGACCGGCCGACGTCGGGCACTGTGACTGTCAACGGCACACCGTTCGCCCGGCACGCCGCTCCCCTGCGCGACGTCGGCGCACTGCTGGACGCCAAGGCGGTCCACACCAGCCGGACGGCCTATAACCATCTTCGGGCAATGGCAGCAACACACAGCATTCCCAAGAAACGCGTGCATGAGGTCATCGAGATGACAGGCCTGTCGGACGTCGCCAAAAAGAAGGTCGGCGGCTTCTCGCTCGGCATGGGGCAGCGGCTCGGCATTGCTGCCGCACTGCTGGGTGATCCGCAGACCGTCATCCTGGACGAACCCGTCAACGGCCTGGACCCGGAGGGTGTGGTCTGGGTCCGAAACCTGGTCAAATACCTGGCCTCCGAGGGCCGTACCGTATTCCTGTCCAGCCACCTCATGAGCGAAATGGCAGTCACGGCGGACCACCTGATTGTGATCGGGCGCGGCCGGATCATTGCCGACGCTCCCATCCGTGACATCATCAACGGCCAGGGACGGATCCGCACGCGCGTCCGCACCGATCAGCCAGACCAGCTGATGCACCTGCTCGCCGGGGATGGCGTCTCCGTTGAAGTGCAGGAAAACGAATTGCTCGAGGTCACGGGCCTGGATCCCCGCCAGATCGCCCGCGCCGCCCTCGACAGCCGCGTCATGATCTACGAACTGACGCCGCTTCAGGCCAGCCTTGAGGAGGCCTACATGGAGCTGACCAAGGATGAGGTCGAATACCACTCACTGATCACCACGGGCGCCTCGGCTCCCGTCCAGCCCGGAGGCAACTAGGCCATGAGCTCAACCACCCTCGAACCCAACCCGTCCCGCCGAGGTGCGTACGCAGGTTCCGCGTCCTCCAGCAAACTGACCGGTGATGCCATCAGCACAGGCCCGGGCCCGTCCTTCCTCCGCGTGCTGAACTCCGAGTTCATCAAGTTCCGCACCCTGCTGTCCACGCTGATCCTCCTCGCCTGCACCGTTCTGGTAGTGGTTGGCTTTGGCGCCCTATCGGCCTGGGGCACGGGCCAGTTCGCAGAGCAGGCCCTGAACGACCCGGAAGCGGCCGCAGCTTTTGCCGCCCAAGGCGGGGACATCGCCGTCGGCGTCCCGACGTCGGGTATTGCCTTTGCCCAGCTCATTCTCGGCTCCCTTGGCGTGCTCCTGATGAGCTCCGAGTTCTCCACGGGCATGGCCCGCTCAACGTTCGCCGCGGTGCCCAAACGGACGCCGGCTTTTGTCGCCAAGCTGCTGGTGGTGATGGTCACCGCCTTCGTAGTCACCGCGGTCTCGGTATACGTTGCGGGCCTGGTCTCCGTGCCGATCCTGGACAACTACGACCTCAAGCTGGACTTGGCCAGCTCGCAGTCGGTGAAGATGCTGCTCATCAACAGCCTCTATGTTGCCGCCGTCGCCGCCATAGGCATGGCGCTGGGATCGCTCCTCAGGAACTCGGCGGGCGGCATTATGACCTTGGTTGGCCTCTTCTTCGTGGCACCTATCGCCTTCCAGCTGATCCCGGGTGAGTTCTTTGTCCAGACCCGTAAGTACCTCCCGGGGAATACAGTCGACCCCATGACTGCCGTGCAGCACGTGCCGGACACCCTCGAGGCGTGGCAGGCTGCACTTGTCCTCGGGGCCTGGGTGGTCATCCCGGTAGTTCTCGCCGCCGTCGTCCTGAAGAAACGCGACGTCTAGGCTGCAGCTAGGCTCAGACCATGAATGAAACGGCACCAGTAAGGGACGCGCCGGCCGGCTTGGCCGACGCGTCCTTTGCCGAAATCACGGCCAAGCGCCGGGGGCTGCTCCGCCGGTACCTTCACAAGCACCCGCGGGTGATGGACGGCGTGGTGGTGGTCAGCTACACCCTGCTGGTGGCCCCCACCGTGGTGGATGCTCTGATGTCCGGGGCATGGCTGGCTGCGGTGCTCCTTCTCGCCGTTGCAGGAGCCCTGTTATTCCGGCGTCCATATCCCGTGGCACTCGTTGCCTTCATAGCGGTGGTGGAAGTGGCTGTCACCCTGCTCCACCCGTGGGGTTCGAACGTCTCTGCCGGGCTATGGTTCTCGCTGTATGCGGTGGCGGTGGTGCACACCCGCCGGTTCGCGCTCGTCACCATGGCGGTGGCCACTGCCCCGCTGGCACTGCTGTATCTGCTGGCCGCCGTCGGACCCATGGACACCTCCTTCGTCCATGACCCCGGCAGCAACCCCGGTGACTTCCACCTTTTGACCAGCATCGCCACGGGAGCGACCATCGCCCTGTCAAACGTCATCGCCACGGGAATCGGAATTTCCGTGCGGCAGCGGCGGGAACATGAGCAGGAAATCGCAGCCTGGGCGGCGCGGACCGCAAGCTTGGCATCCGTGAACGAACGGAACCGGATCGCGCGGGAAATGCACGACGTCGTGGCCCACTCGCTGACCGTGATGATCAGCCTCTCGGATGGGGCCGCCGTCGTGGTCCGGAAAAGCCCGGACCGCGCCGTTGAGGTGCTCGGTGAACTGTCCCGGACTGGCCGGACTGCGTTGGCGGACATGCGGCGTGTGCTGGGCGTACTGCGGGATGATTCCGGGGCGATGGCGCCGCGGCAGCCACTGGCCTCCGGTGACAGCCTCGCGACACTCCTCGAAGGATTCCGCACCGCCGGCCTTCCGCTGCACTACTCGCATACCGGTCCCGCGCTGCCCGGCGATGCGGCTTTCCAGCTGACCGTCTACCGGATCGTCCAGGAGTCGCTTACGAACGTCCTGCGCTACGGCAGGTCGCTTGGCCGCGTGGATGTGGGCATCGCCCGGGCCGGTTCAACAGTCACCATTGAAGTGCTCGACGACGGCGCCGGCGCTGCGGGGCAGGGAACCTCCGACGGCGGCGGGCCAGGTTCGAGCACCTCGGGCCCGGCCCTTCCGGGTCCAGGCCAGGGGCTTGCGGGAATGGCGGAGCGGGCACGCATCTACTCCGGCACCGTGGAAGCCGGGCGCAGCGGCCGGGGCTGGCGCGTATATGCCGTCCTCACCTGTCCCGATGACGGGCCCACTGAGCCGCTCAACCGTCCGCACCAAATGCAAGGCAAAACGTGACAGGGAACCAACCAATAACCGTCCTGCTGGCCGATGACCAGCCGCTGCTGAGGATGGGCTTCCGCCTCATCCTGGAGGGCGAGGACGACCTCCACATCGTGGGCGAGGCCTCCGACGGCGCTGACGCCGTCAGGCAGGTCCGGGAGCTCAACCCTGATGTGGTGCTGATGGATGTCCGGATGCCCGTATTGGACGGCATCGAGGCCACCCGTGCCATCACAGCATCCGGATCCGGCGCACGGATCATCATCCTCACCACCTTTGACGTGGACGAGTATGCGTTCGCTGGCCTCCAGGCCGGCGCGTCCGCATTCCTCTTAAAGGATGTGGCGCCGTCGGAACTGATCCACGCCGTGCGCGTAGTGGCCAGCGGGGATGCAGTGGTGGCCCCACGCGTCACTCAGCGGCTCCTGGAAACATACGTCCGTGGTGCTGCCCGCCCTGCTCCCGCTGCCGCGCCGCGTGATCCGCTGCTGGAGGAGCTGACGCCCCGCGAAACGGAGATGCTTGAGGCCATGGCAGAGGGCCTGTCCAACGCAGAGATCGCGCACCGGTATTTCCTGTCCGAAGCCACTGTGAAGACCCACGTCCGCCGTATCCTCACAAAGCTGCACCTGCGTGACCGTGTCCAGGCCGTGGTGTATGCGTACGAAACCGGCCTGGTGGTCCCGAGCAACCCTGACTACTGAATCCCCCGATAGCATCCTGCTGGCACACAGCACCCTCACAGGAACTCTCTATGCATGGCATAGGGGAGGGCGGTTGTATGGACACATGACCAATCACCAGCCCCACCCCAACCACGACCGTGGCCTCGAGTTCGACCTCTCCACCCTGATGAGCCGCCGGTCGCTGGGCATGTTCTTCGGTGCCGGCGGCGCCGCTGTGGCGCTGGCGGCCTGCACACCCGGCGGGTCGACGTCCACAGCCAGCACCTCGGCGTCGGCCACGGCCACTGCCGCCCCCACCGCAACCGCCACAGCCACTCCGACGCCCACGCTGACCCGCGCAATTGCCGAGTGCGGTGCGGAAATCCCCCAGGAAACCGCGGGGCCATATCCCGGAGACGGTTCCAACGGGCCCAACGTCCTGGAGGCCTCCGGCGTGGTGCGGCAGGACATCACCACAAGCTTCGGAACGTCCACCACGAAGGTCGAGGGAGTGCCCCTGACCTTCACCCTCACGCTCCTGGACAACTCCAACGGCTGCGTGCCCCTCGCCGGTGCGGCCGTCTACGCGTGGCACTGCGACCGCGACGGGAAGTACTCCATGTATGATTCCGGGCTCGACAACGAGAACTTCCTTCGTGGGGTCCAGGAGGCCGATGCGAACGGCCAGGTCACGTTCACGTCGATCTTTCCGGGCGCCTACATGGGCCGCTGGCCGCACATCCATTTTGAGGTGTTCGAGTCCATGAGCAATGCCACCTCGGCCGGGCAGGTGCTGGCCGTTTCACAGATCGCCCTGACGGATGCGGCGTGCAAGGACGTCTACGCCACGGCCGGCTATGAAACCAGTGCGCGGAACTTCCCCCGGACCACTCTGCAATCGGACAACGTCTTCGGTGACGACGGCGGGATCTACCAGCTTGCCAGCATGACCGGATCGGCTGCCGCCGGATACACGGCCGGGCTCAATGTGACCATCTAGACTCGAGACCATGCCTTCCCTTTCCAACGCCGCAGACCACATCCAGGACCTTGGCGCCTATGTCAGCGCCTCGCCGTCGAGCTTTCACGCCGTCCATGAGGCTGCCCGCAGGCTGGATGCGGCCGGGTTCACAGGCCTGGATGAGCTGCAACCGTGGGAAGGCGGGGCAGGCTCGTTCTACATAGTTCGTGACGGCGCCCTCATCGCCTGGGTGGTGCCGGAAAGTGCAGGGCCGGCTACCGGCTTCAACATCCTGGGAGCGCATACCGACTCCCCCTCTTTCAAGCTCAAGCCCAAGCCGACCACTGGGGCCCATGGCTGGCTGCAGGCCGGAGTCGAGATCTACGGCGGGCCGCTGCTGAACTCCTGGCTTGACCGGGAACTGCAGTTGGCCGGCCGGCTGGTCATGCTCGACGGCGCCCAGCACCTCACGGCCACCGGGCCGCTGCTCCGGTTCCCGCAGCTGGCCATCCACCTGGACCGCGCGGTGAACGACGGCCTCACGCTGGATAAGCAGCGGCACATGAACCCGGTGTGGGGGCTCGGCAACCCGGCCAATGTGGACTTGCTGGCGGTGCTGGCCTCGCATGTTGACGGTGCATCCATTGATCCCGCCCGGATTGGCGGGTACGACGTCGTGATTGCGGACACGCAGCCGCCTGCGGTTTTCGGGGCCCATGGGGAGTTCTTTGCCTCCGGGCGCCTGGACAACCTTTCGGCGACGCACGCGGGGCTGGCGGCGCTCATCGCGCATGCTTCCACTTCTGGGACTGGTTCTGACCGCGCCGATGCGCCGATCGCAGTCCTGGCGGCCTTCGATCACGAGGAAATCGGCTCCAACTCCCGTTCCGGGGCGTGCGGACCCATCCTGGAGGATGTTCTGGTGCGGATCTCCGACGGCCTGGATGCCACGGTGAGCCAGCGGCGGCAGGCGTTGGCGGCGTCGTTCTGTGTCTCCGCGGATGCCGGGCACGCTGTCCATCCCAACTACGCCGAGCGGCACGACCCCGCCAACCATCCTGAACTCAACGGCGGCCCGCTGCTGAAGATCAACGCCAACCAGCGCTACGCCACGGACGCAAACGGTGCCGCATTCTGGGCCCGGCTCTGCGGGCAGGCGAACGTGCCGTACCAGGAATTTGTGTCCAACAACGTGATGCCGTGCGGCTCCACCATCGGCCCGCTCACCGCCACGCGGCTCGGGATCCGGACCGTGGACGTCGGGGTGCCACTGCTGTCGATGCATTCTGCGCGCGAACTCTGCGGCATCGAAGACCCGCACCGGCTGGCTGCGGTGACGGAACTGTTCTTCCGGACTGCCGCGTAAGGGTCGCGGGCAGCGGCCAGGGTCCAGGGCTCAGTCCCGCGAGGCTCCCGGATCCTTAGCGTCCGTTCCCAAAGCAGAAAATCTCCCGGTCGATTTCGTGGGCCGGCACACCCACCCAGGTCTCGCCGTCGGGAACGTTGCTGAGCACGGCGGCACCCATCCCAACCGTGGCATAGGCGCCCACAGACGTCCGTTCCCGGACGCTGGAATTCATGCCCAGGTAGGCGGCCCGGCCAATCCGCACTCCGCCTCCCAGCGACACACCCGCGGCAAACGTGGCGAAGTCCGCCACGTCGTCGTCGTGCGTGAACGTGACCGATGGCATGGCCACCACGTGCGAACCGAGCGTGACCGACGCCGTCAGCGTCACGTTCCGAAGCAGGATACTGCCCCGGCCGATCCTGCATCCCTCCGGACATTGGACGGACGGGTCGATCGCTGTGGCATACCGGGCCTCATGCAGGCCCATCGCGGTGAGCCGCTCCACCACCGCTTCCCGCGATTTTCCGGAGCCCAGGCACACCAGCACAAAAGCGTGCGTGTATTTGGGTGCATCGTCGATGGTCCCCAGGACAGGTGCCCCGTCCACGGTGACTCCCGCCATCTCCTTGTCATCATCGAGCAAGCCCACGACGTCGTACTGACCGCTGCTGCGGACCATCGCCAGTACCTCGCGGGCCAGCCCGCTCGCGGCGATAAGGATCAGCTCGCTCACCTGCCCACCCCGTTGGCGGCGGCATGGATGGTGTTCATGACACGGTTCATGCTGACGGGGTCCAGCTCGTGGAAGATGGGCAGGATGAGCGTCCGGTCGGTCAGGCGCTCAGTGTGCTGCAGCCTGGCGTTGCCCGTGTCGCGCCAGCGGTAGGCCGGCTGCCGGTGCGCCGCCATGACGCCCCGCTTGGCGGAGATACCCGCGTCAGCCAGCCTCCCCAGCAGTTCCTCGCGGCTGACAGGAAATCCCGGCAGGACCTCAACCCAGAAGGACTGGAAGTTGGTAGTGCCGTACGGCGGATCCGCGACGAAACGCAAACCCCTCAACCCGGCAAGCCCGGCGACGTACTGGCCGGCCAGGGTCCGGCGCCGCTCCACAATTTGTGCGAGCCGGGCCAACTGCACGATTCCGATGGCGGCCTGCAGGTCAGTCATCCGGTAGTCGAAGCCGATCTCAAGGTAGACCTCGGGCAGTGCCGCCAGCGATTCGGGTCGGCCCATGCCCGTGACGCTCCTGGCATGGTCGCGGAGGGTTCGCGCCCGTGCAGCCCAGTCAGCGCGGCGGGTCGTGAGCATGCCGCCCTCACCCGTGGTCACTATGTTCTCCTGGTCGAAGGACCACACAGTCAGATCGGCCCCTGTGCCCACTGGGCTGTCCTTGTAGGTGGAGCCGATTGCGCAGGCGGCGTTCTCGATCACAGTGATCTCGTGCCGGTCACACAGTTCGCGGATGGGGTGCAGGTCCACTGGCACGCCGCCCTGGTCCACCACGATCACGGCACGGGTGTCCAAGGTGAGTGCCGCATGGATAGTCTCGGCAGTCACGTTCCCAGTGGCGGGGTCCACATCACAGAAGATCGGGCGTGCGCCGACGTAAGTCACCGCGTTCGCCGTCGAAATAAACGACAGTGACGGCACCACAACATCGTCCCCGGGACCGATGCCGGCCACTATGAGGGCCAAATGAAGCGCAGATGTGCAGTTGGAGGTTGCGACGGCGTAGCGCACGCGTTGCAAGGAGCTGAAGTCCTTCTCGAACTCCTTGACCTTCGGCCCTTGGGCTATCGAACCGGAGGCCACAACCTCAGCCAGTGCGCGCGCTTCCTCATCACCGAGCCATGGCTTCATCGCACTCATCCCCGCGAGGACTGTTTCCGCAGTCATCGGGCACCAACTTTCCTTGTCTCGGCGGTCTTATCGTTCTTGTGCCCACAAACTTCCACCCGGCCGCTCAAAGTGCCCTCATGTTCCGGATCTCGGCCCCCGCACGGGCTGAGTCTGCCAGTTCGGTGCTTGCGACAACGGACGTTTGACCATCACGACTGAGGCTCCGCGCCCCTGCTTCCAGCACTGCGAGAATGCGCAACGCAGAATCCCAACCCGTGCGCGACTCACGCTTGTTGCGGATGCAGAATTCCAACTCCTCTATGACCTGGCCCAGGGGCTCGCGCTCCGGCAGGGCGGGAGACCAAATATCGCCCGTTCTGTAGGCCGTAGCGGAAGTCCTCTTTTCGTTGGCCGACTTTGGTGACGGGTCCAGCGAGACGCTTCTGTCGAAGACGCTGAGACGTTGCTTCGGGTTCAGGTCATCCCACACCAGGGTCCTCAGCGATCCGCCGATGACCATTTGTCGTATCTTCGTGGGGCTCAGCAAGTTCACGTGCAAGTGGGCCGTGCCATCGTTCCGAAGCCTGAAGTTTAGGTGGCCGACACAGTTTCTCCCGATACCAAGCGGGTCACCCCCAAACGCGGAGACCTCGGTCGGATTCAGGCCGCCAGGAAGAACGAAGTCAAGAATCGCAAGGTCGTGTGGCGCCACGTCCCAGAACACGTCTACCTCAGGGCGCTCCAGACTCAGATTTATCCGCGTGGAGTCCACGAAGAGAATCTCGCCCAACGAGCCGGCCTGCACCAGCTCCTGCATCTTGAGTACTGCTGGGGAGTAGCAGTGCGTGTGGTCCACCATCAGCACCAGGCCGTTTGCCTGCGCCTCGGCCACCATCTCAAGTCCATGCTTGAGGCTGTCCGCCATCGGCTCCTCCACGAGGACGTGCTTTCCTGCCCGAAGAGCCGTCATGACCGTCCCGTAGTGGGCATGCGCCGGGGTTGCTATGGCGACTGCATCCACCTCGAAGGTGTCCAGCAGTTCATCAAGGGATTCGACCACCGCAACGTCAGTAAACGGGGTACCCAACGCCCGCGCTCGTTCTGAGTTCACGTCGCAGATGGCAACCAGGTCCCAGACGGGGCTCGCTTGAAGGTTGCGGGCCAGATTCGGCCCCCAATATCCGGCACCGACGACGGCGATTGACAGTTTCCGGGCCGGCAGCCGATGGGCCGGTGTATGAAAGGGATCAATGAAGCTCTTCATGGCTGTCCTTCTTCTCGCACGATCTAGTAGGCGCCGGAGGGCCGGAGTACTGCGCGGAATGTCCGCCACAGGATCAGCAGGTCACCGGCGATGGACCAGTTCTCGACGTAATAGAGGTCCAGCCGCACTGACTCGTCCCAGGAAAGGTCCGAGCGGCCGTTGATCTGCCAGAGGCCGGTGATTCCCGGCTTGATGAGGAGGCGACGGTGAGTGTGGCGTTCGTAGCCGTGGACTTCCCGGGCCAGCGGCGGGCGGGGTCCCACCATGCTCATGTCGCCGAGCACAACATTCCAGAGTTGAGGGAGTTCATCGAGGGAGTACTTCCGCATCCACCGCCCGCACCGGGTGACCCGCGGATCATCGCGCAGCTTGAACAGCACTCCGGCACCCTCGTTCTGCTCAGTAAGGGCGGCCAGACGGGCCTCGGCGTCCACCACCATGGACCGGAACTTGAACATCCCGAACACGGTGCCGTCCTTGCCAACCCTGTCCTGCCGGAAAAGCACCGGACCCGGACTGTCCAGCCGCACAATCACGGCAAGCACCAGGAGCAGTGGCGACAGCACAAGGAGGGCAGCCAGCGCTACCGCCACATCCATGACCCTCTTCAGCGCGTGTTTCGCCCCCGAGTACTGGGGAATGTCCACGTGCATAAGGGGGAGTCCTTCCACCGGGCGCCAGTGGATGCGGGGACCCGCAACGTTTGTGAGGGTGGCGGCGAGGACCATTTCCGCGGCGCATTCCTCCAGTTTCCAGCCGAGTTCGCGGATGAACTTGTTTCCGCCGGGCAGAGGGCCCGCAACGATGACCGCATCGGCGTCGGTCAGCCTGGCGGTGCGGGCAATGTCGTCCGTGGAGGAGAGAACCGGGATCTGCTGGCCATCCACGCGCAGGCTGGCTCCGCGCCGGGCGCCGGGAAGGCAGACTCCCAGGATCTTGTAGACGGGTCCGGACTTCTTGGCCACTTGGTGCACCACGTAACGGACTTCCTCAGGTTCCCCCACTACGATGGCCCGGGACAGGTGGTGTCCCCGGGCCTTTTCCTTGGTGAGCCGGCGCCGGAACACCCAGCGGTTGCCCGTTAAGGCCACCAGCCCCAACGGAAGGGAAACCGTGACGAACGCGGTCCCGCCATGGACGGAAAAGACCACGGCGGCAATGGCCATCAGGCCGAAGATCCGCAGGGTTGCGGAGGCAACGCGCTTGTACTCGTCCGCGCCGACACCCAGGACTTTCGAGTCGCGGGTCCGATATATTTCCAGCGCCATGAGCCACAGCAGCGTAACCGTGGTGGCGGTGAGGACTCCGCCTTTGTCGCTTTCTACGCCGGGGGTGAAACCGACGCTGGAGAGCAGGTAGCCGGCGAACACGGCCAAGGCCACCACGACCGAGTCAGTGATGCGCAGGAGGTTGATGTGGGTGGAGATCCACGCCGCCGTCGCCTTGCGTCCTGGCGTTGCCGGGGCGGCAGCCGGTGGCTGCGGGGTCCCTTTCGGTGAGGATTCCGGCAGACGCAATGGCGACGTTGCATTCCGCTGCGCGGCCAAGGGTTCAACCGGCCAGCCAAACGACGCGCTTCGGAAAGGGGCTACTGGAATTTCCGCCATGATCATCGCTTCCCGCAGAGTCCGCATTGGGTTCCACTTGTGAAGCAAAATTAGCCCGGAAACGGCGGTTATTACGGGGAAAAGCAGGCGCTTTGTGGTAGCGGGAAGGGAAGAATGTGGATACTGCGGGTTCCAGCGTTTTGGTCCCTAGAGGACAGGCAGGACGTAGGGTTCCCGGGCAGCGGAATCCTTGCCTGCGGCCAGGGCGGTGAGCTGTGCGCGAGACTCCACACCCAGCTTGCGGTAGATCGCGGTAAGGCGCACTTCCACCGTCCGCACGGAGACGTACAACGTGGCTGCGATTTCCTTGTTGCGCATGCCCCGCGCCACCATCTGCGCGAGGGCCCGCTCATGGTCGGCGAGCATCAGCATGGAAGGGTTGCCAGGGGCGCGGGCAGGTTCAACGCGCTCGTCCAGCAACAGGGAATCAACGTGCTGGGTCCACGCGTCGGCGCCGACCTCGTCGAACATCACTTTGGCCCGCAGCAGGCCGTCCCTGGCATCCCGCAGCCGGCCGAAGGCCCCTAGCCGCTCCGCGTAGCAGAGCAGCGTCCTGGCGCGTTCCAGCAGTGAGTCGTGGGCACCCCTGTTCTCAAGTGCGTGGTTGAACAGCTGAAGCGACTGCTCACCGTCAGCGAGCATCGCTCGGCTGCGTGCGACGGCGGACAGCAGCCATGGGGATCTGAGCCCCACGGAGCGGCTTTCGAGCCGGTACAGGACCTGGGTGGCCTCGCGGTGCCGTCCCAACCGCACCAGCACTTCCACCAGGTCCGCTTCGCAGCGAAGCAGTGTCGGGTTGCCGAAGGCCATGCCGATCTCCACGGCGCGGGACAACTGGGCGAATGATTCGGCCAGGTTGCCGCGCATGAGTGCGAAATGTCCCTGGCAGGCGGCCAATTGGGCAGTGATGGCGGGGTGGCTTTCAGCGCCGGAGAAACGCTGTGCCTCCGCCACGTAAAGCCGGGCCAGCGCCTCGTCGCCCAGTGAGTGGGCGCGCCACACGCGGAAGATGTGCCGCATCCCGCGGTGGTATTTGGATTCCGGCTCCGTGAGTTCCAGGTCTTCAATGAGCCGGACAGCGGTCCGCACGTTCCCGGCCCGGATTTCGTTGTCCACGGCCAGGTAGTCCGCGGTTTCCCTCCAGTTGACGTTGTTCGCCTCAACGGAGTTCCGCACCACTGCGAAGGCCTCCTGGGCAAGTTCATAATGCTCTGCGTAGGTCAGGGCGCGGCCTTGCACCAGAAGGGTAGCTACTGTGGCGCCCGCGTCATGCTTGCGGCCCAGATTCCCGGTGTTGCCGCTGATTGCTTCGATCAGGAGTTTGGCACGGTCCGTCACTGCGAGGCAGTCCTTGGAGGCAGCGTCCTGGAACTGCTCGGCGTGGCGGAGCAGGCGGAGGGCGTCTTCCAACTCCCACCGTTCCGCGTAAAAAAGCGAACCGATCGCTAACAGGGTGGCTGAATAGGCAGGATCGTGCTGGCCGAACTCCTTCACCAGGCGTAGCACCATGCTGGAGCGCACAGCGGCGCCCTGGATGAACTGGATCTCGAAATCCAGGCCGGTCAGGCGCAGGATCAGAGCGGGGTTGCGTGTCACACGCTGCGCCCATTCCAGGTACCGCCTGGCATAAACGAACTCTCCCCTGTTGAACAGCAGTTCAGCCACGTTGGCGAGCCGTGCCGCAGTCTCCGCTTCCCAGGGGTTGATGGTGAGGGCACGCTCGATGTACTCCACGGCGAAGGACACTTCCCCGTTGCGGATCAGGTCAACGGCAAAACGCAGGAGGCCAAACGGCGTCTGGCGCTCCAAGGCCGTAAAGCTCAGATGCCATCGCCTGGCGTAAGGATCTGTCTCGCCGGCAGCATCCGCCAGCGCACGGTGGTTGGTGGTCCGGACAGCCGGCGTCATGGCGGTAAAGACGAAGCCCCGCAGCAACTGGTCCTGGATCCGCAGATGCGGGCCGGACCTGCTGACCATGCCGTTGGCCAGGAGTTCGTCCACCCCCGTCCACAGGTCGCTGTAAACCTTCTCCAAGGTGGCGATATCGCTCCGGCAGGACAGCGACATCAGGTCAAGGACCTGCCGCGCGGCCGGGGTCAGGCTGCCCACCGTTGCCGCGAATTCGGATTCGAAGCTCCCCTTGCAGGGCAGTGGAATAGGCAGGGCGTACTTCCCCTCGGCCTGGCGCTCCAACAGGCAGGTGTAAAGCTCGACGGCGGCAAGCGGGTTGCCCTGGGTTGTAGCAGCCACCGCGTGGACTGCCGCTGTTGCGACTTGCTGCGCCGGAATTGACTCCAGCATCCGGACCGTGTCGTTGTAGTTCAGAGGCTTGAGGTGAAGGGCCGGGAGGCTGCCAAACGGGCTGTCCGGCACTTCTTCGCGCACGCTCATGAAAAGTGCCACGTCCGTCCCGGAAAGGCGGCGGGCGAGGAACCCGATCACAGCTTGGCTGCTGGGATCCAACTGGTCTGCATCGTCGACGACGACGACGGTGCGTGAGGACGAGCGCTGATGCAGTCCATTCAGGAGCATCGTGGACACGGTGGGGACATCCAGGGCGGCGGTGGAGTTTCTCAGCAGTTCATCGGCGAACCGGTTGAGGACGGGATCATCGATTCCGTTCAGCAGTGCAGTGAGGCCCGAAAGAGGCCAGTCGGACTCGGAGGCACTGGCCCGCAGGAAAACTGTCCGGTAGTCAGAGAGCCGGGGGATCTCGGACAGGAGGGCGGATTTACCCACACCACGGCGGCCTACAACGCTCAGGGCGGATTCCTTCGGCCCTCGGATCACTGAGAGGATCCGGTCCAACTCCTTGCTTCGCCCGATTAACGACATGTGGTCCCCATCCATCGTTGAAGGAGACCGATATTGCCTTGTACTTCCTGTATGTGTCGTCGAAGCCCCGTCCAATCATTCCCATGACTGAGCCGGGGCAATTCCTGGCCGCTTCGTTACGTCCAGCACGGTACCCAACCGTTGGAAGTCAATATAGCCCCGTTCCAGATCCCGCACCAGAGTAGTTTGAGCCGCGAGTACTCAGGTTTTGGAGCCCTGAGTACTTAGGTTTCGAGAGCATTTCAAAGTTGCCTGCAGGGCAGTGGATGGTTCGCAATGGTGTGCCATCCTGTGGAAACATCTGATTTGGCCTCCGGCGTTCTGTGCCAGTGCACATCAACCGGCGCCCGGTGCGCGTCTAGGGTGGGATAAAACGTGTGATCCACCGCACGGAGCAACCACGATGGCCTCCCGCCCCGTCGTTATGGCCCCGCAAGGCAGCCAAATTTCCGCACCAACATGAAGGACGGCGCACCCATGCACGCTGACCAACAACTCGCCAAGTCGCTCAAGCCGCGGCATCTGTCCATGATCGCCATTGCCGGCGTCATCGGGGCAGGCCTCTTTGTGGGGTCCGGTGCCGCGATCCAACAGGCCGGCCCGGGAATCCTGCTGGCCTATATGGCTGCCGGAATTGTCGTGATCCTGGTGATGCGGATGCTCGGCGAGATGGCGGCCGCCAACCCTGAAACCGGGTCCTTTTCGACCTACGCCGACAAGGCGCTGGGCCGCTGGGCAGGTTTCAGCATCGGGTGGCTGTACGCCTGGTTCTGGATCATCGTCCTGGGCATCGAAGCAACCGCCGGCGCGGCGATCATGCACCGGTGGGTCCCTGGAATCGACCAGTGGGTGTGGGCGCTGATCCTGATGGTCCTGCTCACGCTGACCAACCTGGGATCGGTAAAGTCCTATGGAGAATTCGAGTTCTGGTTCGCCTCCATCAAGGTCGCAGCCATTGTGCTGTTCCTGCTCTTCGGAGTGGCAGCCATTATGGGCCTTATCCCCGGAGTCCCCGCACCGGGCCTGAGCAACCTCATCGAGAATGGCGGATTCCTGCCCAACGGGCCGGGAGCGGTCCTGGCCGGGATCCTGGTGGTCGTTTTCTCCTTCTTCGGGGCAGAGATCGCCACTATTGCCGCTGGTGAGTCCGAGAACCCCGTTGACGCAGTCAAGAAAGCCGTCAAGTCCACTGTTTGGCGGATCCTGGTCTTCTACATCGGCTCCATCGCCATCGTGGTCACCCTGCTGCCCTGGAATGATGCCAACGTAGCCAAGAGCCCGTACGTCGCCGTAATTGAACTGTTCGGCATCCCCGGTGCCGGCACCATCATGGATATTGTGGTCCTCACCTCCGTGTTGTCCTGCCTGAACTCCGGCCTCTACACCGCCAGCCGCATGCTCTTCTCCCTCTCCAAGCGCGGCGACGCGCCAGTGGCCTGGACCCGGATTTCAAAGCGGGGCGTACCTGCCTCCGCAGTCCTGGCCTCCACCGTCGTCGGCTTTGTCACCGTGGGGCTGAACTACATCGCCCCGGAGACCGTCTTCCTGTTCCTCGTGAACACTTCGGGCGCGATCGCACTCTTTGTCTGGCTGGTCATTGCGTCCTCGCAGCTGATCCTGCGCAAGCGCATGGGTGCCGCCGCCAAGGACCTCGCCCTGAAGATGTGGCTGTTCCCCTACCTGACCTGGGTTTCCATCGCCAGCATCGTGGCGCTGCTGATCGGCATGGTGATCCTGGAATCCACGCGTGAGTCCCTGATGCTCTCCCTGGCACTGGCCGCCGTGGTGGTTGGCATCGGGGTATGGCGCTACCGGAAGGGTGGCCCGGCCGGACCGGCAGCTGAGGCCCCGCAGGGTGAGGATGCCGCCGTCGGCGCAGCACAAGCGTCGTAAGTCTCCGGACGTCCTCAGGCCGCCAGGCCCAGCACCAGGTTGATCGTGGCGGCCAGGATGACCGTACCGAAAACATAGGACAGGAGGCTGTGCTTCAGGGCTTCGCGCCGGATGCGCGGGTTCTCCAGGCTGGTGTCCGAGACCTGGTACGTCATGCCGATGCTGGTAGCCAGATAGGCGAAGTCCGTGTACTGCGGCGGTTCGTCCTGGTTGAAGCTGACGCCGCCTTCGGTCGCCCCGCCGTAATAGTGCTCCGCGTACCTGAGGGTGAACAGGGTCTGGACCAGCATCCAGGACAGGGCCACGCTGGCCAGGACCAGTGCAGCCCCAGCAAGTTGCGTGCCGCCGTCGCCATTGTGTGAGTCCATAACCACGACGGCGACCGCGGCCAGCGACGCGACGTTCGCCGCCAGGATCAGCAGGTCAGTGGTGGTCCGGGACGGGTCCTCGGCGGTGGCGTGGGCCTTGGTTTCCTTTGGACCCATCTTCCCCACTACCAGCCACACCCAGCCCACATACACCAGCGCTGCCGTGGCCCAACCTGCGGCCGGGGCCTGTAACCATCGGCCGGTAGCGCCCGTCGCCAGCGTGGCCGCGATTCCCGCCACCAGCATTGCCAGGAACCGCAGCCGGCTGCGCCTGACCGGGCCGGGGCGGTCGTTGAGTGGTGCGGCGTCCATGCTCTGTACTCTAGCTGCGGCGCACAGGACCCTGGTCCCCCAGCCTCGGTTTTCCACATATCCTCATGGCTGCTTCCACTGTGGAACCATGGCGCATAGCGTTGAGTCAAGCGCGAATCGCCTATCCGATCCAAATGCACTAAGATATTGAAGTCTGTGCTGCGTCCTGCCTCCGTTCCGGTGGCCGGGCCTGTGCATGGCATCGCAAATGAACCTCCTGTTACGGAAATGCCGTAACCGCTTAGCCCAAAGGAGGTGGGTTCACATATGCGTCCTTACGAATTGATGGTAATCATCGACCCCGAGGTCGAAGAGCGTACCGTTGAGCCGTCGCTTCAGAAGTTCCTGAATGTCATCACCAACGATGGTGGAACCATCGAAAAGGTTGACATCTGGGGCCGTCGCCGACTGGCCTACGACATCAAGAAGAAGTCCGAAGGTATCTACGCCGTGGTGAACTTCACCGCCAAGCCGGACACCGCCAAGGAACTTGACCGCCAGCTGTCTCTTAACGAGACCATCATGCGCACCAAGATCACCCGCCCCGAAGAGCAGAAGGTTGTTGCTGAGTAACTTCAGCTCCGATTTTCATTCTTCACCCCGCAGGATCGAATTCTTCATCCAGGATCGAACAAGGAGGCAGTAGATGGCAGGCGAAACCACTATTACGGTCATCGGTAATCTCACCAATGACCCGGAATTGCGGTTCACACCGTCAGGTTCGGCAGTAGCGAACTTCACCATCGCTTCCACCCCACGCACCTTTGATCGCCAGTCCAATGAGTGGAAGGACGGGGAAACCCTGTTCCTCCGCGCAGCAGTCTGGCGTGAAGCAGCCGAGAACGTCGCCGAGTCCCTCACCAAGGGCATGCGCGTGATCGTTTCCGGCCGGTTGAAGAGCCGTTCCTACGAAACTAAAGAAGGCGAAAAGCGCACCGTCATTGAGCTCGAAGTCGATGAAATCGGCCCGAGCCTGCGCTACGCCAATGCCAAAGTCAACCGTACCCAGCGCTCCGGCGCCGGGGGTGCCGGAAACGGCGGACAGGGTGGCTTCGGCGGCGGCAACAGCGGCGGTGGGTTCGGGGGAGGCGGCGCTGGTGCAAGCCAGGGCGGCAACTCCGGCGGAAACTGGGGCGGCAACCAGCCCGCAGCGCAGGAAGACCCTTGGGCAACGCCCGGTGTCTCCAACGCAGGCGGCTGGGGCAACGGCCCGGATTCCGAACCCCCCTTCTAAAAACCAAAAATTAAGGCCCGACGCCGGGACCGCCTGAGTGCCGCATGGCACCGAAGCGACTGCCGCCGTCGGACCACCACCATCCCGTGGATCAATATCCACGGGCTCCATAGAATAGGAGCTCCACGATGGCTAAGGCTGAACTCCGTAAGCCCAAACCAAAGTCCAACCCCCTGAAGGCCGCTGACATCACTGTCATCGACTACAAGGACGTAGCATTGCTGCGCAAGTTCATCTCCGACCGCGGAAAGATCCGCGCCCGTCGCGTCACTGGCGTCACGGTGCAGGAACAGCGCAAGATCGCACAGGCAATCAAGAACGCCCGCGAAGTTGCCCTGCTGCCTTACTCCGGCGCTGGCCGCGGCTAAGGAAGGGATTAACTAACATGGCAAAGCTCATTCTGACCCACGAAGTAACCGGTCTCGGTGCTGCTGGCGACGTTGTCGAGGTCAAGGACGGTTACGCACGTAACTACCTGCTCCCCCGCAACTTCGCCCTGACCTGGTCCAAGGGTGGCGAGAAGCAGGTTGAGTCCATCAAGGCTGCCCGTGCCGCCCGCGAGCACGCTTCCCTGGAAGACGCTCAGAAGCAGGCCGCTGCACTCTCCGCCAAGCCGGTCAAGCTCGTTGTCAAGGCTGGCGAGACCGGACGCCTGTTCGGCACCGTCAAGCAGGGCGACGTCGCCGACGCCGTTGAGGCCGCTGGCCTTGGCCGCATCGACAAGCGCAAGGTTGAACTGCCGGCACACATCAAGTCGGTCGGTTCCTACCAGGCCAACGTTCGTCTGCACGACGACGTTGCCGCAGTGATCGAACTCGACGTAGTCGCAGGCAAGTAGTTTTAACAGCTACGAAGCACTGAACTGCACGAAAACCCCCGTTGCCTAACCGGCGGCGGGGGTTTTCTGTGCGGACGCTGCATCGAAATGGCACTTCAGAGCAGTGTTGACGCTCCGGACTACCGTCAAATACCACCTCGTGCGCAGGTTAGGGGCTGTCAAGCTCCGTGGTGACATGCCTGTAGCCAGACCGGATCAGCTCCTCAAGAACGTTCCGGTCCACGTCGTCGAGCTTGT
The DNA here is from genome assembly GCF_042270935.1 of Pseudarthrobacter sp. NPDC055928. Classification (NCBI taxonomy): domain Bacteria; kingdom Bacillati; phylum Actinomycetota; class Actinomycetes; order Micrococcales; family Micrococcaceae; genus Pseudarthrobacter; species Pseudarthrobacter sp. NPDC055928. Next base: position 276,470 of record NZ_JBHJZH010000005.1, read on the forward strand.
TGATGTAGAGGCAGGCTGCGCTGGTCCTGTGCTTCCCCAGTTCGGGCAGGAGCCGGTCGGCATCGGGTCCGTCGGTGAGGCCGTACAGCACCAAGTTCGCCTTCCGCGGTGAGAATCCGACGGCCGCGGCGTAGCCCTCCCGCCCGCTTTCGTATTTGTAGTGGTAGGCGCCGAACCCCACGATGGTCGGACCCCACATGACGGCTTCCTGCCCGGAGATGCGGGTCATCATCTCCAACAACTCGAAGCCGTCCGCACGCCGCTGCGGATGCTCCACCTCGGCAAGGAATTCTGCCGCAGGAACATCTGTGGGCTTGGTCTTGTTCTCTGCCATGCTCGTAGTTTCGCAGACGCGGAGGAGGTCAGCCAGCACCACCTGATACCTGCCGTGGTGAATCAGTGGAACGCTGATCCGCCAGGCGCGTGGAATAAACCCGAATGACCACCGGTTATCCCTGTACATGCAAATGCATGTATTGTAGTCCGTATCGAACTTCAGGAGTCCACAGTGGAAACCCGCCGCATCACCGTCCTGTCCGCCGGCCTGGGAGTGCCGTCCTCAAGCAGGCTGCTCGCCGACCAGCTTGCCGCTGCTGCAGAGCGCAAACTTTCCCGTGCAGGCTACGACGTGACTGTGGACGTGGTTGAGCTCCGGGACCTCGCAGTGGACATCGCGAACAATTTCGTCACCGGCTATGCGGCCCCGCGCCTGGCCGACGTCATTGCCGGGGTCGAGGCATCCGAGGGCATCATCGCGGTCAGCCCCGTGTTCAGTGCGTCCTACAGCGGCCTCTTCAAGTCCTTCATTGACGTGCTTGACCCCAAGTCCCTGGACGGTAAGGCCGTCCTGCTGGGGGCCACTGGCGGCACCGACCGGCACCAGATGGTCCTGGACTACGCGATGCGCCCACTGTTCAGCTACCTGCGCACCCGGACGGCGGCCACGGGCGTCTTCGCAGGCCCGCAGGACTGGGGAAACACCGACGACGGCGGCTCGCCCCTTTCGTCCCGGATCGAGCGGGCGGCGGCCGAGTTTGCAGGACTCCTGACAGGGGAGCAGCCTGGCCGCAAGCCGGCGGCCCTGGAGTCCCTGCCGTTCGAACAGCTGCTGGCGGGTATCTCGGGCGGACGTTGAGGCAGGCTCCGGTGGCGGGAATCCGGCGTCGGACACCTCTGCCGAACTATCCGGAGCCGCCACTCGTTGACCGGGACATGAAATGTCCTGTGGATTCAATTGACCTGATCATGAGTGAACGCAGTGGTGTGGAGATTGACTACTGCCCCCAGTGCCGCGGCGTCTGGCTGGACCGCGGTGAACTGGATAAGATCATCGACCGCGCCAACGAGGCCATGGCCGGAGGATCCCAGGCGCCAGCCCGCCCCGCGGTCCCGGCGCCTGGTCCGACTCCGCCTCCGCTGTACCCGAACTTTGAGCCGCGCCGTGATCAGCCGCGGTATGACCAGCCGCGATACGACGACCGGAAGTACGGCAAGCAGGGCCATGACCGCGACTACGACCGCCGCGGACACAAAAAGAAGGAGGGCTGGCTGGGGGACCTCTTCGACTTCTAGCCCCTGGACACATCACAGCCGCGGGGAGGAATCCAAGGAGGAAGGGCAGGCCCTAGTCTTCCAGGAGCGCGATGAACTCACGGGCTTGCTTGAGGGTGATGTCAGAGTGCTTGGTCAGCGCCGTGGCGGCGGCCTCTATATCGCCGCTGCGGACCAGCGTGCGGATCCGCCCGTAGATCTCGTCATTGAGCATGTTGCTGCTGACTTCGCGGGTTACGTCGCCCTTGCTGGCGATGGCCCGGTAGCGGTACGGGAAGCGCTGGGGGGTGTCGTCATCGTCGGGATCCTGCACGGGCTCCGCGGACGCGGGGCTGCGGTAAGGCTGCGGGTGGGCCGCCAGCGCGCCTACGGCATCCCGTGACGCCCTCAGGCCGGCGTCTGTGGCCTCGTAGTAGAGCTTGATCGCTGCCATGGCCTGCCCTTGGGCGATGAGGGCGTACAGGCGACGGTGCTGGTCCTCCGTAAGCTTCGCGGCGGCCGTGCGCGCCAACTCCACAGGGTCGGTGGCGGGAGCGGCCGTGCCGGCTGCGTTGGAAGCCGCCACGCGCCTGCTGACGGCGCGGGCACCCAGGGCCACTGCGGCGGCAACTACCACCAGGATGAGGGCGGGGATCACAAGCGATTCCATTTCTAAAGCCGATCTACGTACTTCTTGGCGGTAGCCAGGTCAAAGTGCGTCGCCTGGCGGAGGAGTTTGATGGCCTGGAGCTTTTGCCCGCTGCGGGCCATCGTCTGGAGTTGCAGGGCGAATTGAGGATTGAGCTGTCCGCCCGGAAGGGCTGTGTACCCGTGCTGGCCGGACGGCCCGCCTGCCTGCGCGTGCAATGCCGCACGGGCGTTGTCTGCCTGCTGTGACTGCTGTGCCTCATTCTGGCTGGGCCGCGTGTTTGCCTCCAGCCGGGCACGGGCAGCAGTGGCGGCACGGACTTGGGCGGCATAGTGCTCGGCGGAGCGCATCGCGAGGTCCTGCTGGTATTTTTCGGCGTCGGAGATTCCGGAGTCACGGGGGCTCAGGGCTGTTGAGAGAGCCCAGATTACTGCCACCAAAACCAACGCAGGCAACAGCACCATCAGTATTTCGCCCATGTATAGAGCTTATGCCAGATCGTGGTTATCCACAGCATATTCCTTGGTTCGCATACAGGTCGCCTGCTAAGGCGTCAATTCGGGGCACGTGCTGTGGAATTCATCACGCTTTAGGGATGGATGCGGAGGATTGGACCCGGAATTCAGTTCCCAATCAACAGCCTCGGCCTGCAAGCTGTGGATGAAGGTTGAGTAAAAGAATATTTCCTCCACACGTCCGGATGGACGTTTCCGCAGGTCAGAGGCTTATGGGAGAGAAAAGTTTTTTTGTTTCCACAGGGTCACCCACAGGCTGTGCACAAGCTATGCCCCTTAGTGCACAGGTTATCCACAGGCCGCGGGTACACGCGGCTTTGCCCTTGGGGAAAGGGGGGCTAGCGTAGCGGGATACCTGTTTTTGGGACGCGAAAACGCTGCTGCGGAGTACGCGAAGGACCGCGGCGGATTCCCTGGATCCCGCCGTGGCGGGTACCTCTGTGGATAACCTGTGGATATTGGGGATAACTCTTTGTGCACAAAGCCTTTGGACCCGACAGGGCCGCCGGATGGCCAGTTGTCGGTGCCCTCGGATAGACCTGTCCTGGTGCCTGCGTTGCGGATGTTCCACGGCGCAGGTACCCGCAGGAAGAACAGCTTTAACCACGGCCGGACCGGTTCCGCCGCGGCACACAATGGAGGACGGCAGCTTTGTCAGTAACGCATCTGGACTCGATCGAGGGCACCCGCGGATCAGAAGGCAGCCGGAAACCTCCGCAGGACATTCCCGCGGAACAGTCCGTCCTGGGCGGCATGATGCTCTCCAAGGATGCGATCGCCGATGTGGTGGAGATCCTCCGTGGCCAGGACTTCTACCGTCCAGCCCACGAAACCATCTACGAAGCCATCATTGATCTCTACGGCCGCGGCGAGCCTGCGGACGCGGTCACCGTCTCGGATGAACTGACCAAGCGCGCCGAGATCAACAGGATTGGCGGCCCTGCGTACCTGCATGAACTCATCCAGACCGTGCCCACCGCAGCCAACGCCGGCTACTATGCCGAGATCGTGGCCGAACGCGCCGTGCTGCGCCGCCTGGTCAACGCCGGAACCAAGATCGTCCAGCTCGGTTATGGCTCGGATGGCGAAGTGGAAGACCTCGTCAACCAGGCGCAGGCCGAAGTTTACGCTGTGGCAGAGCGCCGTACGGCCGAGGACTACGTCGTCCTGAAGGACGTCATGGAGTCCACGGTGGATGAGATCGAAGCCTCCGGCCACCGCGGTGAGGGCATGGTGGGTGTACCCACGGGTTTCTATGAACTGGATGAACTGACCCACGGCCTGCACCCCGGCCAGATGATTGTCATCGCCGCCCGCCCCGCCGTGGGTAAGTCCACTTTCGCTCTGGACTTCGCCCGGTCGGCGGCCATCAAGAACAACCTGGCCACGGTGATGTTCTCGCTCGAAATGGGCCGAAACGAGATCGCCATGCGCCTCCTGTCCGCCGAGGCCACCATTGGGCTGCAGGACCTCCGCAAGGGAACCATCAAGGATGAGCAGTGGTCCAAAATCGCCACCACCATGGGCCGGATGAACGATGCCCCGTTGTTCATCGACGACAGCCCCAATATGTCGCTGATGGAAATCCGGGCCAAATGCCGGCGCCTCAAACAGCAGCACGATCTCAAGCTTGTGATCCTGGACTACCTCCAGCTCATGAGTTCCGGCAAGAAGGTGGAGTCGCGCCAGCAGGAAGTTTCGGAGTTCTCCCGTGCGCTCAAGCTGCTGGCCAAGGAGCTCCAGGTTCCGGTCATCGCGCTCTCGCAGCTGAACCGTGGTTCCGAACAGCGGCAGGACAAGCGGCCCATGGTCTCTGACCTTCGCGAATCCGGCTCGATCGAGCAGGACGCGGATATGGTGATCCTCCTGCACCGTGAGGACGTCTATGACAAGGAGTCACCGCGTGCTGGCGAGGCTGACATCCTGATCGCCAAGCACCGTAACGGTCCCACCAAGGACATCGTGGTGGCCTTCCAGGGCCACTACTCGAGGTTCGCCAACATGGCGGCCGACGCCGGTGGCGGCGGCTTCTGACCTCCCGTACCGTTGGGGGCTGGCCCGCTTAGCCCTGCGCCAGCAAGTGGTTGGGCAGGCGGTTTCCGGGAGCAGTGCCCCGGATTTCCAGCAGCTCTCGCGCATGTGCGTGCAGCCGCTTGTCCTCCTCCGAGACAGGCACCCAGCGGGGGATGGGCACTGACGTGCCTTCGGCGTCGCGCGCCACCATTACTGTCAGGCAGTACGTGGTGAGGTTCAGTTCCTTACCCTTGGGGTCCCCGGAGCGGACGTGTACGGCAATATGCATGCCTTTGGTTCCGGTGTAGACCAGCCGCGCCTCCACCTCCACCACGTGTCCAATGAGCAGAGGGCGGTAGAAGCGGACGCCGCCTGAAAACACGGCAACGGTGTCCTTGCCGCAGTAGCGGGACGCGCAGACATAGGCCGCCTCGTCGATCCACTTCATCACGATGCCGCCGTGGACCTTCCCGCCCCAGTTCACATCGGTGGGGGCCGCCATGAACCGCAGCGTGACGCGCTCGGCCGTTCCGGCGTCGGTATATTCCTGGTCCTTCATGGCTGCAACGATCTGTTCCCGGACCTTGACCCTGGCAAGGGCGTGCTCGCGCTGTTCGATTTCCTGGTCGGTGACCGGCTCAAACTGTTTCACCGGGATCGGCTTGCCGTCCTCGCCCACGGCCACGAAAATCACCATGCACTGGCTGCGCATCGTCGCTGGCCCGCCTTTGGGATCCCCGGAGGAGACGACGGTACGGATGTGCATGGAAGAGCGCCCTGTGTACACGATGGTGGCCTCGACTTCCACCATATCGCCGCTGTTGACGGGGTCAGCGAAGTGGATGTTGCCCACGTAGGCAGTGACGCAGTAGGACTTTGCCCAGCCGACAGCGGCAGCGTACGCGGCCTTGTCCACCCATTCAAGGACGGTCCCTGCGTCAACGGACCCGCTGTGTCCTACGTCCATGGGGGCGGCCAGGAAGCGGAGGGTTACGGAGTTGGCTGCGGTCTCAGTCATGCTGCGATCTTACTGAGGCGCCGCGTTACCCGAGGGTAGCTCCGGCCCCGCCCCGATGAAGAAGCACCTCACGGTCCGGGGCGTCACCGAATGTGTAGGAACAAAACAACGACGGCGGTGAGCACCCCGGTGCTCACCCCCCGCGGTAGATAATGATGTGAGGCCGTTGGCGAGCACCGCCCCCCGGGGGTTGGTTCAGTCGCTTATACACAACTGACCCAGC
>NZ_JBHJZH010000005.1:282427-287429 GCF_042270935.1 Pseudarthrobacter sp. NPDC055928
GTGGCGCCGGGTTCCCGGTGGGTTGCTCGGGCCCCGCCCGTTTTATTACCCACCTCCGGGTCGGGGGCGACACCTATTGTTTAGTAAAAAAACAACGCGGGGGGTGAGCACCCGGGTGCTCACCGCCGTCGTTCGATCATGATGTGAGCCGTTAGGCGAGCACGGCCAGCCTGGAGTTCGTACGGCCGAAGAGGGCCCGGTCCACCGAGATGCGGCCGGCGCCAGTAAGCGCCACCGCCAATGCCGCTGCTGCCAGAAGCAGTACCAGTTCGTAGCCGCCGGTTGCCGCGAAGACCCCCGCAGAGGCATGCACCAGAAACAGTGCCCCCAGCATGTCAAGGGCCAGCAGGAGGGCGACCACCCGGGTCAGGACACCAAGAATGAGCGCAATTCCGCCACCAAGTTCCAGGACTGCCACCGCCGGAGCGGCGATTTCGGCGGCGGGAACACCCATTTTGGCGAAGGAGGCCTGGGTTCCGGCGATGGTCCATTCGTTGAACTTCTGCCAGCCATGGGCGGCAAAGATGAAGCCGATGATGACGCGAAGAATCGTCACTGCCGTGGTGTTAAGCGAGGTCTTGTTCATGTCCCGAGTCTTCCAAACCTATACTTGAAGTGTCAACCAATTGTGTCTTAGTGTGTTGTTTGTCATGGTTTCCACCGAAACCCGTGAAGGGGAGCGCCTCAGCAGCCAGTGGGATGTCTGGACGCCCCGATAGGCTGGCAATCGTGCCACATCAAGCTGCCCCTGCTGCCGCAAAGACCCCCGCCGGCCACTCCCGGGAAATCCTGCGGCTCGCCGTCCCCGCCTTCGGTGCCCTGATTGCTGAGCCGCTGTTCCTGCTGGCGGATTCCGCGATCGTGGGCCATCTCGGCGTTGCCCAGTTGGCCGGGGTCGGCCTCGCCTCCGCTGTCCTGCACACCGCCGTCGGCCTGATGGTCTTCCTCGCCTACTCCACCACTCCGGCCGTGGCGCGGGCGCTCGGTGACGGCCAGCTCGGCCGGGCCCTCGCGGCAGGACGGGACGGCGTGTGGCTGGCGCTCCTGCTGGGTATTCTGCTGGCTGCGGCAGGCTTCGTAGCCGCCGATCCTCTCGTGGGCCTCATGGGTGCCGACGGCGACGTCAGGGTATTCGCCGCCGACTACCTCCGCTGGTCCATGCCCGGACTGGTGGCCATGCTGCTCATTTTCGCGGGCACGGGCGTTCTCCGCGGGCTCCAGGACACGCGGACACCCCTGGTGGTGGCCACGGCAGGCTTTGCCCTGAACGTTGTCCTGAACCTGTGGCTGGTCTACGGCTTGGGCTGGTCGGTGACCGGCTCTGCCGTGGGGACCAGTATTGCGCAATGGGCCATGGCTGCCGTCTACCTGGTGATGGTCCAGCGGAACGCCTCGCGGCACGGCGTCACCCTGCTTCCCGACTGGCGCGGCATCCGCGCGATGACGCGCGTCGGTTCGTGGCTGATGCTGCGCACGCTTAGCCTGCGCATCGCCATTCTCGCAACGGTGCTGGTGGTTACTGCCCAAGGTCCGGTGAACCTGGCCGCGCACCAGCTTGCCATGACGATTTTTTCCTTCCTCGCCTTCGCCCTGGATGCCTTGGCCATCGCGGCCCAGGCCCTCATTGGCAAGGAGCTGGGGGCATCCAATGCCGCCAAGGCGCGCCTGTTGACCAGAACGATGATCAGGTGGGGCATAGGCTTTGGTGCGGTCACGGGCGTGCTGCTCGCCGCGGCTGCGCCCTGGGTAGGGGTTCTGTTCACGTCCGACACCGGAGTCCACTCTGTGCTGACCGTCGCCTTGTGGGTACTCGCCGCCGGTCAGCCCTTAGCCGGCTACGTGTTCGTCCTCGATGGTGTGCTGATCGGTGCCGGCGATGCGAAGTACCTGGCGATTGCCGGCGTCGTCAACCTCGCCGTCTACATCCCGCTGCTCCTCGCTGTGGCGGGCTCGGGCGCTTCCGGGCTGGCCGGGCTGGGGTGGCTGTGGGCAGCCTTCGCGCTGGGGTACATGGCTGCCCGCGCCCTGACCCTCGGCGTCCGTGCCAGGTCCGACAGGTGGATGGTGCTCGGTTCGCAGTAGCAGCCACGCCTACTAAACTGGACCGGTGACCCGCCCTTTGACGCCCGCAGAAGCCACGCCCGGTACCGCTCTCCAGGAAGACCTGTGGAAGCCGGTCCTGTTGCGGGCCCTTGCCGCGCTGGGATTCGGGGCCGTCACGATCTTCTGGGCCACGCCGTCGGTTGAGGTGATGGCCTGGGCGGGCGGAACCTACTTGCTGGCCACTGGCGCCTTGGTCCTGTGGGGTACTCCAAAGGCCGGCTTCACCCGCGACAGTACGCCTGGAAAGCTGCTTTCGGCCGCAGGGCTGATCCTGGCAGGCAGTGGCGCGGCGCTGCTGCTGTTCCATGGCGACGTGCCCTTCGGCGTGATGGCGGCGCTGGGCCTGGGCCTCGCAGGCGCGATCGAGCTGGTGTGCGGACTGCGGCACCGTGGCGGGCACGTCCTGGCCAGGGACTGGATAGCCTCCGGGGTCATTGGCCTCGGAACGGCCGCGGCGCTCCCGTTCTTCATCAGCCTCGGTGCGCATGCGCTGCTGGGGGTCGCCGGTGGCGGGGCCATTCTTGCCGGCGTCCTCTGGGTGCTGTCCGCGCTGACTCTGCGGCATGATGCCCGGGGCGCTGCCGCGAAGCCGTAAACTAGACAGGTACGGTTCTACCCGGCGTAGAAGTTTCGCCGTACACACCCACCGCACATTCGAACCGGGCAGGCCTTTCGTGCCGTGCCTGCAGGGGAGGAATCACCTTGGCAGACCAGCAACCAGGAAAACCGCGCAAGATGCGGACCTCGGTGAAGGGGCCGCTGATGTTCTCCGCGTTCTGGGCCGTCCTCGCCTTTTTTGCGGTCCTTATCTTCGCGTCGGGCGGCAGTTCACGCGCCCCTCGGTTCGACCTCGCCTTCACCGGGGCCGGCATCGCGTTCATCGTTACGCTGGTCATTGCCGCGATGCTCTCGATGAGCTACAAGGACAATGCCGAGCACCTCGGCAAGGGGTCAGGTGTCAACCTGAGCTCAGCACGCAAGCCTTCCCATGGATTCGGTGGCACGGCTCCGCGGGCCGGTCGGGAAGGCTCCCAGCCTGGTTCCGACGAGCCCGGCACCCCCGACGCCGACGGACCGACCGGCCGCTGATCCTGCGCACCCGACGGGCCCGTCCGTTCTAGCTGGCCTTTGCCTGGCGCGCCCGGTAGGCCGCGACGTGTGCCCGGTTGGCGCAGTTGCCGGTGTCGCAATATCGCTTGGACCGGTTCCGCGTGAGGTCCAGGACCACTGCATCGCAGTCATCCCCTTCGCACACGAGCATTCGGTCCATCTCCTTGCTTCGGATCACGTCCGCCAAGGCCATGGCTGCCTCGGTGCCCATTCTTTCCGCCAGTGGCGCTTCGCGTGTGGTGGCGTGCAGGTGCCAGTCCCACTGATCATGCTTCATCAGCTGGGGAAGGGCGTTGGCCTCCCGCAGCAGGCGGTTCACGGATTCCACCGCCGCATCCTCATCTGAGGTCCAAACCCTGGCTAGCTCGCCGCGCAGCTTGTGGATGCTGGCCAGTTCCGCCGCATTGCGTGTCCGGGATCCGCTGAAACCTTCGGCCTCGAGGAAGCGGTCCAGGTCCGACACCGTGGCCAGGGTTTCCTGGCCATTTGCGGCGCTGTTGATCAGATTCACCACGGTGCGGAGCGCCACCTCGGTGTCAGGGGCAAAGACCATCTTGACTCCTTACAGGGCCCGGCGTAGTGTCATGGGCATTACCCCACTTTACTCCTGACAGGAGGCGACGATGACTGCCGCCACCAACCCCTCAAGCATGTCCGCAGCACGCCGTGGCTTTATGGCTTCCGGCCTGGGAGTTGCACTGTTCTCCTCCGCTGTCTTCGGAATCTCCGGATCCTTCGCCAAGGCGCTGCTCGAAACTGGCTGGTCTCCGGGGGCCGCAGTAACCGCTCGCCTCACCGGCGCGGCCCTGATCCTGGCGATTCCGGCCATCCCCGCCCTGCGTGGCCGGTGGCACCAGGTGCGCGAGAACTGGGTCACCATCGTCCTGTTCGGCCTCATCGGAGTGGCCGCGTGCCAGTTGTTCTACTTCAACGCTGTGGCCCGGCTTTCCGTTGGTGTCGCGCTCCTGCTGGAGTACCTGGCACCCGTCATCATCGTCCTGTGGCTCTGGGCTGCCAGCAGGAAGCGGCCACGCGCGCTGACCTTCGGCGGTACGCTGTTGTCCCTCGCGGGCCTCGTGCTGGTCCTCGACCTCACTGGAGCGGTCAAAATCGACGTCATTGGTGTCTTCTGGGGAATTGCGGCGGCAGTGTGCCTGGCTATGTACTTCTTCATCACCGCCAAGGAGAACGACTCCCTGCCGCCCATCGTCCTGGCGTCCGGCGGCCTCATGGTGGGGGCTTCCGTAATGTGGCTCTCCGCCGCAACCGGCTTGCTGCCCATGGCCTTCAGTACGGCGGACACCAGGCTCGGCCCGTGGATTACGCCATGGTGGGTGTCACTGGGCGGACTGGTAGTCCTGGCAACGGTCCTGGCCTACGTATCCGGCATCATGGCGGCCCGTGCCCTGGGCTCGAAGGTGGCATCCTTCGTTTCGCTGACCGAGGTGCTGTTTGCCGTGGTCTGGGCATGGCTGCTGCTCGGGGAGCTTCCCGGCGCCATCCAACTCCTGGGCGGGGCGCTCATTGTCGGTGGCGTCATCCTGGTCAGGCTTGATGAACTGCGCAGCCCGGCCCTGGCTACTGCATCGGCGAAGGAGGCCGAAGCACCCCGACGCAAGGCGGCCTCACCCCTGGAGCACGCGAACGACGTCGAACCCGTTCCCTGAGAGTCCAGCGCCGCCGCCGGTGCCCATCCCCGGCGCCGCAAATGCCTCCTGCCCCTACTAAAGCCCGCGGGCCCCGGACACTGTGCTGTGTCCGGGGCCCGCGGTTCGCGTGCGGCGTGGTG
>NZ_JBHJZH010000006.1:0-32037 GCF_042270935.1 Pseudarthrobacter sp. NPDC055928
CACCCGGCACCTGGTTACTGCGGTATTGGCGGTCCGCCGCCGGCGACCACCAGCACAAGCTGGCCACGACGGCGGACCGCCCCGCGGTGACCGGCTCGAAAGACCGGCCACCCTCGGCCCTATTCGCGGCGGTCGTGCAACGGGACGGCTCCGTAGTGTCCGGCTGCGCGGCGGAACCTCGCGTCACTGCTGAAGATGAACGTTCCGCCGAACATGTACCACGGGGCGGGTTCACCTTCCGGGGTGACCGGCTCGGCGTGGACCGCGGTCTCACGGTGGAAGTGCTCGTTCTTGACGAGCCGGACGGCGGTCCGTTCCTCGGTGACCTCGAAAATCGGGTCGATGCCCTCGCCAATGACGGTTACTTCCATGACCCGGGCGGAGATGCCCCGGTTCGAGAAGTCTGTGCCCAGGGCGTCGCGGTAGATCAGGGCGGTGATGCCCCTGGGGGCGGTGGTGTCGTTGCTCATGTGCTGGCTCCTTCGAAGTCCTTTGGGGTGCTGTACTGCCCGGCTCCGGCCGGGCAGTACAGCGGTTGTCAGTGCTGGTTAGGCGGCATCCCGCACGGCGTAGGGCATCCGGTACCGGCTGGGAAGTTCGGCTGCGGCTTCCGGCAGGTCGGCCGGGCCTTGGGCCTGTCCGTTCTTCCAGTGGAAGAATGCTTGCTCCGTGATGGCGTCCCACAGGCGGGCTTTCGTCCGGTAGTAGGTGCACGTCACGTCACCCTCGCAGTAGGTGGCGATGCCGAACAGGTTGCCGATGCTGTCAGCGGTGCGGGTAGCGGCCACCATGACGTAGGGCCATTGGCCCAGGTCCCAGCCGTCACAGCCCCAGCTGGAGAGCACGGCCCAGCCGTGCTCTTCGATCAGTTCCATCCAGTCGTAGCCGCCGTTCATGTGGTAGTCACCCAGCACGGTCACGCCGTCGATGGTTTCCCCGGTGTCCGCGAGGGTCACGGTCTTTTTGCTTACTGCGTTCATGGTTTTGTCCTTGCAGAGACGTGGGGGTGTGGGGCGGCTTAGGTGACCGGCCAGCTCCCCTTTCCCCCCGTTGTTTTTTGGTTGCTGGCAAGCTTGCTTGCTCGGCGGCCGACGGAGCCCTGTCTACCCGCAGGGCAAGGTGTGGGAAATTCCCGAAGGAAATCAGCGACGAAGGAGCGCCGCAGGGAAATTCCTGCCGCAGGCCCCGACGAAGGAGGGGCTAGACGGGGTGGAGCGGACGCCTAGAATCCGAAGGACAGCAACCAGAAAACGTCGTAGACAAACAGGGCCAGGGCTTCCGGAGCTCTGCGACGGCGCGCCCTGGACCCAACAGCCGGCCGCGAAGCGGACGCCCAAACGGGTGCGAGCCCTGCGAGGATGCACTTGCCCTGAGACTCGTCAGGCTGGGTTGGTACGGTGAGATTGTCCCGTCTGGTTCCCCCAATCCCAGGCGGGACAACCTTTTTCAGAAGGACAGATGGACTGTGGGACTGCGAAGCTTCTTCACCCGGCGCAGGGCACCGGCCGCAGCGGAACCCTCCGCCGTCGTCGTGGCCCCGGAACGCGAGCCGCTGTCACCAGCGCAGCTGGCAGACCTGGAAGCAGCGTGGGCCGAACTACAGCAGGCGGCCAAGGAAGCAGGCGTGACGCCGTTCAATGCCTGCACGCGGGACGGCAGCCGCTGGCAGGACGACCCGCAGTCCGTACGGGCCATGGCGGAGACCATAAGGCGCACCCAGAAGTACACCGCCGAGGGCACCCAGGACGGCCCGCAGCGCTAGAAACGGCCCGTCCTTTAGGCTGGGCCCATGAGCGAGTCCATCCCGCCGGCTCTGCAACCACCGGTTGCTGTTGCCCTGGCGAAACTCGTCAAGACATTCCCGCCACCCGGCGCGCTGCCAGGCGTGATCTACGCGGAACCCAAATGGGACGGGTACCGGACGATCGCCCTCATAAATTTTGACGGGGTGACGCTCTGGTCCCGGCAAGGCAAAGAACTCACACGGATTTCTGTTGGGGTGAGCGCCAGCGCGTTGACTTTGGCCTAGTTAAGGTGCCGTTGTCAGTGCGCGACAGGTGTCGCTCACCTGAGCATGACGACTTCATACCGGACCACCCCGACGGCTTCGCCCCGCGGTAGAACAACCAGCGCTGGCGAAGGAAACAGCCACCTTCCGCGACTGGGGGCGCTAGCTCGGGGGTCGGCTTGCCGCTGAGACGGGACAGCCTGCATGATCCTTTTTCGCACTGTCCCGCGCCGCAACAGGGACAGGTCTGCTCTAAATGGCAGGGGTATCCAGAGGAATTCTGTTCTCGCAACCATGGAGCAAACGGAGGTGTGAGGAGACCGGCGATTTCGGCTCCGAGTCCATCAACGAGCCCGGCGCCGGCCAGCACCCCCTTACCAAAGCCGTTCCCGTCCGCATGTCCGGACCGGAGACGCTTCGGACCCGGAAGACAAGCCCAGCCTCGAGCGGGTCGTTGAATCTGTTATTGGCGCGTGGCTCGGTCAGGCACCTCTCCTTCCAGAGCGCGGTGGCGAGGAACTCTATAAGCGCGGCGAGGGTGTTCGTTGTGCGGTTCGACACCAGCTGCAAGAGCAGCTCAGCGAGTATCGTCACGAGCCGACTGCCGTCCGGATCATCGATGCGCTGGTGAACTGCCGCCGGCCGAGGTCCGTGATGCAGTGGATGTCCAACCCGAGAGGCGGCTTCCAGACGCTTCGATTCATGCCCGCCACGGGTTCGCTCGCGAGACTGACGCTATTCAGCCACGCCTCGCATAGCAAAATGGTGTCGCCTCAGAATGCGGGCGGCTGCCAGTGGTGGATCCCGAGTTACGCACGCAGATCAATTTGGGCGAGCCAGAATCGATCCGCTTCAGGACGTGGAAGTCGTCTCGGCTCTTCGGGCCGCGATTCCGTGAAGGAGGAGATCGATCCATCGGTCGAGGGTGTCGGTGGGTTGGCCGGCGGGGATGTTGCTGACGAGGAGATAGAAGTCCTCGATTGACAGGTCGGAGCGGACGGTGCGGTCTACGCGGGCTTGATTGATGATCGACTGCAGGGCGGCGCCTGCTCGTTGCAGGTCTGATGCATCGCCCACGTCGGCGTCGAGAGCGGCTGCGGCGGCTTTCGCGGCTTGGTTGGTCGCGGTTGCGATGACGATGTCCCGTAGGAGCGCGGTGAGCTCGGTGTATGCGGGACTGCCATCGCGCACGGCCGCCGCTGCGGTCTCGCTACGATCCGCCACCTGCGCTATGAACTCGCTCACAACCGACGCGACGAGATGCACCTTGGTGGGGAAGTGGCTGTAAAGGGTGCCGACAGCAACGCCCGCAGCAGCAGCGATCTCATCCATGCCGACGTCGGGACCGTGGAGGGTGATCTGCGCTCGGGCAGCCTCCAGGATTTTCGTGCGATTGCGCCGTGCGTCAGCGCGCAACGGCTTTACTGGTGGTTGAGTCACGGAGCTAATCCTGTCATGGCTGATCGTCCCACTTGCAATTACTCGAACAGTAGTTCAAGATAAAACTCGAACTACTGTTCAACTTAGTCGAAGGATCAGACCATGACCACCACCACCACCACCACCAAAAAGGTCGCACTCGTCACCGGGGCATCCTCGGGAATGGGCCACGCATTCGCCATCCAGCTGCACGAAGCCGGATTCCTCGTCTACGGCGTCGCCCGACGCACCGACCGTATGAATGACCTCCGCGCTCACGGCATCAAGACCATTGCCATGGACATCACCGACGACGAATCGATCAGTGACGGTGTCCGCCAGATCCTTACCGAAACTGGCCGGATCGACGTTCTCGTCAACAACGCCGGCTACGGGTCCTACGGCGCCGTAGAAGACGTTCCTCTTGAGGAAGCCCGCCGCCAGTTCGAGGTGAATGTGTTCGGCGCCGCTCGACTAGTCCAGCTCGTGCTCCCGTCGATGCGATCCCATAAGAGCGGCACCATCATCAACATCACCTCCATGGGTGGAAAAATCCACACCCCGTTCGGCGCCTGGTACCACGCCACCAAGTTCGCGCTCGAATCCTTCAGCGACTGCCTCCGCCTGGAAACAAAACCTTTCGGCATCAACGTCGTCATCATCGAACCCGGCGCGATCCGCACCGAATTTAACGGCATCGTCGCCGAGAACCTGATCGAAACGTCCGGCAAAGGCGCGTACGCAGACAACGCCGCGAAGGTAGCGAAGGCAGCCCGGGCTGAGAACACCACGCTGTCGTCGCCCCCGGAGCTTGTAGCCAGAATCCTCGTCAAAGCGGCCACCGCACGCCGCCCCAAGACGCGCTATGCCGTCGGATTCGGCGCCAAGCCCCTCATCTTCACCCGCAGCATCCTCCCCGACCGGGCATATGACGCAATGATCCTTCGCGCCAGCGGAGCCCACTGACCACGCACGGCCCAGAAACACACCGCGCACGTCGACACACTCTGCGACTGGAGTCATGTGACATTCGTGTCTCTAGGACTCGACGAGAGCCCTGCTTCGCCGCACACATCAGAGGAATACCTACGGTCCGGAATACGGGAGGCTGCCAGGTGTACGGACAACAGGGATGCCCGTCCACTGGTTCAACCCAGAGACGGGCGAGCTTGCCACAGCGGTCACCGCAGCAGGGGAAGCCGGTCTCATTTCCATCGACGACAGGTTCGGCAGCGAGTGGATGCCCAACGGGTCAGGCTTTTGGGTCTGGGGTGATGGCATCGGGCGCAAATTTTAACCCTTCAACGGAGCGCCGTTCATCCTGGTAGATGTACCAGGAAAGCCTAGGGGCACAACTAACCGAAATGAACCATCCCGCCACTTAAAGGGAAGGCAGCGAAGCAGCGGCCGCTCCAACGTCAGAGTACGTCCAAGGCGAGTCACCTCAGTCCCGGATGACCGGATGCTGGATCGTGCCACGTCGGCCGTCGAAACCATCGCTTGCCGCTGTCCTGTTGAGTTGACCGATGAGCTGGCGGTTGGCTTCCCGGGCGGCACCTAGTTCTTCCCCTTGGTGCTGCAGCTTGGCCTGCAGTTCCTGGATCTCGTTCTGCAGTGTCTGGTTCTGCTCCTCAAGGGCGGCGTGGTTGCGGGGTGCACCCAGTCCGGTCCGGGAGTAAGCCTGCTCACCGAGGAGCTCCGACAACACGTGCAGGGCGCGAGCTGGGCCGCCAGCTCCGCCCGGCGCAGCCCGGGCATCCATGGCCCGAAGAGATCAGCGAAACCTCGCTGAACAGATTCAGCAAGGACAAAGGCCCGGTGCACCTGACGCTGATCGAACCGCTCGTGGTCGAAGTCGCGGCCGACGTCGCCTGGTCCCGCAAATCGTTCCGGCATCCCCTGTCTTTCGTGCGGGCCAGACCAGAGCTGGATCCGGCCGACGTGGAACTCCCGCCGCACATCCAAGACCGGTAACCCCTGCAAGTCGCGTTGGACGGGTTATGCCCACTGGGGGCAGGTGGAGCCCTCCGCACAGCTCAAAGCTGGCCGGTTTCCAACCAACGTCGCAACACTGACTGAAAGTGGTGTTGATTCATGCGTAGTTCGACGCGCCGATCGAGGAAAATGGGACCACCAGGCCTGATTGAAATGAGGCCCTTGTATGTTCAGCTCATGAAAGAAGGACACTCCAACCGGGCCGCATGCAGGATTCTTGGGATCAACCAAAACACGGGCCTTCGTTGGTTGAATGGACGCAATGGAGTCGAGGGCTTGGTGCAGCAGGGCTTGGATCCGCGGCCCCGGAAAGCTGTTCCTGCGGTAGCCGTATCCAGCCGCTATTTGTCAGAGGACGAACGCATCTACATTGCCGACCAGTTGCTGGTGCGGGCAGGTATCCGATCCATCGCTCGCGATCTAGGGCGGTCGCCGTCCACAATCAGCAGGGAATTGGCTCGCAATCGTCCCGATTCGCGTCGCTATCATCCCTTCCGCGCCCAGAAATTGGCACAAAAGAGAAGGCCGAGACCAAAGCTCGCCAAGCTTGCTGGTGATGACGAATTGCGGCATTACGTCGTGGAGTGCCTGTCGAAGCGGTGGAGCCCTCAACAGGTCTGCCGGGCCTTGAAGCAACGGTTTCCGGGAGAAAAGCACCGGCATCTGGTGCACGAAACACTCTACCGCGCGCTTTACCAGCTGAGTATCCGCCCCGTTCCAGTCGGGCCAGCCCGGTTGCTGCGGTCGGGTAAGTTCAGCAGGCGATCACGCTCCAGAACTAAGGTGAAGCCCCGCCAGTACATTGCCGATGCTCTAAAGATTGGTGACCGCCCAGCCCACATAGCGACGAGAGAAGAAGCGGGGCATTGGGAGGGAGACCTCATCATGGGAAAGGGGAACCGATCAGCGATAGTGACGCTGGTAGAACGCTCTTCCCGGCTCCTCGTCGCCTTTGCGCTCCGCCCCGGCAACAGGTCCGATAACATGCGTGACCAACTCATTGAGGAGCTCGGCGTCATGCCGGACACCTTGCGGAGGACCTTGACGTGGGATCGAGGATCAGAGATGGCCAAACATGCCGAAGTCACTACGGCGCTGGGAACCCTCGTGTACTTCTGCGAGCCAGCCAGCCCTTGGCAGCGTGCGTCGAATGAAAACACCAATGGTTTGCTGGAGTGGTCCCTAAATGTTGGACTCCTAATTAAACGTTACGGGGGGCGAGCTTGTGGGCGAGGTATTCGTCGGGGCTGAGGTAGCCGAGTCTCCGTTGTATTCGGGTGCTGTTCCACCAACGCAGATACTCGGTTAGCCCGATGTGGAACTGCTCGATGGTCCTGGGTTGCTGGATCCGGAACCATTCCTCTTTGAGGTGGCTGAAGAACCCTTCCATGGAGGCGTTATCCAAGCAGGTGCCCTTACGGGACATTGATTGAGTCAGCCCGGCTTCGCGGAGCGTGTCCTGCCAGAGCGGATGCCGGTACTGAAATCCCTGATCTGAATGGACCAGGGGTCGCTCGTTCGGAGCGAGGCCGCTGATCGCATTGCGAAGGCCATCGGTGACCATTTTGACGCTCGGAGACGGACCTGCCATGACAGAGACGATCCGGTTGTCATGGAGATCAAGGACCGGTGAGACGTAAACCTTGGAAGTACCCACCGTGAACTCCGTGACGTCGGTGGCCCATTTGGTGTGTTTGACCGCAGTCTCGAACTGGCGGTTCAACACGTTATCAGCCGTCTTACCGACCTCGCCGCGGAAGGAGTTGTATCTGCGCCGGCGACGCACCGGGCTTTGCAGGCCGAGCCCACGCATGAGCTTCAGCACGGTCTTCTTCGACACTGTCCATCCTTGTCGCAGCAGCATGGCCAGGACGCGTCGATGCCCGTAAGCGCTTCGCGCCTGCGTGAAGACCTGACGAATGGCTTCTTTGAGTTTCTCGTGCCGATCCGGCCGGGTGAGCCGGTTGCGGTGGTCGTAGAACGTGGACCGGGGAATCTTTGCCAGGTGCAGCAACAGCGGTAACCGGTGGTGGGCCTTGAGATCATCGATCGCTTGAACTTTCAGCGTCGTTCCTGTGCCCTCAAGGCCCGCAATTTTCCCAGGCACGCCACCTCCGCACGTAACCGCTCGTTCTCCCTTCGGAGTTGCTCGACCTCGCTCTCGGGTAGTGGATTCTCGCGATTGACTGGTGGCCGGCCCCGCTTCTTCGGGCGTAAGCCGTCTTCACCGTCGCGCCGGTAAATTCTGGTCCAATTCGTGACGGTGCCGGGAGAGGGAAGGTCATACTCCTTGGCCAGGACGCGTCCGGATACGCCCTGAAGATGACGCCGCACGATCAAGAGCTTGGTCTCGATGTCGTACTGCTTACGGTCTCTTGTCATCAGCGCACCCGATCCTCGAACCTGCCATCGTTCATACAACATTTGGACAGGGTTGGGTGCTAAATCAAGAGTCAGCGCGGCGGACTTCGCAGTCAGCCCTTGCTCGAACAACTCAATAGCCGACACTGCATCGGAGTGACCCAACGTGCTTCTCAAGTACATCTGACTACTCCCTGAAGAAGGATCCTTGATTGGGTGTCCAACTTCCGGGGACCACTCCATTGCTTCGCCAGTACTTCCGGAAGGGCGATGACCTGAGCGCAGTTACACCAGAAGAGGTCTTATTCGCTGCTGATGAGATCAACAGCCGTCCCAGGGCCGTCCTGGATTGGTCCAGCGCATCCGCCAAGTTCGCGGCATATCAGGCAGTGGCCAAACGAGAAGGTCCTCCACGGGTACGCGCCGTCTAAGCCAACAGACAAAGGACTCCTGGACGCCACACCGACAGCCTTAGAAGAGAGGTTCTCAAGGCGCACCAATCTCGAGCCTTAGACCCGACGAGATCCAAGGTTCTGCGTAATTGCCTTTGATGCAGTGATGAGAAGATGCCCGATTGAGTCTGATTTGTTGATGATGCGTGATGTGGGTGCCGAGACGTTGAGGACCCCTGCGATATGGCCCATACGATCACGAACGGGTGTTGCGATGGATGTCAGGCCGATTTCAACCTCCTCGGATGCAACGGAGTAGCCTCTAATGCGCTCAATATGAATTCTCTGCAGGAGCGACGGGAGGTTCTTCGGGGCGCCGGGGGCCGACGTCGGAATCTCCATGTCGGAAGACGTGAGCGTTTCAATGAGTTCTTCATCGAAATCAAACATCAGGGCCCGCCCGGATGCTGTGCAGTGCATAGGGGAACGGCGGCCTACCCATCCGCCCGCCTGCAGGGACTGTTGAGACTCCTCACGCAGCACGGTGAGCGATCGGTTGCCTTCCTGTACGGAAAGGAGGGCAACTTCCCCCGTCTTCGCCACCAAGGCCTGCAGCGCTGGCCTGCTGGCAAGAACCAGCGGGTAATTACCGGCGCCGGTAGACAAAATCCGGAGGTTCCAACCCAGTCGGTACGTGCGTCGATCCGGGTCTTGTTCGACAAGACCGCTTCGCGAGAGTGCCTTCAACATTCGCGAGACTTGGCTGCGTTCCCTACCCACCGCCCTGGCAAGCTCGCTGACCGAATGCTCCCCACCCGCTTGTCCCGGGTTTTCGAACGCCAAGAGCAGCGCGGCCACGCGTTCAGCTGCACTATCAGCCATGACACACCCTCCTAAATATGTTGCTGCTAGAGCAACTAGGCTCTCCCCTAAGAATGGCTGTTCCCTTTAGAAAAAAGAAACTTCCGTTGCTGTCATAACAACATCATTTCGAGGAGCCGATTCTGCGGCCGTACCTTCAATGCATTGTGGTACACATCACTTGAAAGGTATAGAAATGACGGTCCTTCAGACAGAGACGTCCAACGGCCAGGTCTTGTACGGCCAGCAGTCAAAACTCGCGGTGGACAACTTCGGCGGCGCCGGCCGCACCGTAGCCGATGTACCCGCCTTCGTGCGGAACTACGCGCTCGTAAAAGCAGCTGCGGCTCGCTCCAATGCCAAGCTGGGAGTCCTTATACCCTCCATTGCCGAGGCGCTGGAAGCCGCGTGCGGCGAAATCATTTCCGGTCAGCACCGGTCCCAGTTCCCTACAGCTCTGGTTCTCGGCGGCGGGGGGACAACCACGAACATGAACTTCAATGAAGTCATCGCCGCGCGAGCCTCAGAGATCGCCGGGCTCGCTATCCACCCCAACGACCATGCCAATGCCTCCCAGTCGACTAACGACACGTATCCCACGGCCATGGCGTTGACCATCAGTGAACTCTCCCGGAACCCGTTGGAAGCTCTTACTGCGCTTGCCCAGGCATTCGAAGACAAAGCATCCGAGTACGAAACCACCCAACGTCTCGGCCGTACCTGCCTTCAGGACGCCGTGTTACTTTCTGTGGGCCAGACTCATCGATCCCATGCCACTGCCATCCGCCGAGTAGCCGAGGGACTTAGGGCAGCAACAGCGGAATTGGATTCGATCCCGATCGGAGCAACGGTGCTGGGAACCGGCATCGGCGCTCCTGGAGGCTACCGCGAACTCTGCGTGCAGGACCTGAGCAATGCCGTAGGTCGGCCGCTTACGGGTTCAGAGGATCTCGTCGACGCGCTGGCCCACCTCGATCCCTACGCCGCTATCGCTTCCGCTGGCGCGCGCGCTGCAATCACCATGGCAAAAATCGCTGCCGATTTGCGGTTCCTCTCTTCCGGACCCGGCGGAGGAATCAGCGAAGTCACGCTCCCGGCGGTCCAAGCAGGCTCCTCGATCATGCCCGGCAAGATCAACCCGGTGATCCCGGAATTCGTCATGCAGCTCAGCTACCGCATCCGCGGCGCCGCCCACACTGTCGAATGCGCCGTCGCTGCCGGCGAACTGGAACTAAACATCATGGAACCCGTCATTGTCGATTCCATCTTGAACATCTTTGAAGACCTGACTGCCAGCGCGAACACCTTCGCACGCAAATGCATCAAGGACCTGGCCTGGGATGGACGCCGACTCCACGAAAACATCGACGCAGGGTTCGACAGGTGGGTCGTCATGGCAGCGGAAAACGGATATGACGCCACGACAAAGGAAGTAAAGAAGGCCCGGTCTGCCGGAACGGAGGCAACCCGATGAGCACTACAACCACATCAATCAAGTACGAGGACATCCCCCTCAACCGCTTCCACGTCCGTGTCGCCATCGCGGGCTCCGGGGGTCAGTTCAGCGACGGATTTGTCTTGGGCATCGTCGGCATTGTGCTTGCATCCGCCAAGCAGGATCTGCAGCTTACTCCCCTTCTTACCGGACTCTTGGGAGCCGCCACCCTGTCCGGACTGTTCCTCGGAGCCGTCATCACCGGACCCATCGCCGACCGGATCGGTCGCAGCCCGATCTTCCGCTTCGACATGCTCTTGATCGCGTGCCTGTCAATCTCCCAGTTCTTCATCCAAGAAGCCTTTCAACTCCTTGCCATACGTCTGGTTATCGGTTTGGTCCTTGGGGCCGATTACGTCGTGAGTAAAACGTTGGTCACCGAACACGCGCCACGTCACTTCCGCGGCAAGCTCCTCAGCATGCTCGCCGTGGCTTGGGCCGCCGGATATGTTTTCGCCTACCTGGCGGGGTTCCTTCTCTCCGGTATTGGAGATGAACCGTGGCGCTTCATGCTGATCGCAAGCGCCATTCCCGAACTGATCGTGTTCGCATTCCGTGTCGGCATCCCTGAGTCCCCTCTCTGGCTCCTACTCAAGGGCAAGACAAAAGAGGCCGCAGCGATCGTTGCTCGGGTCGCCGGGCCCAACGTGGAAATGCCGACCCTGCCGGTCGCCGGTGTCAGGAAGCAGACCCGCTACCGGGAACTCTTCTCGAGCCAGTACCGTCGCCGCACGATCGTTGGCGTCGTCTTCTACGTTTGCCAGGTCATCCCGTACTTTGCGCTGGGGACGTTCGCACCGCAGATCATGGCCGCCCTCGGCGCAACCAACAGCCTTGCCGCAGGAGCGACCTACAACGTCTTCCTGCTCACCGGCGCCATCGTCGGAATGATCATCGTCGACCGCCTCTCGCGCCGTTTGTTCCTCATTGGCAGCTTCTTCATCGGAGCCCTTCTTCTGGCCGCGCTGGTCGTCCTGTCCCCATCCAGTACCGTCCTGGCCGTAATACTCTTCGCAGCGTTCGCCCTCGTCCTAGCTGCCGCAGCGAACCTGGAATTTATCTACCCGCCCGAGCTATTCCCGACCGAAATCCGCGCCTCCGGCCTGGGCATCGTCACCGCCGGCAGCCGCATCGGCTCAGCTGCCAGCACCTTCCTGCTGCCGATCGTCCTGGCTGGTCTCGGCATCAACGTTGCCCTTTTCGCCTGTGTCGGCGTCCTCATCATCGGCGGCTTGGTCTGCTGGCTGTGGGCGCCGGAAACCCGGAGGGAATCATTGGTAACCCTCGACCGGGCTACTAACATCAAGCATCCTGCAGGGCGTGTTTAGTGGCTTGAATACCCCCTAGACAGCGGGGCCGCACCTCACGGTGCGGCCCCGCTGTCGTGTCTCTACAGAAAATGCCCACCGAACTGGTATTAGAACGCACGCGTCCCCCAGTACGCTCACAACTAGACCTGTTGCGACGTTGGTTGGAAACCGCCCTGTCCCCATTGGGTACAACCCGTTCGTTGTCAGACCCCTCCCCCATACTGAACACCTGCGGCTTAACCGGCCGCATTTTATTGGCGTGTCTATTCGAATATATGTTTCCTTCAGCCCTTGGCTGGATGTCTTTGACGTAGCCTACGGGCGGCCTACGACAGTCGCGCCGACTTGGGCGGAGCGTTATCTGGAGTGTTGTCCACGAGTTCACGGAGCTGTCGATTGAGCCTGTTAGAACGGATGCCGATCACATGATTCTGATTCCAAGGAGTCCGCCATGTCCTGGTCCGTTCAACGAGTGATTAAGCCCGATGGAGAGGAGTCCTGGACTGTCACCGATCCCTCGTATGACGTCGTCGCTCCAGTCGACCGGTTTCTTGCTCACTTAGGTGCGGTGGACCGGTCGCCAGGGACTGTCAGGTCTTATGCCTTCGACCTGCGGGACTTCTTCACTTTTCTGGAGCACTCCCAGCTTCGGTGGCGAGACGTGCAGTTGGAGGATTTTGGTCGTTTCGCTAACTGGCTACGCCTCGCACCGGCCGAGCGGTCGGGACAACTGCGGAGCCTGACGGGTCGGGCGGAGCATTGTTCTGCGACGACCATCAATCGCAAGTTATCCGCTGTCGGTTCGTTCTACCGGTTTCATCAGCAACACGGGGAGCGTCTGGAGTTCCTACCGGGGTCGGGTCGCCGGGGCGGGGGTTCGTGGAAGCCGTTGCTTGCCCATCTTGCCGGTTCGGTCAGACCTGGCCAGGGACTGAAGCGGAGGACGCCGTCCCGGATACCGCGGACGCTCAGCGCAGAACAAGTTTCGGCAGTCCTGAGTGCGTGCGACCACCTGCGGGACCGGTTGCTCTTCGCCCTGCTGGCTGGATCCGGGATGAGGATCGGTGAAGCACTTGGCCTTCGACATGAGGATATTGACTCCGCAGAGTGCATCGTCAGGGTGCGGTCCCGGCAGAACGCCAACAACGCCAGGGCAAAGACTGGCGACCGTGACATTCCCGTCCAGCCCGGTCTGGTGCGAATGTTCGCCGATTACCTATTCGACGAGTACGGCACGCTGGACTGCGACTATGTCTTCGTGAACCTCTGGTCGGAGCCCGTGGGCCGTCCGATGACCTATCAGGCGGTCCTTGATCTGGTCTCCCGGCTGAGGGCCCGCACGGGGTTTCACTTCACACCGCACCAGTTCCGCCACACGTATGCCACGGACCTGCTTCGGCGGAACGTCCCTTCTGAGGTGGTCCAGAAACTGCTGGGCCACTCATCAGTCGCGACCACGATCGACACCTATTCCCACCTCGACATCCGGCACGTGCGGAAGGCACTGGCATCGGCAGGTTGGCTACCCGACAGGCCAGAGACCGACGGTGACACTTTCGCTCCGCTGAAAAAGGAGACGTCTGATGGCCCGACGTGACGTCAGGGGCGGTTCCACAGGCCAGGGTGACGCCCTGCCGCGGATGCGGCTAGCCCTTTCACCCCGGTTTGATGCCGCTGTGATTGTCCTCGATGACTCCGACCTGGCGGGGAACCTGTTCCCGCTGTGCAGCATTGAAGGGTGCGTCCGATTCCTCAGTACCAAGCAGCTCTGCCAGACACACCTCTACCGGTGGAACAAACTCGGCCAGCCCGGTCTCGAGGAATTCAGGACCCGGGCGGGACCAGTAACCAGGCCTGAAAGGTTAGATCTCGGCGACTTGCCCGAAAGGCTGCGCATAGAGCTGGCGTTGGCCATCCAGATCCTGGCATCCCACCCCAGGGAGAGGCAACGGTTCCGCCTGCAGGACCTCCGCAGCCTGCTAGGCCGGCTGAGACAAACGGATGCCGGCTCGCTATTGATCAGCGCAGAAAGCGCCCAACTTCACGATGCTCCATCGGCGGTACGGCGGACGCACGCGGCACTGTCATCGGCTCTGGAACATTTCCTGGAACCGCCAACTGCGTCCTCGGAGTTTGAGCGCGATCTCTGGCGGCTTGAGGTCATGGGGTTCAGGGGCAGGATCGGCCAGCAGGGCAGGTTGCGGTTTAGCACCATCGAGCAGCCGTGGCTGAGGTTGCTCGCGAAAAGGTTCATGCGCTGGCGGATCTCCACCGGCACGAGTTATTCCCAGCTCAACCGGGACATGACAGCCCTTCTACGGCTGGCTGACGCCTTCACTGAACATGCCGGCGCCAACGGCGCAGTGCAGGACTTCACCCGCGAAAGCATCGAGGTCTATCTCAACCTCTTGCTTCGGCTCCGCCTCGGTCCCGCCAGCCGAAGCTATTCCCTGAGCTCGACCGCTTTGTTCCTGAGGGCTATACGCGAAAACAACTGGGAACCAGCACTCCCGGCATCTGCCGGAGTCCGGATGGGCGACCATCCCCGCCGCACGGCAGCACTGCCGCGTGCACTTCCCGAGTTCGTCATGGCACAAATAGAAGACCCCAAAGCGCTGGAGCGGTTGGAGCAACCGCACCGGCTCATGATGCAAATACTTATCCGCACGGGGCTTCGCCTTTCCGATACGTACCGCCTGGAAATCGACTGTCTCCTCACCGACAACCAGAACGCCCCCTACCTGCGCTACTTCAACCACAAGATGTCGCGCGAGGCGACCTTGCCGATCGACGACGAACTCGCCGCCGCGATCACCCAGCAGACGCTTACCGTCCGAGCAGTCATGCCGGAAGCCCGCTACCTTGCCCCCGCCCCACACTCCCGAACCGGCGACCGGCCGTGGAACCCCGGAACCGCCGCCGGCCACATCCAGGTCTGGCAGACGACAATCAGGCTCCGAGATGAACAAGGCCATCCGTTCCGCTTCACAGCCCACCAGCTCCGCCACACCTATGCCACACGGCTGATCAACGCCGATGTTCCACAGGAGGTGGTTCGCCGGCTACTGGACCACGAATCCCACGAGATGACCGCCCGCTACGCGCGGCTCAAGGACGAAACCGTCCGGCGCACTGGGAGCAGGCGCGGAAGATCAACATCCACGGCGAAACCCTCAGTGCCGGCCAGGATGACGCGATCAATGACGCGGCCTGGATGAAGGAAAACCTGGGCCGGGTCACCATGGCCCTGCCTAACGGCTACTGCGGACTGCCACTGCAGCAGACTTGCCCGCACGCCAACGCCTGCCTGACCTGCCCGGTGTTCGTCACCACCCCCGACTTCCTGTCAGAACATCTCGACCATCTACGCTCCACGAAACGGCTCATTGCCCACGCCGAGACGGCAGGGCAAACGCGAGTCGTCGAAATGAACCAACGCGTCGCGGCCAACCTGGAAAGCATCATCGGCACCATCCAAAGCACCGGGGACAGGAGCCTCAAAGATGCGAACTGACAACACCCACCACCTCCTGGCCGCCGCTCGCCAACGATCAGACAAAGCGCGTCAAAAAGTGGAGGAGGCGCTCAAGCAACTGGACCAAACCACACAACCCGCAACCGTCAGCGAGCTAGCCAGAACAGCGGGGGTGTCACGGTCCTGGCTTTACACCCAACCGGACCTGTTGGAGCAGCTTCAACAGCGGAAACGGCCGGATAAAACGTCACCATCGGAGTCGTCTATTCGAGCGTCCGAGACGTCCATGCATCGGCGGCTTCAGCTGGCCCATCAACGCATCCGGCAGCTTACGGACGAGAACCGCCGGCTGCAGGACCGGCTGGCCCGGGCGCACGGGGCGATCCGAGAGGCACGACGTTGACGTTGCCCTGCTCCCGATGTCAGTGCAATTGATCGGCTCTGCGGGACGGTACGAGGCAGAAGAAGAGCGCCGCTCAATTGCTGCGGCGAGGGAGCCGGGAGCCAAACATGCAGCGTCGAGGAAGAGCTTGCTACGGCCGACGGACGTCCCAGCAGATACGGGGGTGACTCGGAGCTATTCCTCATCGATGCGAAACCAACCGTGGAGACATGTGAACGCTAGCACCGAACAAGCGAGGATAATACCGGCTCCCGCTATGGGCGATAGGCCCCAGATGGTGAGTGCGGTCCACACGGCGCTGCCCAGAGTAACGAAAGACCCGAACCGCGATAGGCGCCGGTTCCGATTGGACTCCTTCGTCGAGATCGGCCGAAACAACGCATGAGCGAAAGTGAAGGCGCCCGCAACGATCGTCAGGCCGACGCTGATCGAGTATCCACAGCGTTCAGAACCACTAATGGAATCAGCGCTCGAGATACCTGACGAATCGGTCAAGGAGGTTCCGAGCGCGGCGATTCAGCCAACTGATAGAAGAGAAGTAGCGGGCGAAAATCGGGCTGACCCAGTAGTAGCCCCTGACGAACGCGCGACCAAGTGCTGAGGTCTGAAGCCGATCGTCTCTGAACCGACGTAGAACAATAACGGACGGATGTTCATATGATCCGTACACGGCAGTCGCGATGTAACACCCACCGCTCGCCGCCTGTCGCCCACCCTGAGTGAACGGGTTCGTCTCCCGCCTCATAAACTTGTCAATGTTCTGCTCGAATACGGCGAGCTGCGCGAGTCGCTCACCATATTCAATTGTTATCTGTTGGTTGTAGGCATTAGCTCGGGAAGCGTACTTCTCGGCGGTAGAGTACAGATCCTTCAACTGCGCAATTCGGTCGAGTAACTCCGCCTTGGAGACAACACCATCTGGCGCCCGACGCAGGAGAGCCATCAGCACGCTCATGCGGAGCGCCGCGAGGCCGGCAGCTTCACCCAACTCGATGTCGGGGAAACCGTACTGCCTCGTCAGAATATTCATCTCCACACCGATCACGAAGCACTGCCTGTCCCACTCGTAGATCTGGGCAACAGAAGCTTGCGAGTTCGATCCGGCATCCATCAGCTTCGCCTGCAACGGTTGCAGTTTAGAGTGGCACCGTTGAATCTCGGGTGGGAACATCGGCAGCAGACTCCTTCGGGAGAGCACAATTTCGGGATCACCCGGATGTGTCCCGCACACACCCTATCCAGGGCTGTTGTGTTCTAGCCTCGAGATTTCATGACCGCTAACAACCGTATGACTGCGCGGCGTCATTAAATCTCGAGGCTAGTCATGGGCTAATACTCGCCTGTCGAAGCTAGGAAGTCACGCATGGTGCAGAAGCCGAGCTTATCTCGCAACGGAAATTTCTTATCGCCGGAATGGTCATACCGTACCGAAACGAGTGGACCGTTCAGGCGATGCCAAGCCGTTCCGTAAGCCGGTCCTCCACCGACCGCTATTCCGTCCTCGGTAGCGTTCATCAAAATTCCTGCCCTTCCAAAAGTTCTTGCATTCCCGAATGACCCGCACGCAAAACTGCCCGGTCATAGGGCCCTAAATGCTACACACCAAGGCGTCTTCAGGAGGTCGCCATTGATCTCCAGCATTGGGCGCGCTCCAACAGCTCCCCTGAAGGCTTCAGAAGCTGCAGACCCCTCAAGGACAGGTGTCTTCACTGTAGAACGTGTGCCCTAAAAGGAGAGGCGCGCCCAGAGCTAATGGGAATATATGTTCTAAGGTTGTGTTATGGGACCGGAACAAGCCAGTGCGTTGCAGGCGCAGTATGCGCGGCGTGCCGGCCCGATCGGGCTGACCGTGGAAGAGCTCGATTTCGAGCACTTCCCGGCCAAAAACGGGTATCCCGGGATCCCGGTGAAGGCGTGGATCCGGTTCCCGAACTGCGCGGAGCTCGTGGACGGCGAAGTGTTCGCCTGGACAGCGAAAGCGGCCGAAGTGACGTGGAAGGACGGGCCGGTGACGTACCGGACCTGGGTGTGGAGCTCGGCGGTAACCCGCCGGGAAGAGATGATGAACAGGAATTTGGGAGAGCGGACCAGCCGTGACAGCAACAGCAAGTGAAACAGCCCTGGACGCCCCCGTGGACGTCCGGTTCACCCCTGCCGGGCACCCCCTGGCTGTGAGGTACAACGGCCGCATCTGGGCTGTTATGGCCGATCCCGTGCACTGGTTCGCCCGGGAGTCCTGGTGGGACACCAGACGCACGGCAGCAGTGGGCGTCGGGGACATGGTGAGCGTCGAATACTGGAGGGTCCAGGTTGGCCTGGCTTCGAACTCCGCGCTGCGGACCTTCACGCTGCGCCGTGATCCGCTGTCCAGCCAGTGGCTCCTGGAGTCCATCGCTGATGGCTATTAGGCAGCAGTGAAACTCGACAACGAACCGGTCAGCGATCAGATATGGGCGGCCATCGGGGCAGAATTTGCCCTGCCTTCCCTGGAGCAGATCAGCAGCCGCCTGTCCGAGCTCATGGAAGACCCGGAACCGGTGATGCAGCAGCTCGTCCGCGTCTTTATTGACGAGGGGACCTTCTGCCCGGGATTCCAGTTCCTCGCCGGCGGACAGCTCCACCCGACGGTGGTAGACCTTTTCAAACGGGCGATGGAACTGAAAATCCCCCACAACTACTTCACCGTCTGGATGGTTACACCGTCGTCCAGCCTCGCAGGATCCCGCCCCGTTGACCTCCTGGGCAGCGACCCGCAGCCTCTGTTTCGTTCCCTGGAAACCCTCGGAAAGGAACAGTTATCTGCGGCCAACCGGTCGCGTAGCGTTGGGGCATGAGCCTTCTCTACGATCACGCCGGCCTCGCCGCGGTCGTGCTGACGCGGATCGCGGCCGAAGAATCAGAAGGTCCCAGCGAAATGACCGGCCGAATGAGCGAATACATCGCCGGCCTAGTGGAACGCAACGGCCCCGCCGCCGCGACAGAGCTGGCAATCGCCCTGGCCCGCCAGCATTTCATCGCCTTGGACACCTTGGCCAGACAGCTGAACGTCCCGGCGGGGCAGCTGCTGGATGCCTTGGAGGTGGAGCTGCTGGAAAGCCTCGATGACGGAAGTTAAGCGCCCCGCCCCGCATCCGGAATGGGTGCATATGTACCGGCAAGGCATCCCTTCGCCGGCGATCGCTGCCGCAGCAGGCGTAGGAAAAAGCACCGTCCGCTACCACCTCCACATCGCCGCCAAGGCCGACCCATCCATCCGGGATGAACATCGGGCGGCGGCCGGCGCACCGGTCCAGCCTTCCGGCGCGGGGTTGCGGAACATGGAAGCCCTCATCGCCCTCTACAAAACGGAGGGCAGACTCCCCTTCAAGGCCAAATCCCCCGGGGAACGGGCACTGGCCGTGTGGCTCCAGCGACGGCGGCAGGACGCGGACCGGGGCGCCCTCTCCCGCATCTATAGGGAAGGCTTGAAGGCAATTCCCGGCTGGGATCAACAGCCGGACCGCAAGACCAGGGATGAAGCACGGTGGCACCAGCGCCTGGCCGAGCTGATGGACTACATGGCAGCTGGCAACGACTGGCTCAGGCACAAAAAGACTGACGACGAACATGAGCGGACCTTGGGCATCTGGCTACACATCCAACGGATGAAGCACCGATCCCGCGAACTGGACCAGGACAAGGAAACGCAGCTGAACACCAATCATCCCGGATGGCGGGCCGGGAGGGTGCGCGGGCGCAAGCCCCGCGCATAAATCCCGTGAGGCGTACTATCACGCGACCACGGGCACACCTCGATTGTTGGAGCGCCTCGCGGAGATCCGCCGTCTCCAGGCCGCTGCCCCTACGGTCACCCAGGCTGCCTCCAATACCCGCCAGAACCTTGTGGAAGCCATTGCCGCAGGAGCCGTCAGAATGATCTGATACCCCTCAAAGTGCCTGATCGGGGCCGACCTACGTCGTCTAATTTCGTTCCGGCCCTGCGCAGATTACGCCGGCACAGGGCAACCCCCAGAGCATATGTCAGACTCCAACCTTCATTTGGAGCACTGCTGCGCTTTCCCGGGGTAACGTGCATAACACTATGAAGGTGCAGCAGGGGGACGCAGATCGGCTCGCGGCGGAGGCACGTGCGCGGGTGCTCATCGACCGGCAACTCGCTGAGGCAGGTTGGTCCGTACAGGACAAGCGGAACCTCAACTTGTTTGCCGCCCAGGGCGTGGCGTGCCGTGAGGTCGTCATGAAACCAGGCCATGGCCGCGTGGACTATTTGTTGTACGTTGATCAGCGTGCTGTCGGTGTGATCGAGGCAAAACCTCAGGGCACAACACTAAGCGGCGTGGAGTGGCAGTCCGCCATGTATGCCGAGGGGCTGCCCCCCGATGTACGGCTCAAGGCTCTGACACACGACGGCCGGTTGCCTTTCGTCTTCGAAGCGAGCGGCACCGAGACCCACTTCACCAATGGTTACGACCCCGACCCTCGCGCACGCCGACTCTTCAATTTCCCCAAAGCGGAGACACTGGCTCGGATCCTGCGCGACGCGGAGAGCGACCCCGCCGCGCCCACATGGCGGGCCAAAGTCCGGCACCTCCCTGCGTTGGACACAATCGCACTGAGGCCAGCCCAGATCACCGCAATCCACGGAGTGGAGCAGTCGCTCGCCGCCCAACACCACGACCGCTCTCTGGTGCAGATGGCGACCGGTGCCGGCAAGACCTTCACCGCGGTCACGAGCTCGTACCGGCTGCTGAAATTTGGTGGGTTCCAGCGGATCCTGTTCCTGGTCGACCGCAACAACCTGGCTGACCAGACGTCGGCAGAGTTCCAGAACTATCAGACTCCCGGAGACGGGCGGCGGTTCACTGAAATCTACAACGTCGACAAGCTCACCAGCGCCGGCATGCTCGGAAGCAGCAACGTCGTGATCTCCACGATCCAGCGCGTTTTCAGGGCGCTTCAGGGCGACGAGGTGACCGCCGATGACGACCCGGGTCTGGACGACTTCGTGCCGGACGCCCCGGTCACTGTCGCCTACAACTCGCAGCTACCACCCGAGACGTTCGATTTGGTGATCGTTGACGAGGCGCACCGCTCGATTTATGGAGTTTGGAGGGGCGTGCTCGAGTACTTCGATGCACATGTTGTTGGCCTGACCGCCACTCCTGGCAAGCAGACGTTCGCGTTCTTCCGGCAGAACCTCGTGTCGGAGTACACGTACCCGCAGTCGGTCGCGGATCGTGTCAACGTCGACTTCGACCTCTATCGCATCCGCACTGAGATCTCCGAGCGCGGCGGCCGCATCGAAGCCGGCACGATTGTGCCCAAGGTCGACCGGCGCACTCGCAAGGAGCGCCTTGAAGCGATCGAAGAGGACTACGAGTACACGCACAAGCAGCTCGACCGCGCTGTCACCGCCAAGAGCCAGATCCGGCTGGTACTGGAAACCTTCCGCGATCGGCTATTTACCGAGATTTTCCCGGGCCGCTCGACTGTGCCCAAAACACTGATCTTTGCCAAGGACGACGCGCACGCCGAGGAAATTGTCACTACGGTGCGTGAGGTCTTCGGCAGGGGTAACGACTTCGCTGCCAAGATCACTTATAACGCGCGCGACCCCAAGGGTCAGCTGCAGGCTTTCAGGACCTCCCCCAGCCTCCGCATTGCGGTCACCGTCGACATGATCGCCACCGGTACCGACGTCAAACCGCTGGAGTGCGTGTTCTTCATGCGCGATGTCCGATCGGCGCAGTACTTCGAGCAGATGAAGGGCCGGGGCGCCCGCACCATTGCACCCGCGGACTTCCAGTCTGTCACACCTGACGCGTCGACCAAGACCCGGTTCGTCATCGTCGACGCGGTTGGAGTTACGGAGCACGACTTCGTCGACCCGCCGCTCAATCGGGACAAGGGCATCTCGCTCAAGAAGCTGCTCGACAAGGCAGCGGCGCTATCCCTCACCGAGAACGAAACCGCCACGCTCGCCTCACGGCTAGCGAAGCTTGAGCTCGACCTCACACATGCTGAGCGCGGTGAGCTCGATACTGTTGCGGGGATACCGATGCGGGACCTAGTGCGGGGGCTAGTGGACGCGGTCGATCCAGATACCCAGGCGCTGTCGGCCGCGGGAGCGGTCGATCCGGTCGGAGCAGTGCAGCAACTCCTAAACGCCGCCATCAAGCCGCTCGCCGCGAACCCCGAACTACGTAACCGCATCCTCGAACTTCGCGCCACCCACGACCGGGTCATCGACGAGGTCAACGCCGACAGGCTCGTCGAAGCGGGCGGCGTCGTAGACACCAGTCGGGCGCGCTCGATCGTCGACTCCTGGCGAGCCTACCTCGACGAGCATCGC
This sequence comes from Pseudarthrobacter sp. NPDC055928, assembly GCF_042270935.1. Lineage (NCBI taxonomy): Bacteria > Bacillati > Actinomycetota > Actinomycetes > Micrococcales > Micrococcaceae > Pseudarthrobacter > Pseudarthrobacter sp. NPDC055928. Next base: position 22,072 of record NZ_JBHJZH010000006.1, read on the forward strand.
GACGAGATCACAGCGATCCAACTGCTTGGCGAAGCCCGTGAAGGGCGTATCGCCTTCGCCGACATCCAAGAGCTCGCCAACCGAATCAGCAGGCCCCCACACAACTGGACCCCCGACATCATTTGGAACGCCTATGAGGTGCTGTATGCCAGCCGCGTGCGGCACAGCGACCGGCACACCCTCACCGACCTAGTGTCGCTGCTACGCTATACGGTCGGCGTTGATGACGAGTTAGTGCCGTACGCCGACCGTGTGCGTGAACGGTACGCTGGGTGGCTGACTCAGCAGAAACAGCACGGGACCGAGTTCTCGCACAATGAAAGGTGGTGGCTAGACCGCATGGTCGAAGTGATCGCAGCTTCCGCAGGAATTACCGTCGAGGATCTCGATCGATCGCCATTCACCGAACGCGGCGGCGTCGACGGCGCCCTCCGCGACCTCGGCGACCGGGCAGGCACCCTTCTCGACGATCTCAACATGGAACTCACCGCATGAATTGGGAGCAACGACCGCTCAAAGACATAGGTCAATGGATTGGCGGCGGCACGCCGTCGAAATCGCGGCCGGAGTTTTGGAACAACGGGTCAATCCCATGGCTCAGTCCGAAGGATATGGGCCCACCCGTACTCGCCGACACTGAGGACCACATCACTCCGGCGGCAGTCGCTGGCTCACCGGTACGTCCCGTACCTGCAAACTCCGTTGCTATCGTTGTGCGTTCTGGAATCCTGGAGCGAACTCTCCCCGTCGCGATAGTGCCCTTCGAAACCACGCTCAACCAGGATATGAAGGCGGTAACCCCGAACCACGACGTCGACGCTCGCTGGATCGCGTGGGGACTCCGAGCGTTCGAAACTCAACTGCTTCGCACCACACGCAAGACCGGAACCACCGTGGCATCTATAGAGATGCCGCGGCTTTACAAATTCGAACTGCCAGTTCCCTCCCTAACTGAGCAGCGGCGGATTGTGGAGACCCTCGAAGACCAACTGTCCCGTGTCTCCGCCGCACAGCAAGCAGCGGCGAATGCAAGTCGCCGAGTGGCGAACATGTGGCAATCAGCACTTCACAACGAGATCACGGGTCCGAAGGTCCGGCTTGCAGAGCTTGCCACGGATGCACGATATGGGACGTCAACAAAATGCACAGCCTCTGGAGAGGGACTTCCCGTCGTGCGCATCCCCAACCTCGTTGCGGGGGGAATCGATCTATCCGATCAGAAACGCGCCGAGGATACGACAGTCGACCTCACGAACCTTCTCCTCAAGAAGGGTGACATCCTTATCGTCCGGACGAATGGCAGCAAGGACCTCATTGGACGTTCAGCGGTGGTGGATGGCGACTGGACTGCAGCCTTTGCCTCATACCTAATCCGGTATCGAGTGAACCTGTCGAGAGTGATTCCCCTATGGGTTCATTTCGCATTGCAGACTCCTCAGGTACGTGCCACGATCGAACAAATGGCGGCTTCGAGCGCTGGTCAACACAATCTCGGACTCAAGAAACTTGATTCATTATTGCTGCCTTGTCCGAGTATCGAGTTCCAATCGGACAAGCTATTGCGACTCCAAGAGATCGCAGACGCAGGCGCACAACTGACCTCGGCGATCGCCGCTGCGCAGAAAGGCGCGACAGCCCTTCGCCAGGCGGTGCTCACTGCGGCGTTCAGCGGGAAGCTGACCGGCCGACATACCGATCAGGAAGTCATCGAGGAGCTAACTGATGCCCGAGACGGTTACTCGGAGCCGCTGGTGACTGCATGAGCATGCATTAACGCACGCATCGAACTGATCGTGGCCAGCGTTTGGCCGAGCTGCTCGCCTCATACGGCGTGCGTTCAGGGTAGATCAGACCGTAACGCTCTACCGAGCTCGACGAGGGACTACTTCGAGACCCTTTGACGCCCGGCACGTTTCAACCAATTCACTACAGCAAACAGGAGAACTACGCGATGGCTGACGCTAGGCGACTTGTCGACAAGCTCTGGTCGTACTGCGGCGTGCTGCGGGATGATGGCGTAGGCGTCATTGAGTACACCGAACAGCTGACCTACCTGCTGTTCCTGAAGATGGCGCACGAGCGTGGGACGCGGAAGCTCGCGCCCGAGCAGATCGTGCCTGAGGAATACTCTTGGCAGCGGTTGCTCGACGCTCAAGGCGACCATCTCGAGCTCACCTACACGAAGATTCTTGTCGGCCTAGCCCGTGAGCCGGGAGTAATCGGCACGATCTTTCGTAAGGCGCAAAATCGGATCCAGGACCCGGCCAAGCTACGTCGGCTGATCGTTGACCTTATCGACAAGGAACAGTGGTCTCAGGCCGGCACCGATATTAAGGGCGACGCCTACGAGGAGCTGCTGTCCAAGGGAGCGTCAGACAAAGGCTCCGGCGCTGGGCAGTACTTTACGCCACGTGCCCTCATCCAGGCGATCGTCGACGTCATCCAGCCCACCGTCGCCGATACTGTGGTGGACCCCGCATGCGGAACCAGCGGTTTCCTCCTCGTCGCCCACGAGTACGCCTCACATGGTGCGGAGGCGATGACGCCTACGCAGCGCGATCACCTACGCGACACTTTCGCCACCGGCTACGAGCTGGTAGACGGTACCGCGCGGCTCGCTGCGATGAATCTGCTGCTGCACGGCATGGGGACTTCGAACGGCGACTCGCTCATCGAGGTGCGCGACTCCCTCATCGCCGATCCAGGTAAGCGTTGGTCGGTGGTGCTGTCGAACCCGCCATTCGGGCGAAAGTCGTCACTGACGATGGTCGGCGCCGATGGCCGTGAGGTCCGGGAGGACCGGGAGATCGAGCGGCAAGATTTCGTTTGCACCACGAGCAACAAGCAGCTCAACTTCGTCCAGCACATAGCCACGATCCTCGACACTAACGGTCGCGCAGCAGTCGTCCTGCCCGACAACGTGCTCTTCGAGGGCGGCGCTGGGGAGACAATCCGGCGCAAGCTGCTCTCCGACTTTGATCTCCACACAATGTTGAGGCTGCCGACCGGGATTTTTTACGCCCAGGGTGTGAAGGCCAACGTCCTCTTCTTTGACAAGAAGGTCGCCCGTCCAGACCGGCCGTGGACCGAGCGGCTTTGGGTCTATGATCTGCGGACGAATAAGCACTTCACGCTCAAACGGAACCCTCTCCGCCGCGCCGACCTCGACGAATTTGTCTCGGCATACCGGTCTGCCAACCGCCCCGCGCGCACCGAGTCCGAGCGCTGGAAGTCCTTCACGTATGACGAGATCGTCGCCCGTGACAAGGCCAACTTGGACATCACCTGGCTTAAGGACGATTCACTCGAAGACCTCGACAACTTACCCTCGCCCGACGTCATCGCACGCGAGATTGTCGAGGAACTCGCTGCTGCTCTCGCCGAATTCGAAGCAGTAGCTGCAGCACTTGAGAATCAGCTGCTGAACTAAAGTGCACGGGCCAGGGCACCACCGCACCGGCTTGTCAGCAGTATGCTTCCTCTTCAGTCCTCGGTCTGGCGTGCGATGAAGCCCGCCATTCCAGGGACAGTGAACTGAATGGAACCGTACTCCGGCGCGTACACAACGCCCTTGGCGATGAGCCGTGAGCGGACCACGGCAAGCTTGTTGGTTGGCTTTTCCAATCTCGCGGCCACCTCTCCCGTCGAAGACGGTCCGTCGCCGTCCCGGGCCATGGCTCTCAGGTACCGGCGTTCCCCCGGTGTGGCCCGCTGCCAGCGTGCTTCGAAGAATCCGTGGTCAAGGTCGATGGTGCCGTAGCTGATGGCCAGTCGGGCGTCATCCTCATCAATGACTTTTCCGGGCGCCGCATCCCAGGCTGCGCGGCCGTACGTCTGAAGAAAGAAGGGATATCCGTCCGCCGCAGCGAGCAGCATGGAAAGCGCCTGGTCCGTGGTCGAGGCGCCAAGCCGGTTGATGGGCACCGTAAGCGCCTCCGCGGCTGCATCGGGATTCAGCTGTCCAATAGTCCGGTAGAGGAAGAGACGTTCCCCGTAGGTCCTCGCTTCCGAGACCTTCCCTGGAAGGTTGGGCAGGCCGGCACCGATCAGGTAAAACGGCCACCCGCGCTGCCCGGCCAGGTGTTGAACGGAGAGCAGAGCCGTCAGCAGTTCCTCATCGAGATCCTGCATCTCATCAATGAACAGCCCGAACCCTGATCTGGCCTTCTTCATCGCCAGGGAAACGTCTTCGACAAGCTCCTCAATGTCGATGTCTAGTTTGCCGGAGTCAGCCCTTCCGTTCTTAGTGCTCACCGAGGCCGATACCCCCGTCACCCCAAGGCTGGCAGTCACGTTACCTATGCTCGCCATGACGTCTTTGAGGTAGGACCAGACAGGTGTTCCCCGGAGTCTGCGCGCCCCGACCTCGAGCTCACGGGCAAGTTTCGCGCGGGTCGCTCCCCTGCCGGCATCTCCCGGTTGGGCTTCTAACTGGATGACAAGCCAGTCATTACGCCTCGCCTGGTCAGCGAACACATTCAGCAGTACGGTCTTACCCACGCCACGCAGACCGGACAGAATCATCCCCCGGTCCCCGACCGTGTTGGACTTGGCGCGCGCGACCAGCAAGTCGAAGGCATCAATTTCGCCCTGCCGCCCGACAAGCTCCGGAGGTTTTACGCCGGAGCCGGGTGCGAAGGGGTTCATTGAGGGATCCATCCCCCGAGTATAGAAAACTATATGAGCTAATAACAACTACTGTTATAAGCCTGTAGTTTATGTTACTGTTTGTGGTGTCGGTGCTAATGCTGCAGCGACCTGCTCCAAGCCCGAGGCCCAGCTCAGGATGTCCCGCAACCTTGGAACCGCGTCACTGGTCGGACCATAGCTCGACAGAACGAATGAGATTGGGGAGGAACGGGTGGCATTCAAACGAAGGCCTTTGTTGACGGCGGAACAATTCGACGATCCGGTTGATCTCTACAATTGGGTGTCCGAGCGAACTGGCGCCCCGCCGCTCTGGGACCACCAGGGGCAGGTGTTGCGCGGATGGCACCAGCAATTCGTCAGCGCGCGTGACGTTGCGTTGGAGTTGCCGACGGGGGCAGGAAAGACGTTAGTGGCAGGGGTGATCGGTGAGTTCCAACGCCGCACGGCCGGCGACAGGGTGGCCTACCTCTGCTTGACCAAGCAGCTCGCCGCGCAGACCGCCGACCGGCTTGGCGAGTACGGCATCCCGACCGTGCTGCTTACGGGGCGAGTGAAGACATGGGACCAATCAGCGAGGGCCCGTTACAGGTCGGGCGAAGCCGTGGCGGTCAGCACCTACTCTCATGTGTTCAACGGCAACCCGGCCCTCGACGACGTCACGACACTGCTGTTGGATGATGCTCACGGTGCGGCCGACTACGTTGCCGGTCCGTGGTCACTGACCATCGACCGTGGCCCCGTCTATCACGATGTACTGTCACTGATCTCTGACAGTTTGGACAGCCTAGTGGTGCAGGGACTGCGTCGCGATGGCGCCGACGCTGACTACCGCGCCGGGGTCTACCTGGCTTCACCCCACGGGGTCGCCCAGGTCAAGGATGACCTGGAGACACTACTCCATCAAGCGGCGATGTCCGGTGGGCTCTCCGAGGAGGCTAGCTGGGCAAGGAAAATGCTTGAGGGCAACGTCGACCGCTGCCTGATCTACATCTCACACCGGAGTCTGCTGATCCGGCCGCTGATCCCGCCCACCGGCACCCACCCAGCCTTCGACGACCCGGCCCGCCGCATATACCTCAGTGCCACCCTCGGCCACGGTGGGGAATTGGAACGCGCCTTCGGGCGCCGCAAGATCAAGCGCATCCCCGTCCCGAAAGGCTGGGACAAGCGCGGCACTGGACGGCGGCTGTTCTGTTTTCCGCAGTTGACGACCGACTTGTCCCGCAAACCCGACGATGTCCCGGCCTGGGTCAAGGAAAGGATCAAGGAGGCGGGTCGGGCTGTTGCGATCGGACCGGACTTCCGCACCATCGCAACTCTGGTTACCGAGTGCGTCCCGGACGGCTTCGAAGTTTTGACCGCCACGGATGTCGAAGACAGTCTCGACCCCTTCATCGACAGTGATGCGGCTCTGTTGACGTTGAGCAATCGCTACGACGGCATCGATCTGCCTGATGAGGACTGCAGGCTGGTGGTTCTCGATGGCCTGCCGGCTAAGGGCGACCTGCAAGAGAGGTTCCTCTACAGCGCGCTTGGCGCCCAGAACGTTCTGCAAGAGCGCATCCGTGCTCGCATCGCTCAGGGAGCTGGGCGGGCCACCCGCAATTTCCGGGACTACTCCACCGTGATTGTGCTCGGCGACGACCTTGTCAGCTATCTCACCCGCAACGACGTACAGTCTGCGTTCCACCCCGACCTGCATGCCGAGATCGAGTTCGGTTGGCAGCAAAGCCTTGACGGCGACAGTGCAAACATGACCGAAAACATCGCGATCTTCGACGAGCATGGGAACGACTGGGCCAATGTTGAGGAGGACATTCTCGCCAAACGGGACCAGTACGAACGCATTGATCCGGCCGGAGCAACCCAGCTCCAAGACGCGGCCCGCGCCGAGGTCGAAGCCTGGGAAGCGATCTGGAGCGGAGACTGGACTGCGGCGTTGGAGGCCGCCCGCAAAGTGATCGATTGTCTGGTTGGCGGCCGGTCCTCGGGCCGTTACGCCGGGCTCTGGAACTACCTCGCCGCCTCGATCTCACTTCGCCTGCACCGCGCTACCGGCGACGCCCAATATACGACTACGGCTACGGCCTACCTGCGCGACGCTCGCGGCTGCGCCCGCGGAACTAAGTGGCTCGACTACCTCGTCTCCGCGGCCGACACTCTCGATGACCCCACCATGCAGGCCGAGCTGGATCCGCTCGATCAGCTCGCCGTCAACAATATCCTGACCCGGCTGGTCACCCTCGGCCGACCCATTGCATTCGACACAGCGGTCACGCAAATGCGGAAGGCGGTGTCGGAGAAGCCAGCCACTCCCTATGAGCAGGCCCTCGTCGACCTCGGCCACTATGCCGGCGCGAGCGAGAGCCTGGCCCGGTCCAAGTCCGCCGCTGCCCCGGACGGTGCTTGGCTGTTTGGCGACATCACGTGGATCTCCTGGGAGGCGAAGAGCGAAGCCAAGGACGACGGCGAGCTCGGTGCCGGCTACACCCGCGAGGCTGGAGGTCACCTGCGCTACCTCTCACGCAGTCGCGACCAAGACCTCCCCGGCGACTCCTTCGGGTTCATCGTCACCCCGCAGACACGCACTCATCCTGCTGCGGCACTCGTCGCCGAGGACCACCTCTGGCTCCTGCGCCCGGACCAAGTCCTGAACCTTCACGACAAAATCATCCGTGCCTGGCGCCGAGTCCGCAGTCTCAACAATCCGGACATGCGCGCCGTCGCTGGCATCTTCAGCCAAGAGCGAGCACTACCGACCCAGTGGATCTCAGACCTACGAACCACCCAGCTCGCAGAATTGCGAAGCACTGTGAGTGTAGTGGCTGAGTAACACCAAAGAACCTCTGTCGATGGCTTGGCTAGCCGTCTGTTCTTTCGAATCGGGATGTTCGTTACTGTGGAGGGTTGACGTCGCTAATGTCCCACTTCCTTGGTTGTGGGACACCTTCAGTGGGACATTCCCTCGCCCAGCAGGATCGCCGGGATTCCGCGTAACACGAGTGTTGGGGCATGAACCTTATGGGATGCTGGGCAATCTGGCTGTCCCGAACGTGCTTCGCTTCCCCTCACAGACAAGCAGGATCTTCCTGGTAGGCGATCATGAGAGTAGCGGATGCAACCCAAACGAGACCGATTGCCACAACAGACATCGTCCCTCCCGTGAATCCTGAAAATGATGCGGCCAAGGCCACACCCGTAGCAGAGGCTGTGCCTCCCAAGCCCGCACTAACGGTGAAAATCTGGGATCTTAGGTGTGGCGGACTGTGACGGTTGCGTAGGAATAGCATTGCCGCTGTAGCAGGTGCGGTGAATATTCCGGCCAATCCGATGGCAATACTGGTCCACACGGTTCCTGTGTCCAACGCGGCGGCGAGAGTCAGGAGGCCAGTCGCGAAGAAGCTGGCCGTCATGACGACGTGAGGGCGGCGCCGTGTGGGACATACGGTCTCGAAGATGGCTCCCAGAAGGCTGCCAAGCGCGAAAGAAGTGACCAATGCGGCCCCCTCGCTCGGTGACCCGGCCCTTTCCAATGAAAGGGCCACCGCGGCAACTGCCAAAGCCCCTTGCCCTAATTGGCTCAAGGAATAGGAAGCGGTAACTAGCGCCAGTTGCCTGTGCCCGGAAATTCTTTGTAGACCAGCTTTGATCGCTTCAAAAGGAGAACTCCTTGCCTGCGCGTGCGGGCGTAGGCCGATGGCACGGACGCACGCAGATCCCAGCGCGGCAGCTGCGGCCAGCACGATAAGCGAAACGTGAGCGGGCAAGAATGATGCACAGACGGCCACAACCGCCGGTCCGGCTACGGCAGAGGCATTGTATGAAAGGGCGTCATACGCGAACGCTCTGCGAACATCGGGAACCACACTGATGATGAAGCTCGACAGTCCCCCCATGTAGAAAGGGGTCGCCGCCCCAGCCGCGACCAGGGTGAGAAGTACAACAGGCAGCGGTATCGGCCCGATAAGGGAAGCGGTCGCCAAGGCTGTTGCTGTTATCAGTCCAGCTCCAGCAATAACGGATCCTGGCCGGCGGGCACGATCCAGGATCACTCCTGCCAGTGGCGCGGCCAGGACGCTTGGGCCCAGGGTGGCGGCAACAAGGAGTCCACCAATGGTGACGTCGTCAAATTGTTGGATCGCAAGAATAGGTAGCGCTACGGCAGCACCGAAATTCGCCATTCTCGCTGGGACCGATGCGGCGAGATAAGAGAACGCACCCATGCGTGTTTGCGCCCTTCTAAGCCTCTGATATGTGTGTTCCAAGGATTCCAAGTGGTACCGGAACCTCCCGTGTTGCGAGCGACGGGAGGTTCCGGGGAATATAGGCCCCCTTTAGGGCGGAAGGCCGATGAGACCTTCAGTCTGTTTCCGGTCCTCGGCAGAACTCGCAGTCGTCGTCACAGGTGAAGGGAATCGAAGGTGCCTCACGGCCCGGTTCACGGGCTGTCGTTCCAACCTGAGAAGGGTCTCCGTCTCTTTCCTGCAGCTGTCCTGGCGAAGCGTTCGCCGTCACAGGACGCGGCACTTTTCAGTCACAAAACGCTCCCCTTGGCCCGACCGCAGTCGGTTCGGCGTGCTGGCCATGGGTTCCTTCTTCACTAGTGAACAGGCGCGCTGGACTGAGACGGTGCCCTACTGATGAGGCGCCTGCTTCTTCAATCTCTACGCAACGGTGCGAAGCTATATTTGGCTGATCTCACGGATGAGGCCGTGGGGTACATCTGAGCTGACCACCGCGCTGTAGAGGTCGTAGCGGTGGCGGGTTACGAGAATCCCACACTTCGTCGCCGTGGCCGCCTGCATGAGGCTGCCGACTGCTTCGGACAGGCTTTCATCGCGACGCTCAGCTTCGAAGACTCTTATCGGGATTGAGTAAACGTTGTGTTCGACGTGCTCAGTTACTTCCGGTTCGTTATTTCGCATGGTTATGCCAATCGATGAATCGGATACTTGTTGGGTTCTCGGTCTCACCGGAGAGGTGTACATGGCCTGGATGTCCACGGAGTCGTCGGGACGTCGCGATCGCTTGGATTCCCGATGATTAACTCTGTCCGAGGGCTAACAGGTCAATGCTGAAACCCCCGGCGGCCGAGTTCACCATTTGGGGCACGCCGGGCAGGCTAGTGCGCAGGTCAGTTTGTCAGCCGAGCGGTGGGGGGGGGGCCCCGGGGGGGGGGGGGGGGGGGGGGGGGGGGGGGGGGGGGGGGGGGGGGGGCGCGGGGGGGGGGGGGGGGGGGGGGGGGGTGGGGGGGGGGGGGGGGGGGGGGGGGGGGGGGGGTGGGTTGGGGGGGGGGGGGGGGGGGTGGGGTTGGGT